>DJNB01000217.1:0-19031 GCA_002435545.1 Lachnoclostridium sp. UBA6475
TCATTGACATCGTCGCAAAAACGGCTGTCTTCGCGGGTTCCGTCAGCGAACTGTACGACAACGCGCTGTGTCTTTTCCAATTTATTCCATTCTTTTTCTGACATGTGTGCTTTTCCGCTCTTTGTGGTCTGAAAATCTACTGTCACGGAAAGCGGCGAGATTCGGATATCTTTCCACATTGCTTTGCCATCCAGAAGCGAGATGTTTTTATTTACCTCTTTTGTCGTAACATCTGCGTCGGTATGGAATGTCCAGTTCAAGTTCCAGCTTCCCTTTTTGACGGTGACAAATTTTCCCTTTGCATTTTTATATCCTGCATTTTTCAACGTCATTTCAATGTTCTTGCCATTGATATCAACGTCGTTTCCGTCTTTATTGATGCCGCTCACCAGCAAAGTAAACGTCGTAGTATCGCCGTCTACACCGCTGACCTTCGGCTCTGCAAAGGTGTAATCGTATGTCTCGCCCTTGTCGCCTTTGACAGAAAGGCTGACATCCTGAAATTCAAGTTCGCCCGGAACATCCGGCAGTTTTTTTGCTTTCAATACGGCATAAAGTCTTGTGTGGTCGCCGATCACCTGACTTGTCGAAATTGTCGTTCCGTTGTCTGCCGCCGTTGCCTGCGGTGTACTGATCAGTTTTTCCGCATTTTTTGTCTCCTCTTGTGTCTGTATACCAAAGAAGTTGCGGATGCTGCTGTCCAATCCCAGCGCTGCCGCCGCCTTCGTCCCGGCTGTTCCCACAAGAACGACTGCCAACGCTGCCGCTGCCACCTTGCCTGCCACTTTCCAGCGATTGCTCTTTTGCTGAACATTTTCGCTGATCTTCTCCTGCTCAATCTTTTCCATTGTCTTCGCAAGGATTCTTTTCTTCTCTAATTCCGTCATCGCAGATCCCTCCTGTTCTGCTTTTTTATTTTCCTCCCCAAGTCCCTGTAACATGTTTTCTAAATCACGCATAATGTCCTCCTTTCGCCGCGATACTTCATGCGGTCTTAATCCCTTTCTGCAAAAGCTGCTTTTTTAAACGTTCCCGCCCCCGTGCCAGCCTTCCCTCCACGGATTTTACAGAAATTGTCAATTTCTGTGCAATTTCCCGGATGGAATACTGCTCATAATACCGGTAGATAAATATCTCGCGGTCCGGACTTTTCATCGCGTCGATCAGTCCATACAGCATCTCTCTTTCACTCTGCTGCACGACCGCTTTTTCGATATCCTCTGCCGAAGCCATCTCCGGCACGACGTCGATATCTTCCGTCGGCCTCTGCTTCGCCAATATTCTCTTCTTGTCGAGTGCCGTCTTGCGGGCGATCCCATACAGGTATATCTTCAAACCTTTTCCGTTTTTGATCACTACCTTGTCTCTGGACTTCCACAATCCGACAAACGCATCGGAAACCGCCTCCTCAATATCCTGTATCGGATATCCTGCAAGTATCGACTTGCAAATGCTTTTCACAGCGCCCCCGTATTGCTCTATCGCAATTTCAATCCCTTGTGCGGCATCTGCTTTTATTCGTTGTAATAATTGTTCTTCCGGCATCCTGCACGCCTCCTTTATCTTCTTTCTGAAAGACCTTTCACTTACCTATTCGTATATTATACCGAAAATCCCTCGGATGTGGAAAAAATTTTTGTGGGGGAGTTTGGGCTTTTGCAGCGTGGGGGACTTTTGCTGCCAACGGGGCTTGAGCGACGGGGCGGGCGCTCCGCACACGTCAAAAACTTGCTTTTTCTTTTTGGCGTGTACTTTCGCTCTCTGGCACAGGCGAGATGGGCGCTCCGCACACGCCATAAACTTGCTTTTTCTTTTTGACGTGTACTTCTGTTCTCTGGCGTTGGCGAGATGGATGCTCCGCACACGTCAAAAACTTGCTTTTTCTTTTTGGCGTGTACTTTTGTTCTCTGGAGTTGGCAAGGCAGGCGCTCTGCACACGTCATAATCTTGCTTTTTCTTTTTGGCGTGTGTTTTGGTTCTCCGGCGCGGGCACGGCGGACGCTCCGCACACGTCATAAACTTGCTTTTTCTTTTTGGCGTGTACTTTGGTTCTCTAGCGCAGGCGGGGTGGGTGCTCCGCACACGCCAAAAACTTGTTTTTTCTTTTTGGCGTGTACTTTTGTTCTCTGGCGCGGGCGGGGCATACCCCTCCTCTTCCGCCCCACTTCCCACGCGAAAAACCGAGCCTGGCGCGCAGCGCCAGGCTCGGTTCACAATCTCCCAATTTCCCTAACCGTCCCAATCCCTATTTTCCTGCCTTAGCTTCTCAGCCTGCTTCCACCTCGCAGATAGCCTCTTCCAAAATTTGTAAGCCCTCGTCAATCTCCTCTTTCTTGACATTAAGCGGAGTGGCAAACCGCATGCCATTGCCGTAAACTCCGCAGTTCAAAGTAAGCATATGGCGCTTCAGGCAGCCGGCCTTAATGGCGGTCCAAAGATCCGGTGCCGGACTTCCGTCTTCGTGGGAAAATTCAATCGCCACCATCAGCCCAAGACCGCGGACATCCGAGATACAGCTGTGACGGCTCTGCATTTCACGAAGCTTTTCTTTCAGATAGGATCCCATCTCGTTTACATTTTTCAAAAGGCTGCCGTCCTCGAAAGCGTCCAGCACGGCATTTCCGGCGGCGGCAGCACAAGGGTTTCCGCCAAAGGTCGTTCCGTGGGTACCAATCGGCCATTTGTCCATGATCTCCGGTGTCGAGATAACCGCACTCATCGGCAGACCACCTGCGATGGCTTTTCCGACCGTCATAATATCCGGCACAACATCAAAATGTTCGCTCGCCCACATTTTTCCGGTTCTTCCATAGCCACACTGGATTTCGTCGAAGATCAGGAGAATGCCATGCTCGTCGCAGATCTTGCGGACTTCCTGCACAAATTTCTTGCTCGGAACGACGTAGCCGCCCTCGCCCATAACCGGTTCCATATAGATGCACGCCACGTCTTCCGGATCCACGACGTAACGTAATAATTTTTTCAATTCAAACAGCGCGTAGTCTGTTCGTTCCTCTTCGCCAAGTCCCGGCGGGCAGAGATCCTTTCCCGGATATGGGGCAAAATACACATTTCCCATGAGCGGATTGTAATGCCTGCGGTATTTGGAATTGGATCCGGTGATCGCGGTCGCGCCGACTGTCCGTCCGTGGAAGGAACCCATGAAAGCGATCACCGCACTTCTCGCGCTGTAAGACATTGCCAGTTTGAGGGCGCTGTCTGTCGCTTCCGCGCCGCCGTTACTGAAAAAGATCGAGCTCAATTTGCCCGGTGCTTTTTCGGAAAGCCGCTTTGCAAGTGTCAATGTAGACTCGTAGTTTACGAGGTTAAATGACGCATTGACAAGATTTCCCGCCTGCTCCTGAATGGCTTTCACGACAGTCGGATAATTGTGGCCCAATGCATTGACGGCGATTCCCTGTACAAAATCCAGGTAGCGGTCGCCATTGACATCAGTCAGATAGCATCCTGAGGCACTTTTTGCCACCAGGTTCGTCTGCTTATAAAAAACGGGACTTAAATACTGTTTGTAATCTTCAAATTTAATCATAATAAAACCTCCATTCTAGTGTAACTGATTATTCATATGCTTTTTCCAAAATTTCTTCGACATCCTGCTCGGTGATCTTCACCGGATTGACCGCAAGAAGCCGGTACTCCATCGTTCCTTTGATAATCGCCGGGAACATTTCTTTTGTCACGCCAACCTCCGTCAATTTCTTCGGGATCCGCAGATCTGCTGCCAGTTTTTGTACGGCTGCGATGGCACATTGTGCCGCTTCCCACTTACTGAGACCTGTGACATTTTCTCCAAGCAGCGCCGCAATCTTTCTAAATTTTTCCAAATTTCCCGGAATATTTTTCTCGATTACAAATGGAAGCATCATGGAATTGGCAGTTCCATGTGCGACGTGCGCCACACCTCCCATTGCCTGCGAGATTCCATGCACCGCGCCCAGACCGCCGTTGACAAAAGCGGTTCCGGCAAGTGTACTTGCCACTGCCATTTTTTCGCGCGCCTCCAGATTCATCGGATTGTGTACCGCCGTGCGGATATTTTCTCCGATCAGGCGGATCGCCATTTCGCCGTACGCATCGCTGAACGGATTCGCATTCAATGAGACATAGGACTCAATCGCATGCGTCAATGCGTCCATTCCCGTTGTTGCCGTGATAAACGCCGGCATATACAATTGCTGCAGCGGATCAATAATGGCAAATTTGGGCATCAAATATTCATGCGAAACGGACAATTTAATGTCATTTTCTTCATCTGTTATGACGCTCGCCGCCGAAACTTCACTGCCGGAACCGGCTGTCGTCGGCACAGCAATCAACGGAAGAGATGGATTTTCAACCGTTTTGCTTCCCCCAAAGAGGTATTCTTTGACGGAGCCTTCATTGGTAACGAGCATGCACATGGCTTTCGCGGTGTCGATCACGCTTCCGCCGCCGACCGCGACGCACACATCACAGCCGCTGTCCTTCAGCACTTGCGCTGCCGCATCACAGACATCAATCGGAGGATCCGGCTGTGTGTCTGTGAAAAGCTGCACGGAATACCCTTTTTCTTCCAATGATGCAATGATCTTGGCAAATTCATCGGTCTTGCCAACATGCTTTCCGGTAACGACAAATGGCTTCTTTACACCCATTTCCTCAAATATTTCATACAATTGAAATGATGTGCCTGCCCCAAATTTGACTTTGGTCGGGCTTCGAAATAAAAAATCTTTCATGCCAGTCTCCTTTCTATATACAACGCAACGAGGCACAAAAGGAATTTTCCTTTCATGCCTCGTCGCATCTCTTACTTATTTGCGCTTATCTTATCACCTTTCTTCGATTCTGTCAATAGGGGGGTGGCAAATATATTTTGAAAGTATTCACAAAACACATCAAAATGCGATCTGTATATACAACTGTCCTTCTTTATACTCAGCCGTAATATCACCTCCCATTCTTTCTGTCAGCAGCTTGGCTATCGACAACCCAAGTCCGGTTGCATTTCCGGCTGACTCAACCGTGTAAAAACGTTCAAACAGTTTTTCTGCCTCCACGCTGCTAAACTTTGCTGCGTGATTAGAAAATAGAATCCTTCCATCGGCAAAGAGTTTGACTGCCAGATCTCCATCACTATAGCGTGCAGCATTACTTAGTATATTGTCAAAAATACGCCTTACCGCCTTTTTATCCAGTTTTCTCATTACCCGAACCTCTGAGATCTGAATATCCGGAAGTATCTTTTTAGTGGTAAATGTTCCATAAAAGCCGGCAATGCTCTGCTCCAGGATATCATTTATGCAAGTCTGTTCTATATGAAGTTCCTCATCCTGCAATACGAGTAAAGAACAGCGAAATAATTCTTCTGTAAGAGAACGCATCGAATTCGTGCGCTCTCGTATCACATCCAAATACCTCTTTGTATTATTATCAAGATTTTCCCGTTCCAGCAAATCCAGATATCCACATATCGCTGTAAGTGGTGTCCGCAGGTCATGGGAAATATTGGTAATTGCAATTTTTAATTCCTGATTTCCATTATGAAGATTCAACTGTTCTCTCCGCAGTTCCCGCAGCTGCCTGTTTATCTGCTCAGCAAATAAACGCATTTTTCGATTTCCGGAAGAAATTGAAACCAGTGTGTTCGTGTCAGTGTGAAGTTTTTCGTCCAATCCGTCCGCTATTTCTTGTAAACAATTCTGAAAAGACAGCAGGATTCCAATCAAAATTAATATAATAACCCCCAGCACAAGACACAACAAACTCCACATTATTTCAAATCCTTCCTCCTAAAAATGAAAATTCCGAAACCGGTTGTAACTACAAACAGGATGCTATCGTAAATGACATATCTTCCTAAATGTTCCGCATTCATGCTGGAAAGTCTAAGCATCTGCCCTCCCGGAAGAAATTCATTCAGAAACAGGTAAACCTGTCGTTTTGTCCCGGATACATAATTGGGATTCGGGGTTTCATCCTCTTCCACCGTAACTCCTTCTGACATATAAGAATATGCATCATATGTTTCCGGTTCATTTAATGCTGCCGTGATGCGGACACCGGCAAATAGCAGCATAAAAATGACTAAAATACACCCTGCCACAGAGTATGCTTTATTGCTGCACAGCATGGATATCAATGTAAATATTGCTGTACATGCTGCGGTCATAGTAAATGTCACGAATGCATAAAATAGGATCGTTTTTACATCTGACACAAACCAGCCGAGAAGCGGAGTCCCTATGCAGACATGTGTCAGTCCAAATGCAAAGCATAAAAAAAAGCTGCTTCCACATTAGAAATAAGATTTGCTGCATATATTTTTCTTCTCATATGACCTGCAATCAGTTTATTTCTTATTGTTCCATCACTGTAATCACTTCCAATAAACAACGCTGCAAGCAGTGATCCCATCAATGGGACAAAAAGCGCATATATAAATATGCTGGAATCCATGGTCCATCCACTATTCGCATTGATATTATCCATATAATGAAGAATAGGAAACAATGCTCCAAAGAATAGTTCTGCACCCATGAAGCCCCAAAACAGTTTATTTTTCATCAACCTTGAAAAATTGGCTCTTAACAGTCTACGCATGTTTTTCACCTCCAACCAGATTCATATAGAAGCTCTCTAAACTCTCCTCGCAGTCTTTTATGCTATATATTTCGCAATTGCTGCCTACGAGAATTTCCACAAGTTTTGTAATTGATATTTCTGCAAATATATCTGCTGTATGTTCGCCGGTAATGCGGTATTCCACCTTCATTTCATCCAGAACACAGGCCAGCACCTCTATATTGCTCACTTCCGCACGGATACATTTTCTGCAAAGTTTGTCCAGTTCTTCAGCGCTCATTTCTTTCAGCAGATGCCCTCCATCAATAAATCCGTAATGTGTTGCGAGTCTGGCAAGCTCATCTAAAATATGACTGGAAATCAGGATTGTGATTCCCTGCTGCTGATTCAGTTTTAATATAAGCTCCCTAATCTCAATAATACCCTGCGGATCCAATCCATTCACAGGTTCATCCAACACAAGAAAATCCGGATTTCCGGCAAGTGCAACAGCAATTCCAAGTCTCTGGCGCATGCCAAGAGAAAAGTTTTTTGCTTTCTTATTTCCCGTATCGGATAACCCAACAAGCTGCAATAATTCATTTATTCCATGTTCCGAAGGAATGCCCAATATCTCATATTGTTGACGGATATTATCTCTTGCATTCATATCCAGATAAATCGATGGTGTCTCCACAACTGCCCCCATTCTTCGCCGGCTTTTTAGAATTCGCGGATCTGTATTTTTAATGCCATACAAACGGTAACTGCCACTACCGGGTTCCTGTAAGCCACAAATCAACCGGATCAAAGTTGTCTTTCCTGCCCCATTTCTTCCCACGAATCCATATATCGATCCTTTGGGTATGTGCATTGTCAAACCATTCAATGCCGTAAAATTTTTGTATTGCTTGGTTAAAGCATTTGTTTCAAGTACATATTGCATCATTCAATCCTCCTTTACTTGATGGCTTTAGTCTATCAGGTAAAGGTTGAGAAAGTAGTTAAGAAAATCGTTGAAAAATCGTTAAGAATTTGAATTTAACCTTTTAATATCTCTGCAAATATCTGTTTCAGAACTTCATACGGTATGTCTTGTTAACTTGGATATTTTTCTATATAGTCTTTTATCTGCTCATTCATTTAAATCGCCTCCATAACTTCCGATTTCCACCGAAATCCGATCCCCCACACGGACTCCACATATTCCTTCCCTGATATTTCCCGCAGTTTTCCCCGCAAATGACTGATGTGTGTCTTCAATGAATTTTCTGTGCAATCCGGCGTATCTAAACTAATACGGTCTAATAAAACAGATTTAGCGATTACCTGTCCCGAATTTTGTACCAATAGTTTTAAAATTGCAAATTCTGTTCTTGTCAAGGTCACTGTTTTTTCTCCCGATGAAACCTTTCTTAATGTCTCATCTATAGTTAACTCTCCATAGTTGTATATAGAAAATTCCGGTGTCCTCATACGTTCACGTAACCTGATATTAATACGAGCCAGCAATTCTTTCGTGTCAAAAGGCTTTGTTAAATAATCTACCGCCCCGCCAAGCAACAAATTTACTTTACTGTCTGCATCCGTTTTTGCGCTTACCACAATTACCGGAATTCCTTGTATCTGTGGCAATAACTCCTCACCGGACATTCCCGGCAGCATCAGATCCAGTAAAATCAGATCCGGTCTTTTCTGCTGCAACAGCAATAGTGCTTCCGTTCCGGAAAATGCACGCTGCACCAGATATCCTTTGCTTTCCAAAACTTCCTGTTCCATATTTCCTATTGACTCGTCATCATCAATTATCAAAATTGAATACATTGAATTCATCACCGTTTCTCAATAACCTGATCTATCAATCCATACTGTAATGCTTCTGTTGCAGTCATAAAATTATCCCGCTCCGTATCCCTGCGAATTTCTTCGATTGTTCTGCCGGTATTTTCAGCCAGAATATGGTTTAATCGCTGTTTATTCTTCTGAAGCTGGTCGGATACAATCTTAATATCCGTTACCTGCCCATTGATACCATTTCCATGGATCGCAGGCTGATGAATCATTATTTCTGCATTTGGCAATGCAATCCGTTTTCCTTTTGCTCCACCTGCCAGCAAAAAAGCTCCAAAACTGGCTGCCAAGCCAAGACATATCGTAGACACATCACACTTGACATACTGCATTGTATCGTAAATAGCAAATCCGGCAGTAACGGATCCCCCCGGACTATTAATATATAACCGGATATCCTTTCCCGGATCACTGGCTTCAAGGTATAACATCTGCGCCACAATCAAACTTGCGGATGCATCGCTTACTTCTTCGCCTAAAAATATAATTCTATCCGATAAAAGTCTCGAATAAATATCATAACTTCTCTCTCCTCTGCCTGTCTGTTCAATAACATATGGAATCATACTCATCATTATTTCCTCACTTAAATTAATCTGTTATATCAAAATATTCCTGTAACCTGCTCACAAACTGTCCAATATGGATACCATCTACAAACGAATGATGTGCCTGTACCGATATCGGCATCATACTCCTTCCGTTTTTCTCATAATACTTTCCCCAGTCAAATAATGGGGTTGCATTATCTCTTTTTCCTGAATTTGTATGTGAAATATGCGTAAATGTAACCCACGGCATCGGAGAACATTGAAATACATCATTTCCTAACGGCCCGGTAAAGTATTCCTTTTGTTCATTTGCAGCCGCATATGCCAATTTACAATACACATTCATATCATCAACAAATGGCACATTTATCACTTTAAATAAATTCGTGGACTTATTCAGATAGGTAAATGCCGTGTCTATTCTGTCATAAAGAACGATTTTTCCATCCAAAAAGCGATAGCGGAATTCCTCGATCTCATTGGCACATTTACAAACTGCATATACCATTGCGATCGTAAAAGATAATCCTTGTCGCTTAACCTTCTTTTTGAAATTGGTTACGTCCGCTTCAAATGTAACACAAAACTGCGGTTCTATACTGTTTCTAAAAACCGCACAATGCATGGCTCTTTCCCATGTCTTTTCCTCTATCATTTTATACATCTATTTGCACCTCCACATCTGCATACTTCGTATATACAAAAAACGCAGGCAAAAAACATTTCGTTTCTGCTCTGCGTCTCAGCGTCTGGCAATCGATTGATACTCTACTATGTGGTCCTTTACATTGATAATAAAACTTTCTTTACATTTTGGACAAAACAGCGGAAAATGTCTTAATTCCGTATCATCCAATATCTGCGTCCGTGTCTTTGCTTTACAATCCGGACACAAAATCCATTTATCCGTTACTACTGCTTTCATCTGACGTATCACCTCCTGACAAAGACTGTAAAATATTCTCCTTAACACCTAATCCTTTCAAATACGTCATGCCCGTATCATGAAGCATACGATACATATTTTCTTTGGTATCCTTAACAATACCTGATGCAATCAGGGTTCCTATTCCCTGTGTGTATACCATCATCGTCATAGCAAAATCCATTACCTGCTTCTCTGTAATTTCCAACATATCTGCTATTTTCTCATATACATTGATCCCATCCGAAGCATCCGGCTGTAACTCGAAGCCTGCAGTTAAGCGTATGCTTCTCTCCCCCATATAAAGAAAACGAAACAAATATGGTTTCTCTAACGCTAAATCTACGGTTCCTTTCCCTCTCTGCTCAAATGTGGCAAACTCATTTTCATTTAAACTATAATAGGTATTCTCCACATACTGCTCTGCAAAAGGAATTAATTCCTGCCGCAATCCATCCATTCCTCCAAACTGCCAGGAAATCGGCGCCGTAGAACATTCCAGTTTCTTTGCTACTGCTTTAATGTTAAGAGCAGCATATCCATCTTGAATAATAATCTCCAATGCAGCCTGCAGCATATCTTCTTTTTTGATTTTAGGGCTACTAGGCATATCTTAAATCTCCAATACTACAAATCCGTTTACTATAAACTCATTTATAGTATATCACTTTTTACCCACATGTCAAGCAGTACCTGTAGGTTTCTTTATGGCTACCCATCGTTAGCCATAATATATCACTTATCCCCCATTCTGTCAATAGGGGATGTCATATATATTCCAAAAATGTTTTCACTATTGCCAGCCTTTTTCAAAACCCCGTCACATTGTTCTGGTGATTGTAATTTTTCATCTTCGTCTGCCATTTATTTCCTTCATGCTCATAATAGCGGTAGGTCTTTTCATTGATCTTCCCGCTCTCCTTCATTTCCGCCATGCGTTTCCAAAACGTCTCGTAATCCGCCTTCGCCGCATCCTTATAATTGTTGGAACTGTTCATCTGTACGGAAGTCAGCAGCTGCTCCAGTTCCGCAATTTTCCTTCTGCCAAACATTTACATTTCCCCTTTCCATGTCACTTTCGGCTGCGCCCCATGCTCGCCGATGTGCTTTTCCATCCAAGCCATGTTGTACCAGCGTCCAAACTTAAATCCACATTTGTAAAATTCACCCACCATACGAAATCCCAGATGCTCATGAAAATGTACGCTGTCGCGTGTCAAATATTCATCCTCGACCTCCGGCACGCCGATACAGGCTTCCATATTTTGGATTCCCATTTCCCGCAGTTCCTTCTCCAGCGCCGCATACAGTCTGCCGCCGATCCCGCTGCGCCGCAGCCCCTTTCTCACATAAATGGACGTTTCCACCGCAAAATCATACGCCGCGCGTTCTTTAAATGCACCGGCATACGCGTATCCCGCCACTTCGCCGTCGCAGAGCGCCACGAGATACGGATATTTCTTCTTTGTCTTCTCAATCCGCGCGCGAAATTCCTCGACACTCGGCACCTCGTATTCAAATGTGATCGCCGTCTCTCTCACATAAGGCTCATAAATGGCAAGCAGTGCGGCGGCATCGCCCGGCACCGCCTCGCGGATCTGTATATTGGGTTCTGACATCATATCGCCTCGTTTCCTTTTTCTTAAGTATAACACAAATGGAGCGAAAGGGGAATAGACCGTGCACGACTTGGTCTTGTGAGGGCCGCCCCTCACCACTGGAATGACTTGTTTCCCCTCGTTCAGTGGTGCCTCACCCAGTCTTGACGCGGCGGCTCACCACTGGAATGACTCGCTTTCCCTCTTTCCGGGGTGCAAGGCCCGGGCTTGTCGCGGCGGCTCACCACTGGAATGACTTCTTTTTCCTCGTTCAGTGGTGCCTCACCCAGTCTTGACGCGGCAGCTCACCACTGGAGCGACTTGCTTTTCCTCTTTCCGGGGTACGCGCCCCCCGCCACCCCGCCAAAAAGGCGCCCCTCCGGGCGCCTCCATATCCGGCAAACAGCTAACCATCGTCCTCGCTGCTTTTACTGCTGTACTTCAAATGTCGTGTAGACACCTTTTCTTTTTAACGGATCCTTTATCTTGCCTTTTCCTTTTACTGCGGCATCGTCCTCCGCTTCTTGGGCACTCAGTACATCTAATATTCCCAATACTTCCGTTCCGACTTTCACATCAACGGATTTTTGGGAACCATCGTTGTATGTGGCTGTACAGGTAATTACTGTGTCTCCGATAAGCTGCCAGTGTGCCTCCGCTTCTATCTGCAACCCCTCTTCTCCGTCATAAACATCATCAAAAAGAGCCTTTTTGCCTTTTTTTGAGAGCATACCTTCCCCGACAAATGCAATCTGGAATTTTTCCTCCGGTTTCTCAGTACCGCTGACCGTAAAAGAAGTATACTCTTTTTTGGCATAATCTGCATCCTCATTGAAACCAAACCAGTTCTCCGCCTTTCTTGATTTGCTCTCGGAAGCGATCAAATATTTGGAATTCTTCTTAGCAACTACTGAAAAATAACCTTTATTGATCGTATACGTGACGCTCTTGATATTGTCGCCCGAACAGGTAATCGGCGCAATAACCCAATAGTCTACCTTGCTTTCTTCCGGATTTCCCGCCCATGCGCTGTCATAACTCGGCGACGCATATATTTTCGGCTGTGCCTTCCCGGACGTCTCTTCGCCCTGAATCGATGCGTCGGAAACGCCGGATGCTTTGCTCTTTTTCACCTCTGCCGCACTGACTGTTACCGTAAAGGAATTCAGTACACTCTGTGGTGTTGTCTTTGTCACCGTTGTGCCCTGCTGCGTCGACTTGTTTCCAATTTCTGGAAAATGTCCGTATCCGATGCCTGCCACAAGTGCCAGACAAGCTGCTGCCGCAACCGTGGATTTTATTATTGTATGTCTTCTCATAGTATGTTCACTCTCCATTCGCGGTGTCCTCTCCCAGACTTCCAATTCTTCCTCGGAAACTTCCGGTCTGAGGGCCTTTCTGAGAATTTGATCCAATTCTTTATCGTTCATAATCTGCAACCTCCAATTTCTTTTTCAAGATACTTTTCGCCTTGCGCAATCGACTCTTCACTGTATTTTCTGAGATTTTCAGACAGTCGGCGATCTCTGCAATCTTCATGTCAGCTGTATAAAACAGGTAGATCGAAGTGCGGTATTTTTCAGGCAGTTCGCTTACCAGATTTCGCACCAGTTCCACCGTCTCCTTCTTCAGCATTTGTTCTTCGGGAGTTTCATCCGAAGCCGACATCGAAAGCGAATCCCCGCTCTCCAAATGTGCCTCATAACTTTCAAAAGATGCCAGCCGCTTTCGCCAGGCAAATTTTCTCCGTTTATTTTTCCACAAAAGGATTGCCACAGACAATGCATAACTCTTTATGTTTTTTGCGGAATCCAATTTATTTAATTGTTCAAGCAATGTCAGCATCGTGTCCTGATAGAGTTCCTCGCCCTCGCTGTCACTTGCCGTCGTCATTTTGCAGAAGCGGAGGATATCCGGACCATGCGTAAAAACATATTGGTCAAATTCATGCTTTGTCATATCTGTTTCCTTTCCAGGCAATCATTCCGGACTAACTGCCTTTCATTTATATATTGTAATAAAATCTAAAAAAGTTTATAATAAATTTTGAATAGTTACATTCATTCAAACCAAAGAAAGAGGACTTACTTATGAGACAATTAAAAATAATCCGCTTATCTATCCACAAGATGCTGCGGAATATCCACACTTTCGTGCGCTGGGGGCTGCTCGCCGTCGCAACCGGTCTTGTCATCGGTGGATTCAGCACTCTTTTTGCCGCCTGCCTGCGTTTTGTGACCGATTTTCGCACCGAACGCCCGTGGATGATCTTTTTCCTGCCGCTTGCCGGCATTTTCATCGTATTTTTGTACGGACTTTTTCAATATAAAAATGATAAGGGTACAAATATGGTCTTGTCAACCATTCACGCCGAGACGGAAGTACCTTTTAAAATGGCACCTCTGATCTTTATCTCAACCGTGATTACTCATCTTTTCGGTGGTTCTGCCGGACGTGAGGGAGCGGCGCTGCAACTGGGAGGAAGCATTGGAAACCAGCTCGGAAGGTGGTTCCGGCTTGACGACCGCGACCGCCGGATCCTCGTCATGTGTGGCATGAGTGCCGCCTTTTCGGCGATTTTCGGCACTCCGATCGCTGCCGTCGTCTTTGCAATGGAAGTTGTCAGCGTCGGAGTCATGTATTATGCAGCGCTCGTTCCGTGTGTATTTGCCTCGCTGATCTCATTCAAAATTGCCAACCACATGGGAATCGGGCCAAATGTATTTCATTTGCTCGGCGTCCCATCTTTCCAATTATTTCCAACCATTAAAATAATTGTGCTTGCCATGCTCTGCGCCGGGCTGAGCGTTCTGTTTTGTATTATATTGCATTCCCTGGGGGATGTCTACCGCGCGAAATTGAAAAATCCGTATATCCGCATTGTATTTTCTGCGGTTGTTATCATTCTGCTGACGCTCTGCCTGCAGACGGATGATTATATGGGCGCGGGCGTGCCGGTTATTGCGCGCGCGATACAGGGAAATGTACATCCGACTGCCTTTTTCTGGAAAATTGTATTTACGGCGCTTACGCTTGAAGCCGGTTTTAAAGGAGGCGAGATCGTGCCGTCATTTTTCGTCGGTGCGACATTTGGCTGCCTGTTCGGGCAGATTGCCGGACTTTCGCCGTCTCTTTGCGCAGGTGTCGGCATGGTTTCCGTATTCTGCGGCGTGACAAACTGTCCCATCTCATCGCTACTCATTGCGTTTGAATTATTTGGCTACGACGCCGTCCCATATTTTATGATCGCGATCAGCGTGAGTTTTCTGCTGTCCGGCTATTATGGACTCTACCACGATCAGACGATCGTGTACTCCAAATACCGTTCCCAGTACGTAAACAGAAAGGCACGAGACTAAGCTCGTGCCCTCTGTAACAATATAGAAAGATATTCAAAATCAACCACACAGTCGTTTTTCAAATTCGGTCTGCGGCAATGGTTTGTCAAACACATAGCCCTGTACAATATCGCAGCCTGCCTGCGTGAGATACTGTAACTGCTCGGCCGTTTCCACACCTTCTGCCACAATCCGTTTGCCCAGTTTTTTCACCAGGTCTACAATACTGCAGAACATGATCATGTCTTTTCTCTTCTCCTGATATTCCTGCTCCAGCGGAATAAATGAGCGGTCAATCTTGATCACGTCAATATCCACACGCTTGATCATATTGAGCGAAGAAAATCCGGTTCCAAAATCGTCAATGGACGTCATAATTCCATTTTCTGCCAGTTCACCGACAATTTCCGCCATGCGTTCATAATCCTGAAAATCCTCGCTTTCCGTAAGCTCAATTTCCAAATATTGGTGTTCTACACCGTAACGGTCTATGATCTGCAAAATATTTTTTACAAGATTTTTTTCCTGAAGATGTTTTCTCGAAAAATTAACCGAGATACATACCATATTTTCACCGTTTTCCTGCCGCTTTTTCTGGAATCTGCACACCTCTTCCAGCACATAATAATCCAGTTGGCAGATACTTCCTTCCTGCTCAAGCTGCGGTACAAATTTTC
The DNA here is from genome assembly GCA_002435545.1 of Lachnoclostridium sp. UBA6475. Lineage (GTDB taxonomy): Bacteria > Bacillota > Clostridia > Lachnospirales > Lachnospiraceae > Eubacterium_F. The sequence continues at coordinate 15,505 of DJNB01000217.1, forward strand.
CGGGCGCGATTACATTTCCATTCTGAATCCAGCGCACAAGCGCCTCCGCACCACAGCATTTGTTTTGTGAAATGTCCACTTTCGGCTGATAATATACGACGAATTCACGCGCTTTCAATGCCATCGGAAAATTGGAAATGATACTCTGCACATGCATCATCTGCATCTTTATGTCATCGGTATACATCGCCGCTTTGCCGGCTCCCTTTTGTCTCGCCGCCTGATACGCGATACTCGCACGCCCCATCACTTCACGCGGCGCATGAATGTCGTACAGCGAACTGATACCCACGGTCGCACCAAAGACAAGTTCTTTTGTCTTCTGCGGTGTCCGGTACACCATCCGGATATTTCGCAGACCGGCAACCACTTCTTTTGCATGCTCTGTTTTTAGGAGCAGCAGGAAATTGTCGCCTCCGAGTCTTGCCATTCTCTCGTCCTGCCATAACCCGGAATTTACTTTCTGTGCATAATTGCGCAGAATAACATCGCCCTGCTCGTACGAAAACACTTTATTTACATATTTAAAATTGTGAATGTTAAAAAATACGATCTGATACTGATCCAGTGTCTTTTCTGCCATTTTCTGACCGACAAATGCCATAAATGCTTCCGGTGTCAGCACTCCTGTAGAAATATCTGTATTTATGATCTGCAAGATCATGTGATTCATCATAAACCGGCTGTAGTGCACATAGGTTTCGCGGAACAGATAATGAATCCGGTCATTTTGCTCTTCCGACAGTTCTTTTCCCTCACGGATTCCAATTTCGAAAACCACTTCGCCCCCATCCGGCAGATTATATTGTTTTTCGCATCCATTATTTTCCAGTTTTTCTATCGTCCCATACAACACCGCTTCGTGCTTTCTCCCCTGTGAATAGATTTTGGAAACCGGCGCCTCCAGGCGCACTTTTACACAGCTGACCGGCAGCTCCTCTGCCAAAACAGCCATCGCTTTGCGGACATTTTCCTCATACTCTTCCAATGTCACTGCATCACAATTCAAGAGGTCTATAAACGCCCTCTCCATCTCTTCCTTTTTCATCCAAATTCATACCTTTCTTACTCTGCGCGCAACGCGCAATCTCTATCCTCTTTTATTTTATCAATTCTAACACATTTTCTTCCAATCGACAAGTGTTTTTATTGACAACTCCATGCAAGATTTGCTATCCTAATAATAACACATGTAAGGAGGAAATTTCATGCAGCATTTACTTACCCAGGTCGTAGACGGTCTTTATTCGGTTGTCAGCACTCTTGATAACCTTGTATGGGGATGGGCTATGATCGTTCTTTTATTGGGAACTCACATTTTTCTGACAATTCGTACCAAATTTGTCCAGTACAAAACGATTACGAAAGGAATCCCGCTTTCAGTGGCAAAAGAAGAGGGCGCAGACGGTGAAGTCAGCCAGTTTCAAGCGCTTGCCACCGCACTTGCCTCGACGATCGGCACCGGTAACATCATTGGAATCGGTACCGCGATCGCACTTGGCGGCCCCGGCGCCGTGCTTTGGTGCTGGCTGACGGGTGTATTTGGTATCGCGACCAAATATGCCGAATCTCTGATCGCCGTCAAATACCGCGTTAAGACGGAAGACGGGCGTATGCAGGGAGGCGCAATGTACGCTCTCGACCGCGGTCTGAATCTCAAATGGCTCGGTACTTTATTTGCCATCTTTGCCGGTTTTGCTTCGTTTGGTATCGGCTGCGCCACACAGGTCAATGCGATCGCAGAGGTCTGCAATACCAATCTCGGCATCCCACGCTGGCTGATCGGTGTCATTGTCGCCGCTCTCGTTGCTTTCGTTATCTTTGGCGGCATCCAGAGTATCGCCCGCGTATGCGAAAAACTGGTTCCTATCATGGCGGCATTTTATGTTCTCGGATGTCTTGTTATCCTTTGCATGAATTATGACTATATTATCCCGGCGATCACGACGATCTGCCGTCTTGCTTTTACAAAAGGCGCTGCTGCCGGTGGTCTGGTCGGTGGAGGTATCCGCTACGCCATCCAGTACGGAGTTGCCCGCGGACTCTTTTCCAATGAATCCGGTATGGGTTCTGCTCCGATCGCGGCTGCCGCTGCCAAGACGAAAAACCCGGTACGCCAGGCGCTGGTTTCCTCAACCGGTACGTTCTGGGATACCGTTGTGGTCTGCCTGATGACCGGACTCGTGCTGGTTTCCACGATCATGAAAAATCCGTCGATCAATGCCAACGAGATCACGGACGGAGGAATCCTTACGACGCTTGCCTTTGGACAGATCTCGGTACTCGGCCCATTGATCCTCGTCGTCGGAATCATCTGTTTTGCCTTTTCCACCACACTCGGATGGGCGTATTACGGCGAACGCTGTGTCGAATATTTTGCCGGTAAGAAAGCACTCGTCCCTTACCGCATTTTGTACATATTGGTAGCTCTTGTCGCACCGGTCATTGCGCTCGACCTCGTCTGGCTGATCGCCGATGTGCTCAATGCTCTGATGGCAATTCCAAACCTGATCGCCGTGCTTCTCTTGTCACCGGTCATTGTCGCTGAGACGAAAAAATATATCAATAATCTGGATGCGACGGATGATACACCGGTGCCGGTTGTGAAGACGGGGAAGAAGTAGAACAACAACATTTTAGAAACAAAAAAATGTGTGTCATCAACATTTTGGAAACAAAAAAATGTGTTTTATCAACATTTTAGAATCAAAAAGGAGGACCGCAGTCCTCCTTTTTCTGTCATTTTTCTATTTTATTTTACTTTTACGCGAACCTTTTTTGCGTATCCATTCCGTGCATATACATATATGATGCATCTGCCCTTTCTTCTCGCTTTGATACGTCCGGTCTTTGTAACTCCCACAATCTTACGATTGCTGCTTGCAAATCGAAGTTCTTTTGCGTGTGCATCTGATAACGGTTTCTTTTCCTTATCTACTAAGATGGTCTTACCTTTAATCTTTGCACATTTTCCAACATTCAATCTGAATGATTTTTTTGCTAATTTAATGGCTTTGACATTGGTACTTTTCGCGTTCTTCCGCCCAACGATATGCGCTGTGATGGTTTTGCCAAGCACTACTTTCTGACTGCCATTCATCTTATATGCTTCCACATATATTTTGTAATTTTTCTTCAGTTTCAGTTTTCTGCCATTGACTTTTCGGATCTTTATATGGGTTCTATTTCCATTATTTACCATATTTAATGATTTAACCGTAAATTTCATTCCACAGTACTGAACATACACATCATACCCTGCTGCCTCTCTCAGTTTTCCCCAGGAAACCCGGATCTTATTGCCCTTCTGGCTCACTTTCAGCTTTGCATTCAGGATCAATGCATTTTTTCTTTGCTGTTTGGCAGAAACATAAGATACTTCGGGTGCTTCTGACGGCTGTGGCACCTCTGTCAGCTGCGATGTATCCGTTGGCTGTGGCGAAGCTGCTGCCTGTGGTGTAAACGTCGGCTGCGGCGAAACTGTTACCTGCGGCGAAGTTGTTACCTGCGGCGTAACGGTCGGCTGC
>DJNB01000217.1:19127-26701 GCA_002435545.1 Lachnoclostridium sp. UBA6475
GCGGCGTAACGGTCGGCTGCGGTGTCGGCGTTTCAGTCGGCACAGGAACAGGCGTTGGCGTTTGTATTGGTTTGTTTTCTTTATCGTATGCCAGTGCATAAACAGAGAATTTCTGCGCCCAGACATACAGATAGTCATTCTCAATATAAAATCCTTCTCTTGTCGATGCCTGCTTTTCCGTTTCCGTAAGTTCCGGCAGTTTCTCTACCTGCACCGTTGTTCCATCCTCATGTTTCCGGTATAATACATATCCGGTACGTTCTTTTTCATCTTCTGTAAGCGGTCTTGCCAGCAAGACAAGCTGTTTCGTATCACGAATATTAAACACCTGGGATTCCCCTGAAGGGTCTGTTACCTTCATGTTTATCTTAAAGTCAACGAATTGACCATGCTGCTTATCTTCCGAAATTTTACTTATAATGTCCGGATCTTCTTTTGCATTTTCTACTGTCAATTTGATATCAACGCTGCCTTTTCCGCTCTCAACTGCCTCTACAGCTTTTGCGTTCTCCCTATATACATCCGTGTTATAAATCTTGTCCAGACCGGATACTGCCGCATCCGGCGCATTAAGTTTTACTTCAACGGTTGTATTTTTAGCCGAAACTGTCACATCATCGATCGTTGTAACCTTTCCATCCTTGACCGTTACCATCGTCGTACTGTGATTCGTTCCATCGGATACCACCAGATTGTATACACCGTTAGGAAGTTTATCAAAAGAAACGTTCTCTCCATCTTTTAGATTTTCCGCTTTTTCGACTTCCGTATTGCCGACGCATAGGCCGACACGGTAATCTGCATCTGAATCTTTGTTATCGCCCTTAACAATCAGGTTAATCTTTCCAACAGCAGTGTCATCTTTGGTCTTATCATAATCTGTAACTTTTGCTTCATCAACCTTTTTGATCAAAGATTGCTCCGCATTGATCTGCGTTTCTTCTGCTGTTTTCCTGTCCGCTGCGGCATCGACGTTGTTCTTTGCCTCTTCTGCCTGTTTGCGGATGTTGTCTTTGACTGCTTCTTTCTCTTCATACGACAGATTCTTTAATTTATCAACGGCAGCCGCACCATCTTCCGCCTGCTTATCAATTTCCGCTTTGACATCCTCTTTGATCTTTGCCAAAGATACAAACTTGACTGTAAGCCGGGACTGATTACCGGCTTTGTCTACTACGATTATTTTTTTTGTTTTTTCGCTGTCAGAAGAGAGTGTAAAGGAACCGTCTTTTACCGTCACCGCATCTTCATTGGTATACTCATCTGAACCATCTGTAACATATACGGAATCCAGATTTTCATCTGTGACGTCTACGGTATAAGACTTTTCGATATAACATTCATCGCCATCCTTTATCCCTGCGATTACCGGTTTGATCGAATCAAACACCAATCCATCGGTAGAAAGATAACGAATATTTCCCGCATTGTCTTCCAGTCTCGCATATACGATCACTTTCCGATCAGGTTCAACGGAAAATGGTTTTTCATAGTTTTTCCAATTTTCTGTCTGCAGCCCTTCCACTTCCTTTTGTGTCAAAGACTTGTCAGACAGATAATAGGAAATACTCTTAACTTTTGTTCCTGCATCTTCTGCTGTAATTGTAACCTCCCGGCTCTCCTTAAAGAATTTGCCAAAGGTAATCGTACCAAGCAGATCATTCCACTTATTTTCTGCCACATGAATTTCGCCTGCCGGCGCTGTGACATCTGCAATACCTTCTACCGTAATCCGGGTATCCGCAGTAATTCCGGAGACGGTATAAGTTCCATCGCTGCCTTCCTTGATAACACGGCTGTTTTTTCCATCTTTATCCGCTGCTTTGACGGCAAATGATTCGAGTTTACTGTAACCTTCTGCCACTTTCAAAGTAAGGATAGCCGTTCCCTTCCAGACAGTTTTTTCTACGTCACTTGTCAGCATAAAGCCAACCGGTTTTTCCGGCACTAAAATATCTAACTTGCGTCCTTTTTGAATCGTTACTTCTGTTACCGGGGATGGCTTATAATTTTTCTTTGCCTTCCGCCGTACTTCGTAAATTCCATCGGGCAGTAATATATTTTTATCCGTAATCGCTCTAAATGTCGTTTCCTCCTCCTTTTTACGATACTCCATATCTGTCGAAAGTCCTTCTATCCGGCCATCGGCTTTACCACACAAAGTTTCATCCACTGCAGTAAGCACCGGAGCCTCCTGATCTGCATTTTCAATCGTAAAGGAAACGGTATCTTGTCCTGCTTTTAATGCATAATTCACTGCATCTTCTCCCAGCAGAGATATCACTGCTGTATATTCCGGTTTCTCTTCTGTATTTGCATCCGTCTGTGCGCCGTCCACTTTCCAGGTACAGTCGGTACTGTCATATATTCCATCCACCGTGACATCCGGAAGCTGTTCATTTCCGTTATAAACAAATGTTGTATTTTCACAGGTAACCTTCAGTGGCTTTGGAAGAATTGTATAAGTTGTTTCCAAGCCCTCTTTTGGCAGTATATAGTTGGTATTGGATAATTCTTCTACATATGCCTGATAAACCGTCTCTCCTGTCTTAACGTTGGTATCTTTCTGAGCGCCTTTGACAACGACCTCGCATGTATCAACATCCAGTATACCTTTGACTGCTGCTGTCGGTGCCTGCTCTTTTCCATTGTAAATAAGTTCCGTATCCTGCCATTCAATCGTAACCGGTTTTGGATCTACCGTCAATTCTGCATTTACAAATTCTACATCGTAAGCATCCTCTTCATCCGGAGTATACGTTCCCCGGATCTTGTAGGTTCCCACGTCTTCTCCCGGTTCTCTTTCAAGAGATATTCCACCTATCTTTTTATCCAGAACTTCACCGGATTTTGTAATAAGATATGTAAATTCCGGATCTTTCTCTCCGTACTCTTTCTCTTCATTTTGTATTACTACCTTAACGGCCGACCGGTTGATACGTGCAGTCAATTTACCATACAGCGTGTAATAACCATTTTTTTCCAGTTTGTAGTAAATGGTTGTATTGGTTCCTCCCTTTTTAAAGGAATATGGTTCACTTCGATATTGTCCATCCAGACTGGTACTGTAGCTCACAACAGCTCCTTCTGCTTTTGTCTCTGCTTTTATCTCATGTGACTTACCATCATATTCTCCTTCGTAAGAGGTTTCCACAACATCCTGGAACATCTTCATCGTTTTTACCGTCAAACCCTCCGATATTTCAGAAGAAAATGCGGTATCTGTTGCCGCATAACGTGTCTTAACAACATATGTTTGCCCGGACTCCAATTCCGTAAAGGATACTTTGTTATCTTCGTCCGGGGTTTTCCAGGTTTTACCATCATCAATGCTGTATTCCTGATCGGAAGCTCCATTGATAACAATACTGTCTGTCGTTGTTATTACATCACTATTCTTGATATCATCCGGAGCACTATTATCTACATTTGGCGCCTGTGGATTCTCCGGTGAATCCGGTCTTCTTGGGATGGAAACGGAAGCCGGATCATAGTTGGTATCCTCCGTCGCACGTTTCTGTATCGTCAATATGCTTCCATACCATTCGTCCTGAAATTTGACACCGAGTTTTTTCTCTTCATCGTATTTTCCGGAGTCCACAAGGGTTCCATTTTCATCAAACAATTGATATGTCATATCATCATTGATCACCAGTTTCCAAGTCTTGTCACTTGTATTCTGTGTAATATCATAAGTCCCTGCTCCATCAAAACCACTGATGGATTCCTCTTTATAACTAATAGAAAAGCAAAGGCTCTTTTTCAGTTTGTCTAAAGAAGCTTTTACATCCGGATTCAAACTGGAATAATATGTCAATGAATCATTTCTTCCCGCTTTTATCGTTTCCAGATTGAAAGTAAGTGCAATACCAACATCTTTTTTTACGTACCCATTTGTATCCGATGTACTGATGGCTACATCCGAGTCCTCTGCATAATTTTTGTCCGTGACCGGTGCACCATCCCACAAATAACTGTCGTATGCACTGTTTGGTGCCAGACTTGTCATGATAGAAGCTTTCGCTCTGTTATCCACTGCCATGAAAAAGAAACCGCCCAAAGTAACCGGTCCTCTGGAAACCACCATCGCATAATTGTCTGCACCTGCACTTTTCGTTAAGACCGGATTACAGATCACTTTATTGTATGTCTCATAGGTTTCATTTAACTGCTGATCCTGATCCGGGTCAAAACTACGCACAAAACGGGCATCCTCAATCGTCTTATCTCCAAGATTCTTTATCAAGACATCCGTCTTATACTCCAGATCATCCACATCAAAGGTATAAATAATTGTAATCTGTATATTTTCTTTGGTCACTCCCTGCACCTGTGCCTGCAGTGTATCCCCTGATGAAATATTCGCAGCCTGTGGCTCTGTCTTCCAATTGCTTTCACTGGTTGTTGATATACGATCTGACACTGCATAATTATATGTTTGTCCGTCTATTTTGTAGGCAAACATCCATCTTTCTTCCTGGGTTCCCGGCAGAAAGAAATCTCCCATAATCGGCGAATTTCCTACATTCCAGCCATCCTGATCTGCCTGCAGCCCGAGTCCCCGGTAAGCATCATGAGGGTGAAATGCCTTATCTGTATGACTTGAATTATTTACAGAATCTTCCGGGAGCTTCGATGTACCAAAACTTCCGTGTTTGCTGATTCCCACTTCAATATAATTTCCTCCCAAAAACACATTGCCATCACTGTCTGTACAGGACCTGGCTCCCGGCAGTCCGGTGGCAGCCTGTGCCTGCTTGATATTTTGTGGCAGACTCACGGAAGTAAGTATCATTGCCAAGGCAAGTATCCAAGCAAACAGCTTATAAATAAATGTTCTGTTCATTTCCAAATCCTCCTTTTTGTAATATCTTCATATATCTTAAATTATACTTGTCCAAATATAACAAAAATATAACAAAAAAGGCCTTTACAGAAATTTAATGTTTCCGTAAAAACCTCTTTATCCTTTATTTGTTTTCATCCTGTAAAATGGCGTTTCCAAGTTCGCCCCAGCTGTATTGTGACATATATTCTCCGTTGTATGCATGAACTCCTTCCGGTTTGTCGTCCAGATAATCATAATAATCACAGGATAAGTAATCGGGGTTTACCGCATATTTATTCCAGGAAGTCTGAAATGCCTCATTTAAGCCGACTTTTTTTAATGAAGTTATTAAATCCTTTTTTAATTTTTGTAGATAAATACCGGTATTATCATCCGTAGCGGCATCCTCCCACAGTATGGCCCGCAATTCTCCGGAAGTAACGGCATGACCTCTTCTATCCACCAGATAGGCAAGCATTTCTTTTGTTTTACTTCTCTCGAACTCCACTCTTTTCCCGTCTGCAAATACATCAAAGTTGCCGAAGCACTTGACTGTCAGCCTGTTCTGTTGTGCCGGCACGACCGGATTGCGGAGATTTTCCAGTTCCTCCCGGATAGCTTCCTCCGTCACCGGCTTTCTCACATAACCGCTCATTCTGAGCCGGATAGCCTGCTCCATATACTCGTTGTAAGCCGTCACAAACACAATATTGACTTTCGGATACCATATTTTCAGTTGTTTTGCAACGGAAAGTCCGTCCACAGCGCCCATTTCCACATCCAGGAAAGCCACATCATAAGCATGATTTTTCGCATATTGCAGCAGTTCCCCGGAATTCTGAAATCCCGTTATTTCCGCTTCCGGTCTGACTTTTCTGATAACCTCCGTGAGCTGGTCCAAAGCTAATTTTTCATCATCCGCAGCTAATATCTTCATAAACACAACATCCTATTCTTTATTCTGTGGTAAAATAATGACTACTTCCGTCCCCGTTCCTATTTCACTGCTTACCGTCATCGTTCCATTACACATGTTTTTTAATCTGTTTTCCACATTTTTCAGTCCTACATGCGCATGACCGTCGCAGATTTCGCTATTCTGCCGAAATCCGGTTCCGTTATCCGTCACCCTGACAATCACGTTTCCGTCTCCTCTTTCGGTGGAAATTTTCACAATACCGCCTTCTTCTTTTTTACAGATTCCATGCTTTACCGCATTTTCCACCAGCGGCTGAACCGTCAGCGCCGGCAATAAAAAATCAGTATCCTGTATATCATAAGCAACCTGTAATCTGTTGCCAAATCTCTTCTTCTCAATGGATAAATAACACTTAATATGATTTAATTCCTGTTCAAACGGAACCATTCCTTTTTCACTTAAGGCATCCAGATTGCCACGGAGGTACTCCGCAAATTCCCCCAGCGTTTCTTTTGCCATAGCCGGATTGGTATCGCACATATTCTGAATGGAGTTTAAGGTATTGTAGATAAAATGCGGTGCAATCTGGGATAACATCATTGAGATTCTCAGATCTGCAGCCTCTTTCTCCTTACTCGCCAGATTTCGGTTCTGCTCTACCATCGCAACCACAAACATCAGAATCATAGAAATACTGATTGCCAGATTTATCAGAGAGATTCCGTAATAAAACAGCATAATCACTGCCGCCAGTAACGGCAATGCAATATAAGAAATCATAGAAATAAATATATCACGGTTAATGTTCTTCCGATATTCAATCAGCAGCGACATATCTAAAAGCATCCCGATCATTGGCAGAATCAACGATACGAAATAGGCTGGATTTCTATGGTAATAATTCTCCACATCAAAATAATAATATAAGTGTGTAAACTGCGACAGGATCACCAGCAGCAATGCCAGCCCTCCTACAAAGTAAACGATGATAACCCGCCAATTTTTCTTCTTCTGCCTGTCATTCTCAAAAAGATAACAGCACACATATCTATGAAACAGCAGGAGCAGAATGTCACTCAGTGCAAACACACAGAAATTACTGATCCGCACCATCCAATATCCTGTCATACCGGCGGCTCCCCGGAATAACCACGCCATGGCATCGCTAAGCATCAGGGTCGCACAGCATACCTGCATCCACAACATCCATCTACGTTTATCTTTATCAAAATTTCTGCTCATAAACATACATAAAGCTGCAATCAGGCTGAATATACATCCCCATAACAGTAATGCTATATGTATGGACTGTCGATCAAACATAGTCTCTCTCCTCTTTGGTTGACATTCTATAGGTTCTCTTATATAGTTGATTTACTATGGCATTTATTATACCGCAGAGTTCCGAAGTTTCAAAGCCGGATTCTGTCAGATGCCAATATATTCTCCGGAGGTATTTATGAAATCAAGAAAAACAACTTCCCTGTTACTGTTATTACTGTTATGCACAGCATTCCTGTTAAACGGATGCGGCACCGGGACTTCCGCAAATGCGAAATCCGTATCCGAAATGGCAGATCTGATCAAGTCATCCATGTCTTTTGACTATTATCCGGATATGGAAGCAGATCCGGAAGTACTGGAAACAATTTTCGGACTGACCGCAGATATGTATGATGATTATTTCTGTGAAATGCCTGCAGTTTCCGTACTATCTGACACGCTGCTGATCGTAAAACCGGCAGATGGGAAAAAGGATGCCGTTTTATCTGCTCTGCAGAGTCATCTGGACTATGAACAGAATGAGGCTATGCAATATCCGGTCAA
>DJNB01000217.1:26757-26914 GCA_002435545.1 Lachnoclostridium sp. UBA6475
AACCGCAGTCTATGAAGCGGATGGTTATATTTACTATCTGGCACTCTTCGGAGATGTCAGCAATGCAGAATCGGATGATAACCGGTTATTATCTCTCTGCCAGGACCGCACAAAAGAAATCGAGAAAATAATTGACGAGGCCAATTAAGCCTCGTCT
>DJNB01000024.1:0-2255 GCA_002435545.1 Lachnoclostridium sp. UBA6475
CCAAAGAGCCAGATAAACCGGTACAACGCCTTCCCGCAGACCAAGTTCCTTCCCGCGAAGATCTTCATACAGTCTGCTAAGCGGCACTCGTTTTCCCTCCGCTTCGTGCATGATCCGGTGGATGACATTCATCATATGCCGCACCCCCGGCTTCCAGTCATGATCTACGATGCCGGTATGAAAAAGCGTCGCACGGCAGATCGTCGCCTCTGCACTGTTTCCTTCCGCCAATTTGTACAGGTTGCCCTGCTCCAATATACAGCGCACCACTTCTTTCCGCGCCTTTTTGATCTGAGTTGACACAAACCGGCGGTTGATCAGTTCGTGATTGATCTTTGGCACCTTTCCATAGCATTGCTCGCATATTTCACTCAAAAGCTGGTTAAACGTGAGCGAATCGGAATCCATTCTCGTGTATACCTCACACTCCGCGCGCCCCGGAACAAAATGCGTCTCAAACATCCAGTTCAGTTTATACCGGCAGTCCTCCTCCATCATCAGAAGTTCTTCGATCAGCACTTCATCATGATTCAGATATTCTTCCTGCTGTAAAATCATATGGATTCCCTTTATGCGGCGTAAAAGTCCCTCGACATCAAATGGCTTGTCCGGATAAATAACAATCAATTTATCATCGTTCAGTGCATTCAGATGCTGCTTTGCCTTTTTCCGGTCTTTTGCATAAGAATCAATCAAAAGAAGGATTTTTCCGTCTGCAAACGAACCCCCAAGTGATTCTTCATACAACGGCTCCGTGGAATCCAGCGCAAAAAATTGTTCTGTCTCCATAAAAATATAATCAAAAAAGCGCGTCATCCCATGGACATGATTGTATTTTTTTGGCAGTTCATAGCGGTGTCCCATAACCTCATCCAATTGTTTGGTAAGCGAAAAATGCGTAATCTCCCGTTCACACTGTGTCAGTTTTTCCTCAATATCCACATCGACTTTCTGACGCAGCACGTAAGAATTCAATTTATCGCGGAAGAGAACAACCTCTTTTTTCGTTAACGCATTCAGACACGCCTCCACTTCCCTGCGCTCACGCCCGGTCGCAAGCGCTAACGTATGTGCCGTCGCCTCCATTTTTTCGGACAAGCCGACGATCCGCATCAGACAGATGGTTTTGACAATTTCAATCTCTTCCTCCGTCAGATCTTTTTCCATCGCCATCATCGCCTTGTTCCATTCCAGATGGCTCCGCCGGTTCCACAGATCCCGTTTCAAAAGCGGCGAAAAATAATCAAACACCTTTCCGGGCGTCATACATTCTGTCGAATCCCTTTCGCTATTTACAAAATCTGCCAGTGTTCCTGCGTCTGTCCCGGCGAGAAATGTCACAAGAGAACGTTCGTTTTGTCCTACCCGCTCACTGACTTTTAAGAGCAGAAAGGTCGTCAACGGACGCATCGGATAGCACCCCTTTACGACAATCTCTTCAAATTCTTTTTTTGTAAAATCGCGTTCAAATCCGGCAGCACCATAATTTTCGGAAGCCGTCTTCTCCCAGTCAATGGAAACTTTTTCCATATTTTTCTTGCCGATCATGTTCTTGATCAATTCATAATCATCTTTGCGGGTCGTGACAAAATAGCGCTCGGAAAGTCTTCCCTCCACGCCCGTAAACGTATTGATCACCTCCTGGGAAAGATATCCACTGTATTCTTTGATGCTCTTATGCGCAACAAATATCTGAATCATGCGTGCCGCATCGGTAGATTGGTTTGCCAGTTCACACATCTGCTGGACCAGGTTCATATCCTTCGATACACATTCTTTTGTCTCGCTCTCCATAAATTTACTAAATTCATCAAAGATCACTACCATCCCATGATATCCGTAAGGTTCCCGGCAGATGCGCGCGTTGATCTCTTCATACAGCGTAGCGGCATCCGTGTAGATCATGGGTTCAAACCGGCTTCCGGCAGTCAGTTCCGGATAAATCTTTTGAAACTTCCGCATCGTCGTTTCATACTCATTCTCCAGTTCCAGCATAAAAGCGCACGTCCTGTATTTTCCAACTTTTTCCTCAAATTTTGCATAGGTCTCCGGGTAGTCCACTCTCCAGCTCTCAATCTTACGAATGGCTTCCGTATAATAACTGGCCGGGATACAGTCTTCCATTCCAAACCGCTTCAATGCGTTCAAAAGACCTCTGCGGTACGATTGTTCCAATGGTTCATTTCCAAATGACACTACAACCGGCAGGTATTTTCTCTCAAATCCCAGATATTTCCGAATCCACTTCCCCGCCA
>DJNB01000024.1:2273-4060 GCA_002435545.1 Lachnoclostridium sp. UBA6475
TGCCATTTCTTCGACCTGTATAAACCGATCCGCCAGCCGGGCGCTGAGTGTCTTATCAAAGGGATTTAAAAGATACATAAGAATCAGCAAAAGATGTGATTTTCCTTTTCCATAAGGCCCGATCAGCATCGTTGACGACTCCCTTTTGCTTCCCACCAGATCTTCCAGATATTTCCCCAGAATTTTCACCGAAGCACTGGTAGGAATATAGTTTTCAATCGGTTCGTGCCGCATCTGATCCAGTTTCAAATTGATCGAATGCTGGAATTTCTCATTGATTTCGATTACGTCCTTTAATGTCATACTGTCCTCCCCTGAAGTTTCTGTCCTTGTCTTTTTTCATAATAGTTCCGGATAATTTCAAGCGCTTCCGGCACTTTTTCCGAAAGATACACCATATCCAGTCCGGCTGTCCGGTTAATCCGCACATAACCATCCTCTTCGAGCATATCCAGATATTCATTCAACAGGATACGGTCCAGTGACAATAATTTACCCGGTCCGTTTTCACAGGTAAGCAGCTTTTCGATGCTTTCCCCCTGTCTTTCCGGCATAATGCCCAGCAACACAAGCAGTACAATTTCTTTCGGGAGCCGATCCATCGCGGCACGTTCGCGGCGGCATCCCTGGAAATTATTGGTAATTAAATGAAGTTTTGCAAATACACTTCGTTTTTTATCCTCCGGATCCTGTGTTTTGTCCGTCTGCCCTGCATACATCTGTAAAAATGTATGGCAGTCGTCCGTAAATGACCGCTCTGAAATCTCTTTTCCCCCACTAAAACGAAGCAGTTCCCGATGCAGGTTTTCCTGCATCTGTTCTCTCGTAAATTCGCCCATCGGCATACATTCAAAAAACAAATGGCATATTGTCGCCTTTTCCGCATTGGATGCCACCTGAATGTGCAAAAGCCATATGGTAAATATTTCCTCCAGATACAGATCCTGCTCTGCGATCATTTTTCCCATTTCCGTAAGAGTCGTTCCCACTCCCCGGATTTCCTTTGTCAGACCACACACCATCATCCAGTATTTGATTGCTCTGGCCATCGCGCTTCCCACACCCAGCGCATCGGCTCCCAGGTAGTTTTCTTTGGTAAACAGGCGCGGATTTGCTGCCACTTCTGTCAACCCTTTGGCAAACCATCCCTCGCGCATAAAAAAACCACCATGCCCTTTTAAACGATATCTTTTCATCCGTTTGTTCCTNNTATTTACGCATTCGTTGTTCCTTCCTTATCTTCCCGCTTGATCGTCAGCACTTTCCGCATATAGCATCCCACGGAAAAATGACTGACGCATTCGGTACATTTTACACATTTTGCTTCATTGATCGTATATGACGTGGTCTTATCCTGCCTCTCTTTCACAGAGATGGCATTAAAACGGCATACACTCTCGCAGGCTTTACAGCCCATACACATCTGGTATTTTGTGATCTGGCAGTCAATCTTTTCACGCACTTTTGCCAGTCCCCGGACATGAAAAGCGGACTCTTTATATACGATCACTTTACACTTGGTCTGTCCCTGCCTTCCCTGCAGTACAAACACTACATTTTTGTCTGCGTCCGTAAAACAGACTTCTCCCAGGCGCTTATTTCCAAGCTCCGGCTGGTACGTGCCAAATGGTTTAAACAATTCATACAATTCTTCTGTGACCGGCCTGGTAAGTTCATAATTAAATGCATTTTCTTCTTTTACACACGGCTCATAGGAAACAATGGATCTGCGGGCATACTCTAATCCGTTTCCACCCTGTCTGGCTTTCCATTTTCCCTCTCTTACA
>DJNB01000024.1:4124-14842 GCA_002435545.1 Lachnoclostridium sp. UBA6475
CAATTAACAGATTTTGGAAATCATTATACTTTTCCGGGATAAAAATACTGGTTAAAAATTCCGACCACAAACTATTATTGGGACAGCAGTAACAGCCCACTCTGGCATAACCAAGGCGGTACGCCGGGTTAAATAATATCCCGGTAGTCATCAGATACAGCCATACGTCAAAATCAAACCAGTCAATGATCGGACACAATGTCAGCTGCTTTGCAATCTTGGAATTGGTACTCGTCCTCTCGTATTTACTCCGGCTCGCCGATTCACTGTGGCGGATTCCCTGAAAGGCTACGATCCTGCTTTTATTTCGAAAAAGTGCCGATATTTTTTGATTGATCGCCCCCGTCTTAAAAATGGTACAGCACCACCGCATAACCCGGCTCGGCGGTCCTACGATCCCACACAATTCTTCAAAATTTTTCTCTTTGTTTCTCGATGAGATCATCGGTGTCTTCGGATTTTCCTTTTTATACTGTGCAACGTATTGTTCTGTCATCGGAAATTCCAATGTTGTGTCTCCAAAGATATGCAAAATTTTCTTTCCGGGTCCATCGAGCGCACGTTTGCAAAGATCTGCCACAACCGTTGAGTCTTTTCCGCCGCTAAAGGAGACAAACATATCACCGATATCCATCCCCTTCGTCTCCTCCCAGATATAGGACAATGCTTCCTGAGAGATCTCCTGATAGCGGTTTTTGTTGGCTTTTACAAACCGTTCCATCAACTGGCAGAAATACGTATCATCCATCTCTTCCATCCGCGTGTCATATGCCTTTCGGATCTCCCCGGCATCCAGCCCCCGCAGGCGCCGGATCGAAAATGGCATGCGTACCCCGTCAAGATAGTACACGTTTCCGGCGGCATTCCACAACGATCTTTCATTGAATTCTCCCGCCTTTAATCCAAGCAGGATCTCCAAAAGCACTTTTTCTTCCGGAAATACCACCCGTACATCTTTTACAAATTTTCTTCCTCTCGCTCCACAACACCCGCAAACCGGTTCATACAGCGGAATCTTACACTCTTCGCACCAATATAACTGCGATTCAGAACAATGTATCATCTTTTGCAATCTCCTCCGGCTGAATTTTTAAATACGAACATACTTCGCAAAGTTCGGTAGCATTTAGGGGGCGGGATGGTTCCTTTTGAAACAGCTTCCGGTCGATCCCTGTCTCTTTTGAAACTTTCTGTATGTCAATCTTATGTATCTTCATATATTGATATATCTTTTTTGTCATTTTCATATCCATCATCCCTCATTCTCGCCTTTTAAGAATTATGTCGTGCTATTTTTATTTTATTCTTTGTAACTCATAATGTCAATTTATTTTTCCGTTTTTCTCTTTTTTTCTTATTGACATGTATGTTTTCATTCTTTATGATGATATTAGATAATGTGAATTGGAGGTTTTACAAACAAATATGAAGAACCCAAACATTGCACGCGCACTGCGTTATTACCGGAAGTTAAACAATCTGTCTGTCGACGAAGTGAGCGACTATTTGAATGCCCAGAATATTCCAGCCAAATCAAAAACGATCTACGGCTGGGAAAATGGAAACAGCCAGCCAAACGCAGATACGTTAATGACTTTATGCGGCTATTATCACATTGAAAATATACTTGAGACATTTGGCTATTCGACAGTACCGTCTGACGAGACAGAGACGGCAACCATCCTTACCAGGGAAGAACGGATGCTTTTGGAAGCATATCATACGCACCCGGATATGAAAAAAGCAGTCCGAAGACTGCTTGAACTGGAAAACAAAGAACTTTTTAACTAATGTACGCCGCAGGGCGTACCACCTGCAAAAGGAACGGCCGAGACCGTTCCTTTCTTCGTTCTTACTATCTTCCTTCTATTTTCAAATGCTGCTGTCACCCCAGCAGTTTTCGTATTCCATCTATAATACGGTTTACAAGCGCTACCCGGTGAAACGGTGTCATAAGATAAAATCCATCTGCCACTTCCAGCAGTTTTTCTGCCACTTCCAGCGATATTTTCACGGCAGTTTCTTCCGCATCTTCTTTTGTCATATCCGGCTGATACTGGCTCACGATCTCATCGGATACATGGATCCCCGGCATTTCATTTTTCATAAACATCGCATTGCGGTAGCTCACAAGCGGCATGATCCCGCAGAGGATTCTTGCTCCTGTCAGTTCCTTTAATTCCCGGATGCGGTCAATGTCTTCCGCAGTAAAAACCGGCTGTGTCAAAAAGTACTGGCAGCCCGCTTCCATCTTCTTTTTCATACGGCCTGCGATCGCTGCCGGATTAACCCCGGCATAATTCAGCGCACCACCATAATAAACCGGCTCCTCCTGCAATACTTCTTCGTTCATATGTTTCAGATATTCCATAAAACGAATCGAATTCACGTCAAATACACCGGTGATCTTTCCACGGTCATTGCTGCCGACCGGATCTCCCGTAATAACAAGAAAATCGCGGATTCCATTCACATGTGCTCCCAAAATCTCAGAACGCAGTCCGATCAGATTGCGGTCGCGCATCGCTACGTGCGGCATGATCTCAACATCGGCACATTTTTTTGCATAAACAGCCAGCAGCGAAGCATCGGCTCTGGAACGTGCCATCGGAGAATCGGATACGGTAATGATATCCACGCCATTTTCCTGCAGCGCACATACCCCTTTGCGGAATTTATCGCTGGAAGCATCAAACGGAGCATCCAGTTCCACGACAAATACTTTTTTTCCTTCCCGCAGTTTACGGACAAACGGTGTCGGATTGTCCTTGATCTCATCGACATTTTCGTCTTTTTCTGCCACTTTCTTTGGCTGTACCTGCTCTTGTTGCTGCACTACCTTTTTCAACGCACGGATATGTCCCGGTGTCGTTCCGCAGCATCCACCGACAAGATTGGCACCCAGCGCCAAAATGGCTTTCATCTGCCCCGCATAGTAAGCCGTATCGTGAAACACCTGCGTTCTTCCCTGCATTTCCTGCTGATACCCGGCATTTGGAAATACACTAAGCAGACATTCTTTTGGAAAATATTGTCTTTCCAGCAGTTTTTTCATATGAAGCGCACCTACGCCACAGTTAAATCCTACAATATCAAAATTATCATCTGCCGTCAGTTCCTGCAGGATCTCCGCCATTCCAAACCCATGCTGGGTATATCCCATTGGATTGAGCGCCAATTCAGCGATCACTATCGTCTGCTCTTCCAAATTTTTACAGTATTCTGCCAGTTTAGGAAGCCAGCGAAGCTCGGAAAATGTCTCGAATAAGAAAGCACGGATCCCCAGGTCATAAAACACATCCAGCATCTGCGTGTATTCTTTCCAAATTTCTCCATCTTCCTCCTCTGCGGACTGGCGGATCGGCCCCACTGACGCAGCAACCACGACTTCTTTTCTGCTCTGACGCACGGCCTCTCTCGCATTGGCAACCGCCGCTTCGATCACTTCTTTCCGCTTTTCCGCCGTTTCAAATAACCCGTGGTTTACCGCAAAGGTATTTGTTCGGATCAGTTCCGCTCCGGCTTCAATATATTCTTTATGAATGGCAATGATCCGCTCCGGGGTTGCGATATTGGCTTCTTCTGCCTCCATCTCAGTCATATATTTCTGGCTGAAATAGGTTCCCATCGCACCATCTGCCAACACTACCTTTTTCTTTAACTTTTCTACTAATGAATCGATCACTTGAATCCTCCATTCTAATTGTCTTTTGTCACTTTTTTCATTGTAAATTTTACCTTGGAAAATGTCAAGAAATACTATGGATTTTTATGATTTTTTTATTTGACAGTCGGAAATAATGCGTATATAATGAGTGAGGTTAGCGAACTGCTCAGCTTATTGATAATTTTTTAGAAAGAAGCGATTTTTTTGAAATTTGTAAAACAATTTTTAATCATTCTTGGTATCTCTTTTGCCGGTGAAGCACTAAAATTTCTGCTTCCCCTTCCGATCCCTGCAAGCATATATGGTATGGTGATCCTGTTGATCGGCCTGTTGTCCGGGCTTGTCCCCCTTTCTTCCGTGAAAGAGGCAGGCACGTTTCTCATTGAGATCATGCCGGTTATGTTTATCCCTGCCGGAGTCGGTCTGATGGCTTCGTGGCATATCTTACAGCCGGTTTTGATCCCGGTCAGCATTATTACCGTCGCCGCACTCATCACCGTCATGATCGCGACCGGACGCTGTACCCAGTGGATTCTGCATAAAGATAGAAAGAAGGCATCTTCCCATGAATGATTTTTTTAATACTTCCCTTTTTGCCGGAGTGACGATCAGTCTGCTCGCCTACCTCCTCGGCATGGTTTTAAAGAACAAATTTAAGTTAGGGATCTTTAACCCTTTACTCATATCGATTTTTTTGACGATCGTTGTACTGGTTGTCGCTGACATCGACTACGATACTTATAATCAGGGCGCCGTCTACCTGAGCTGGTTTTTGACACCGGCAACCGTCTGTCTTGCCATCCCGCTTTACGAACAGTGGCAGCTTTTGAAAAATAATTTAAAAGCAGTGCTTCTCGGTATTACCGCCGGCGTTCTCACAAGCCTCTGTACGGTATTGGTACTGGCAAAGATCCTTCACCTGTCACACAAAGAATATGTAACGCTTTTGCCAAAATCGATCACTACCGCGATCGGAATGGGCGTATCCGAAGAACTTGGCGGTTATGTCACGATCACGGTCGCCGTCATCGTCGTTACCGGAGTTCTCGGCAATATTTTTGGCGAACTCATCTGTAAGATTTTCCGCATCACACATCCGATTGCAAGAGGACTTGCCCTTGGTTCTTCTTCTCATGCGATCGGAACCGCCAAAGCGATGGAACTCGGCGAGATTGAGGGCGCCATGAGCAGTCTTGCCATCGCCGTTACCGGAATTATGACGGTATTACTGGCTTCGTTATTTGCACCGCTTATCTGATCCCGAATCGTCACTCTTTAACTTCCATTTTTTGGAAACATTTCAATGGCGGCATCTTTCTCCGCATCGTAAAAACCCTCTAAAAGGCAAAGGTATCTTTGATGCCGAGCCACAACTTATCTTTGTCACTGAGATTCAATGGCGTACCGTCCGCAAGGGCATAGCCTTCGTTCGACGCCGTTCCCTTATATTCTCCGGTCAGTTCCGGCCATTCTACACCAATCTCCGGATCATTCCAGGCAAGACCACCCTCATCATCCGGGTGATAAAAGTCCGTACATTTATAGCAGAATTCAGCCTGCTCCGACAACACCAAAAATCCATGTGCAAATCCTTTCGGAATATAAAACTGTTTAAAATTGTCAGCACTTAATTCCACACCAAACCATTTTCCGTATGTTTTGCTCTCTTTACGAAGGTCTACTGCCACATCAAATACTCTGCCCTTTGTAACGCGCACAAGTTTTCCCTGCGGATAATGCTTCTGAAAATGAAGTCCTCGAAGAACCCCCTTCGAAGAAGAAGACTGATTATCCTGCACAAATTCCAGGTCAAGTCCCTCTTCCAGCATATCATTTTTATTATAAGTCTCTACAAAATACCCGCGGCTGTCTCCAAATACTTTCGGTTCAATGACACACAATCCTTCGATGCCGCCTGCATTTTTCTGTACTGTAATCTTTCCCATGTTCTCTCTTCCTTTCGCATCACTATAGTATCTATTCCACCGTTACGCTTTTTGCCAGATTTCTCGGTTTATCTACGTCAAGTCCACGCGCTACCGATACATAATATCCCAGCAGCTGCAATGGGATCACTGCCAGACTTGCTGCAAAATGCGGATCCGTCTTTGGAACATATACGACAAAGTCTGCTGTATCTTCGATGGAATAGTTTCCAAAATTTGTAAGTCCCATCAAAGACGCCCCACGGCTCTTACACTCAACCATGTTGCTTATCGTTTTTTCATACAGATTGTCTTGTGTCAGGGATCCAATCACCAATATATTGTCCTCGATCAAACTGATCGTTCCATGCTTCAATTCACCCGCAGCATATGCCTCTGAATGGATATAACTGATCTCTTTTAATTTCAGACTTCCTTCCAGACAGATGGCATAATCCACGCCACGCCCTACAAAGAAAATATCCCGTGCGTTCGCCTGTTTTGCGGCAAACCACTGAATCCGCTCTTTGTCTTCAATGATCTTATTGATCTTCTCCGGAAGCGTCTGCATCTCTGCTAACAGCGCATCGTACTGCTCTTTCGTAATTTTTTCACGCACCCGCGCAAATTCGACAGCCAGCAGATATCCGGCGATCAGCTGTGCACTGTACGCCTTTGTCGTCGCCACCGAAATCTCCGGCCCTGCCATGGTATAAAAGACATTATCTGCTTCTCTCGCAATGGAAGACCCGACTACATTTACGATACCAAGTGTCTTGACGCCCTGCTCTTTTGCCAGACGAAGTCCTGCCAGCGTATCTGCTGTCTCCCCCGACTGACTCACTACGATCACAAGATCGGTCGGCTTTAAAATTGGATTGCGATACCGGAATTCCGATGCCAGTTCCACACGAACCGGCACTCTTGCCAGATCTTCCATGACATACTGCGTAACTACACCAGTATGATAGGCAGAACCACACGCCACAATGTAAATCTGCGTGATCTTTTTCATATCTTCCTCGCTCAGTCCCACATCCGAAAGATCGATCTTTCCGTCTTTGATCTTCGAATTCATCGTATCCAAAATGGCTTTTGGCTGCTCGTGGATCTCTTTCATCATAAAATGCTCAAAGCCGCCTTTTTCTGCCGCTTCCGCATCCCATTTGATCTCTACCAGTTCTTTTTGGATCTCATCTCCATCCAGATTGTAAAAGGTTGCTTTTCCTTCTGCCAATCGTCCAATCTCCATATTCCCAATATAATAGACATTTCTTGTATACTTAAGAATTGCCGGTACATCGGAAGCGATATAACAGTCTCCCTCCGCTACTCCAATGATCATCGGGCTGTCTTTCCGCGCCACATAAATTTCTTCCGGATACTCCTCAAACATCAATGCCAGCGCATACGAACCGCGGATTCGCACCATCGCATGGTTGATCGCATCCACCGGTGTATGCTCATATTTTTTATAATAATAGTCCACCAGTTTCACTGCCACTTCCGTATCCGTCGAAGAATAAAACGTGTACCCCTTTTTCAGGAGCTTTGCCTTTAATTCCTGGTAATTTTCAATAATTCCATTGTGAACTCCCACGACATTTCCATCATCGCTTACATGTGGATGTGCATTTACCTCCGATGGCTCGCCATGCGTCGCCCATCTCGTATGTCCAATACCACAGTCTCCTTTTACCGCGCGTCCGTCATCGGTCTTTTCAATCAACCCTTTCAGACGCCCCTTTGCTTTTACTACTTTCACTTCCTGCTTATTATCCCGAACAGCAATTCCTGCTGAGTCATAGCCACGATATTCTAACTTCGACAACCCATCCAAAAGGATCGGCGCTGCCTGCTGTTTACCTACAAATCCAACGATTCCGCACATATCATTACCTCGCTTTTTCTAGTTATCTCCGGATGGCAGTCACCACTCGGAGAGAAATAAGTACTCTATCTTATTATATGTGTAATGGGGGGATTTTGCAACTGGTTTTTGGGAAAAGGAAACTATATGACCAATGCTCTACCGTTCCATCAGCTGCCTGCTCAATTCCCGTACCTGCCCAATCTGCTTTTCAAACATCATGTCCCACAATTCCAGACATTTTTCTGCCACTTTCTTGTCAGATTCATCATACGAATTTGCGGATTCATCATACAGCGCAAGGATAAGTTTCGAAACCTCACTCTCTATACCCCATTGTTTTTCCAATTCTTCCAGACTAACCTCTATTAAATTTTCACACAAAGCAATAATAATTTCAGCATAATCCTTTACACAACATGCATTTTCTTCTAAAAATCTAACAAACGCAAACGTCACCTTTCTACTTACCTGCGATTGCATGATAAGTATCAAAAATTGGGAGTCGCGTTCAATATCTACCAGATTATCATAAAAAATGTTTGCCAGCGGAAATTCAAGATTCATGTCCAGATTTCTATATCTTAAAATAATATTCTTGCTTGTCTCCCGGTACTCATCGTATTTTAGATAAATGACCGCCATATCCAATATATATCTTACCTGTTCTTCATTTAAATTTTTCATATCCGTTATTACATCCGAAAACTCTCTGTCCCGAATATAAAATTCACAGATGGAATATGCACCGCATTGCACAAGATACTTTTCTTTTGCTTCAAACCATTTTAGAGCCACTTCTAAAACTCGCTTTTTGTATTTCAAATATAATCGAAAAAGCATCTCCCTTGAATTTGGAAACCTTGCCATCCTGACATCTGATTCATACACATGAAGTATCCTTTGTTCTGCCCATTCTCTATCAATATTATAAACTGGACACAATGCATAGAGAGAGGCCATTCTGAGAACCACATCCTCCTCTAAAGAACATCGATCTATGCATTTTTGAAACAATGGCAGAAACTCTTTATTTTCCCATAAAAGGTCTCCCACTGTCCTTATCGCACAACCTTTTAGATCATTTAACACCTGACATAATACTCCTTCGCTGTCCATCTCCTGTGCATTTTTTTTCGTTTTATCTTCTTCGTTATCAAAAATGATAATTTCTTTAAGTTTTTTAATCACCTGATCTGACCACTGAGACTTTTTAAATCTCCCGATTATTTTACAAAAATGCACTTTTCTCTGATCATTGAGATCACACGGAAATTCGCGAAACAGTTGTTGTAACAAATTTTGTTCAATCTTCTCAAAAACCTTATCTTCTGAGTATGCCACACCAGCATACAAGATATCAATATAAACCGGTATCACCTTTTCTTTATTGCTCATAACCATTTCCAACATCTCCACTGGTTCTCTCTGCACTGCCAACTCAAAATCCTCTGCAAACATACCCAAAGAACTCTCGATAAAACCACCCTTTACCTCTTTCCAGGAGCAATGATTATCTTCACTTATTTTTTTATTGGTAATAATCTTCAGCCACTGCTTTGCCGCTATCTCTTTGCCTGATACCGGAGAGTGAACCCAGCCTGAATGTCCTTCGCCGTCTATATAACGCTCCGCCTTTCCCTGAAATTTCCTGTCAAGCACATTATATAAATTTTTATACTTTTTTGCAAGACGATTCTGTGCAACACTCTGCAATATATGATATTGAAAATCTCCCCAATAACTCCAGTATACTCTCCTGTATTTTTTTTGGCTGTTAAATTCTATCCTTCTTCTATACCATTCTACACTATCTGATGGGACATACTTTATCACTTCATCAAGAAATGTGTCCAACACCTCTTCCCCACAGTACAAAGTGTGAACCTCTATCCCTTTCTTAACCAGTCCCAACCGATCCTTAGCCCCGCTTGTCCAGTCAAATGCCCGCCCTTCAAAGTCTTCTGACAAATATGCAATAACTCGATTGCTATATGTCTTTGGCAAAAATTGGAATCCATATAAAATCAGTTCGTTATAAAGATCATAGTTTTTTCCCATATAGGGAAAATAATACTTCCAAAAAGCCTCCGGATCTGCAGCAATCATCGCAGCATCTGCTTTTTTTAATAATTCCATCGCCGTTCTCTCTATGCCTCTGTGATAGCTGTGTCTCCCATTCCAGGCGCTGTAACGTATTTCTGTGTTATTCTTCATTGGCACATAGGGAATCAATTGATCCAGCACAAATTTGGAATTATGCACGAAAAAGGAATCCGATTCGTCGACCAATTCTTCCTCATATTGATATACCGTTTTTCCCTTTGATGTAATTTTATGCTTTAACCAAAGTGCTATTAACTGAATCGTTCTTGTTTCGCAATGTTTCATCATTGCTTTAATATCAATATAACATTCCGTTGACCATGCCGGATATTTATCATAAAACTTCATCCGAAGTTCAAACAATTTATCGCTTTCTTCCATAATATCATGATAAAAACACCCAATAAACTGCCTATCATCCTCTCCTTTTTCAAAAGAATGCTTTTCGATAAATGCAACTGCTTCATCGTCCAAGTCCGGACTGATACTTTTGAGTAGTAGAAATACTCTATTTTTCTTATCAGCATCCATATACCACTGTTCAAAAAGCCCTGATTTCCTTAGTGTCGTAATATATATATGTTTTCCCCATACAACATTTTTAACAAAATATTCGCAATTTGTTTCATCCTGACATTCTTGTTTTACATACTGAACAATCGCCTCATCCGGCTCCATTATCTGACGTAAGATCTCGTAAAATACATATCTGACATAAAATCTTATCCCCGAAGACTCCAGCATCTGACGACCGGCAGTCAAAAAATCTCCACTGTCATACTCCAATAAATTTTGCAAAAACATCTGTACCTGATAGCGCTTACCTGGTGTCTGCTCACTCTTATCTCCGATGATTGCTTCTATCTTATCCCCTTGATAAAACTGATTGGTCATTTTATTGGAAATAAAATAATCTAAAATCGATTGATGAACAAATCCAACTTTCTGTCCTTCTACCACAAGTAACTCTGAGGACACCAAATAATCAATCCCTCTCTCATCCGTAGAAAGAATCTTTCTCGGTGCATACAGGCGTCCTATCCGATCCAGTACGTCCACAATACCATGTACCGTCTCCTGAACCACCTTTTCTTCTACCCCCACTCTACTGCTATTTTGACAAATCTGCCGAAACCAATATTCAATCAAA
>DJNB01000024.1:14872-15455 GCA_002435545.1 Lachnoclostridium sp. UBA6475
TGTACAATCATCATATATCTCGCCTTTCTCTAAATGCTGCCATATATAAAGGTTACTTGGAACTTGTAGCAAACGCCGTGTCTTCAAAGTTAACTGTTCATACTTTTGCCCCACAACCTTTTTCACGACCACTTCATCAAAATCCTTAATTACAATTCTTTTCCATGCTTTCTGATAACGATTCACATCTTCTTCAAACAGAGATTTAATATTACTGTCATTGTTTAAATCATATTCTCGGCATACAAATACAATGACCATTTTCTTATCACGCTCTTCATTTAAATGTCGAACCTGCCGTATCATTTCCATGCAAACCGATAATGCTTCGCTTGAATTGGCCTGCGTCCATCTCAGTGCATCCAGCTGATCCAACACCAAAACGCCCCTTCTGTCCCTTGATAACGCATTAAGAGCATATACAACCGAGCCGGAAAATCCCAGCTCTTTCCCCCATAAATCACTGCTTCCACGGGGAATCCTTCGATCAAGTTTAATCGCAATATACGGAATGTCTTCTTTTTCACAAAAATCCAGAACCGCTTCGGTACATCCGCTTTTTCCATATCCTGCATTTCCTGAT
>DJNB01000108.1:0-3476 GCA_002435545.1 Lachnoclostridium sp. UBA6475
TTTTGCGCCATCCTGCCAGCTTTCCACATAGGCCTGCAATACTTCTTTCTCTTCGCCTTCCGCTTCTTCCAGCCGGTCATTTGCCGCCTCAAATACCCGTTTGCGAAGAGTCTTTTGTGCCATCATCATGCCAAATCCAAATTCGGCGTTGTCTTCAAACAGCGAATTTGCCCAGGCAGGCCCTTTTCCCTGCGCGTTTACCGTGTAGGCGCACGATGGCGCGGAGCCGCCCCAGATAGAGGAACACCCGGTTGCGTTGGCAATATATAACCGTTCTCCAAACAACTGTGTCACCAGCTTGGCATACGGTGTCTCCCCACATCCGGCACACGCTCCCGAATACTCCAGTAACGGCTTTTTAAACTGGCTTCCCTTCACTGTCGTTTCCGCAAATTTTTCCAGAAGTTCCGGCGCATTTTCGTGGCCTTCTCCGTAATCGTACAATGGCTGCTGCGTCATCGCCTCGCCGGCGGGGATCATTTCCAGTACATTGTTTTTCTTGTTCCCCGGACAGATGTCTGCGCAGTTTCCACAGCCGGTACAATCAAGCGGCGATACGGTAATGGCAAAAAGCCGATCGTCCATCCCGCGAAGTTCCGTAAAGGTTCCCTCCGGGACATGCTCCCTGTCGTCCCCGCGGATGACCAGAGGACGGATACAGGCATGCGGACACACCAGTGAACACGCATTGCATTGGACGCACCCATCCGGATTCCACCTTGGACTCTGGATGCCGACACCGCGTTTCTCATATGCGGCCGTTCCTGCCGGCATCGTACCATCCGCATATTCCACAAATTCGGAAACCGGCAGTTCGTCCCCCCGCTGTGAATTCATTTTCCGCTGAATGGTCTTTACATAATGCAGGAAGGAAGTCGTTTCTTCTGCCGTCTGCGGCTTTTCTTCTTCCAATTTTTTCCATTCATCTTTTACTTCTATTTTCCGGAATTTTGTCATTCCTTCTTCAATTGCCTTCCGATTCTGCTCTACGACTGCCTGTCCCTTTTTTCCGTATGTTTTTTCTGCCGCTTCTTTCAAAAGTGCCTCTGCCTTTTCTACCGGCAGGATCTCACTGATGGCAAAAAAGGCCGCCTGCAGGATCGTATTGATCCGTCCGCCCAATCCGATTTCTTTTCCAATGGCAAATCCATCAATGCAGTAAAACTCTATTTCCTTTTCCGCCAGCATCTGTTTTACTTTTACCGGCAGTTTTTCTTCCACCTCATCCGGCATCCACGGGCAGTTTAATAAAAATGTGCCGCCTCTGCGCAGATCCTGCACCATGTCATACCGTTCCAGATATGCGGGCATATGGCAGGCGACAAAATCGGCCTGATGAACCCGGTACGCCGAACGGATCGGCTGCTTTCCAAACCGCAGGTGGGAAATGGTAACCCCGCCGGATTTCCGCGAATCGTATTCAAAATACGCCTGCACCTGAAGCGGCGTATTTTCTCCAATGATCTTGATTGAGTTTTTGTTGGCTCCTACCGTCCCATCGGCACCCATTCCCCAGAATTTGCATTCGTACGCACGTTCTCCCGTCATTTCTACCGGATACGGTTTAAGCGAAAGATGGGTCACATCATCACAGATCCCTAGCGTAAAGTTCTTCGTATGATAATTTTTGTAAACTGCCGCAATATCCCCCGGCGTGACATCCTTCGATCCCAGACCGTATCTTCCGCCAAATACCGGAACCGAAGCATACGGACTGTCTTTCAGCGCTGCTACAATATCGAGATACAATGCCTCTCCCACTGCTCCCGGTTCTTTGGAACGGTCTAACACCGTGATCTGCTTTACACATTTTGGAAGTGCCGCAAGCAGATGTTTCTTCGAAAATGGGCGGAACAGACGCACCTGCACGAGTCCGATCTTTTCTCTTCCTTCCTGCTGCATGGCATCTATCGTCTCTTTGATCGTATCGCAGACCGATCCCATCGCCACGATCACATGCGTGGCCTCTTTCTCCCCATAATAATCAAACAAATGGTAATCTGTCCCCGCGCGTTCATTCACCTCGTTCATCGTATCCTCTACGATTTGCGGCAGCCTGTCATAATACCCGTTTGCCGCCTCACGTACCTGGAAAAATATGTCAGGATTTTGTGCCGTTCCGCGCTGTACCGGATGCTCCGGGTTCAACGCCCGTCTGCGAAAGGCATCAACTTCTTCACGGGGAAGCATTTCCTGAAGTGAAATATCATCCCACACTTCAATTTTCTGAATCTCATGTGACGTCCGGAATCCATCAAAGAAGTGAAGGAATGGAATCCGCCCCTGAATCGCTGCCACATGGGCGACCACCCCCAGATCCATCACTTCCTGCACATCGGAGGCACAAAGGATGGCACAGCCTGTCTGACGGCAGGCGTAGATATCCGAGTGGTCGCAGAAAATGGACAGTGCATGTGTCGCCAGCGCTCTCGCCGCCACATGAATGACTGCCGGAAGAAGCTCCCCAGCCATTTTATACAGGTTTGGCACCATCAAAAGAAGCCCCTGGGATGCGGTATACGTCGTCCCAAGAGCTCCCGCCTGCAATATCCCATGAAGTGCACCGGCAGCCCCTGCTTCGGACTGCATCTGCCGGATCAGCGGAGCATGTCCAAACACATTTTTCTTTTCCTTTGCCGCCCATTTTTCCGTGTATTCCGCCATCGGCGACGATGGTGTGATCGGATATACCGCTGCTGCCTCCGTAAAGGCATACGATACATAAGCTGCTGCCATATTGCCATCCATGGTCTGTGTTTTTCTTTTTCTATCCATAAGATCCCCCTTTTCCTGCGTATCCCTTTACGCAAACATAGTCTTACTAAAAGGATATGCGGGAAATGGGAAAATTATTCCTGATTTTCCGTCATAAAGAACCGGTTTTTAAACATAACATCCATCAATATGCGGTATTCTTCTTCGTTTGCTTCTGCTTTTAATGCCGTCAGCGTTTCCTCGTTCGAGTACATCTGCGCGTCCATCGACGCCGATGCCGTTGTCATGTCGGCATTAAACAGCATTAGTTTTTCGATTCCCGGTATATTATTCCAGGTTGTCCAGACCGGCTGTTCTGCCACATTGGTCGTACCATCTTTCAAAAACTGTGCGATATACTGCTGCATGATCGTAGTCAGCTGCTTTCGGCCGGCTTTGTTTTCTGCCCGCATGGCAGTGGACGAATATTCCGGATATGGATTTTTATAATACCCCCGGAGAAAGTCTTTTGACACTCCATGGTACGCCCCCACATACGTACTGTAACTTGCATCGGTCACGGCAGGATCCGTCCCCCACAAGAAACGATACGCATAAACCGGCTGGTGCATTGCATCCTGCATAAGCAGATTTCCCGTCTTTTCGATATAACCGGCAGACTGCAGTTTACTTCCGTACCGGATCCCCAGCTGCATCACACGGTCAAATGTCGTTGTCGTCGCCGTACTAAGTGCTTCTGACATGTCTGTTTTTAACGCAAA
>DJNB01000108.1:3505-3859 GCA_002435545.1 Lachnoclostridium sp. UBA6475
AACTGGAAAATTCTGTCGCATCGCTTCCCAGCATAACAGGGACACGATTGTAATTTCCACTTGCGATCACCGAGAATCCTTCTTTCGGAACAACAACGCCGTCGTTAAATCCCTGTGGGAAAAGATCAAACCGCAGGGCAGATGACTGGTACATATTGGCAACCTCTGCCGTCGTGAGACTGTAAAATAGATCTCGTATCGTCGCGTTGTCCGCCGATCGGATATATTCAAGTGCTTTCTTTTTGGTCGCATACGTTCCGCGTTTTACCAGTATAGAAGCAAGTTTTTCTTCCGAAGACTCTTCTCCCTGCTGCGGTGTGCAGGTATTGCAGCCACCGCTGAATGCAATGATCT
>DJNB01000108.1:3887-9441 GCA_002435545.1 Lachnoclostridium sp. UBA6475
ATCTTATGGAACAATCCCTGCATCTGCGGCGAGATCATACAGAGCATGACATTTCTTGCACCTGCGGAAAATCCAGCCAATGTCACATTTCCGGCGTCTCCGCCAAAATTTCCAATTTCTTCCTGTGTCCATTGCAACGCCGCTTTGATATCCAGCAATGTGAAATTTCCACTATTTTCCTCTGCCGTCCCTGTCTGCAGCGCCGGATGACTCAGATAGCCAAATGCGCCGAGCCGGTATTCGACAGAGACAACAACCGTTTTTGCAGTTGTCACAAATTTAGAAAAATCAATATTGGCTGTCCCGGCAGCATTTCCGCCCCCATGAAGATAAACCATGACCGGCAGATTCTGTTCTGTTGTATTCGGACGGTACACATTTACATACAGACAATCTTCCGTGCCATTGTAATTTTCTCCGTCTCCATAACAAGCCGCCCCGGACTTTGGTACCGCAGCATTCAACGTATCACTCCACGGAATGACCGGCTGCGGAGCCTTCCAGCGATTGGTGCCGGCCGTAGACTGTCCATAAGGAATCCCATACCAGATCAGTGTTGACGCATCGCTGCTCTTCGTCCCCTGTACCGTTCCCTTCGATGTGGTACGGGTCGTACCTTCTTTCACTTTGATACGCACTGTTTTTTTCGCATTGCCATCTTTGGAATAAATTGTCACCTGGGTACTTCCCGCGGTCAGGGAAGTTACTTGTCCCTTGGCAGAAACCGTTGCAATTTTAGGATTTTTTACTTCGTAGTACAATTTTGCATAAGAAGCCGTAGATGGCTGTGCCACCGCCTGTAAACTTGCATATCCGCCAAACGGCAGTGTGATCTGGGTCTGTGGAACCTGAATCTTTTTCACCTTTTTCCCGACGATCAGGCGAATGGACACCACTTTTTTCTTTTTCTTATTATATCCGCGAAGATATAATTTTCCTTTCTTTTTTGCCACCAGTTTGCGATTTGCCTTAACCTGCACAACTTTTGGCTTTGATGATTTCCAGGTAAGATTGCGGTACTTTGCCGTTTCATTTTTGGTAAACGGATGGCTGCCCAGAAGTTTGGTGATCAAACGGCTGCTGCCCTTTTCCATGGTATATACAATTTTTTCCTGTGCATTTACCGTCCCGGAACCACAAAAAACTGTGCCCACTCCCAAGAACAGGCACAGTATCAAACTACATTTTACTATTTTCTTCACATTCATCTGTATGCCTCATTTCTACTCTTGCTGTGATTTTATTATCCTAACAACAACATAAAGCAAAAACATGGCATACACATAAAATTTTAATTAGATATTGGTATCGACTTCTATTCCTTTAATGTCGTCCATCAAAAGATTCAGCTCATCTATCATCTTCTTGATCTTTTCATCTGCATCTTCTTTTTTCTTCGACTGCTCAACAAGTTTTTCAGCAAGCGTTTCTTCCGTCTTATCCTTATCCGGTTTCTTTTCTTCCTGTTTTTCTTTCGCCTTCTGTGCTTCTTCTTTCGTCTGTTCCATCTTTTCTTCAATATTGCTCTTTGCTTCCTCCATCAGGGAAGCTGCCAGCTCTTTGGCACTTTGGATCAAAAGATCCTCTGCCTCATTTGACGCATCAACCATCGCATGGCTCTTTAATCTCTCCACTTTCACATCCGAAACTGCCTGACTGTAAGTTTTGGCAAGAGCGCGGTTTTCTTCCACTTTTTTCCATATTTCAGTCATGCGTTCATCAATATCTTTGATATTTTGAGCCATAACCGGATCGTCAGCCTGGGAAAGCATTTCTTTGCGCTGATCCTTCAGATCACTCAATTCTTTTAACTGCTTGGTGGTATCCGAAAGAAGAGCTTCGCGTTTGTCCTTCATCTCATTCACACTGAGATCCGTCTTTTTATCGCTCTTAAATACATTTCCAACCAGCTTATCGGCACGTTTTTTCGCCAATGTACTGCGGACAGATTTCGCATCATCCGCATTCTGTCTGCCAAATGGCATCATCTTATTATTGTCCTGCTGTTTTCCATTTACATTAATGTTGATATTCATATCTCACGCCTCCATTCGTTTGATAATCTTTGCCGTCTGACGATATATATCCGATGGGTCTTCATCCATGAAAAACTGTCCATCTTCATATAAAATTTTACCGTTTACCATCGTCATCCGGACATTTTCTTTGCTTCCACTATATACCAGATTTTTCAAGAGATCATGCTCCGGCTGCATATTCGGGCGTTTCATGTCAATCCGTATGATATCCGCCAGTTTGCCCTCTGCCAGGCAGTCACAGTCTTCCAGTCCCATCACAAGAGCGCCTTGTGTCGTTGCCATCGAAAGAACATCGTCCGCTTTCATCGCCGAGGCATCTTTGTGATACACTTTCGGCAGAACCGACGCAAGATACATCTCACGGAACATATCGAGAGCATTGTTGCTTGCCGGTCCATCCGTTCCGAGTGCTACCGGGATCCCCGCTTCCATCAAGCCGCAGAGATCGGCAATCCCACTCGCTAACTTAAGATTTGACGACGGATTGGATACGATCGCGAGTTTGTTTTTCTGGCAAATTTTCTTATCTTCTTCGGACATCCAGACCCCATGAAAGCCCCCGCCACCATGAGTAAACATACCAATAGAATCCAAAAGCCCAAACGGGGAAACATGATACTTTTCATAACATTCCTCGACCTCTTTCTTTGTTTCTGCTATATGTGTATAGACCGGCCTGCGAAGATCCATAGCAATCCCCGCAAGCTGTTCTAACGTCTCACGTTTTGTCGTATATTCTGCGTGAAATCCAAGCTGGCATGACACCAGCGGAGAGATCTCATTTAAACGGTAAAACTGTTCTTTTACTTCTTCCACAGAACTACAAAAATCGTTTAATCCACTGCACATCACGGTACGGAATCCTACATCCCTCGAAACTTCCGCATGACAATCAAAATCACGGTACATATCAAAATTGGCTGTGATCCCGCTTGTCAGATATTCCATGATCCCTAACCGGATCAGCCAGTATTGATCCTCTTTTGTAAGTTTATCTTCCATCGGAAAAATTTTTTCGTAAAGCCAGGTCTGCAGCGGCACATCATCCGCATAGGAACGCAAAAAAGTCATCGCCGTATGCGTATGTGCATTTTTAAATCCCGGCAGGAGAAGATCGTTTTCCACGTCGATCTCACGATCCCAGTTTTCTCTGTGCGGCGCATTTTCTGCTTCCCCCACATACGTGATCCGGTTTCCCTCGACATGGAGTTCTCCTGTAAAAATTTTCCTGTCCGGTCCCATCGCTGCAATTCTCGCATGATAAAACCGTATCTTTGTTTTATTACATATCATCAATGATCACACTCTGTCGAACCGGCTGCGCCATGACTGGTTTTACTACCGGCTCTGTCTTTTCAATCATATCTGCTGTCATCTTACTGATCGCTTTATACACAAGCAGACGGAACAACGGTGCCATCTTTTCTCCCACTTCTGTCACTTCCATATGGTTCAGCGGTGTCTTGCTGATTCCACAAGCCATGTTGGAGATACAGGACAGTCCGCACACACGCATTCCCATGTGACGTCCTGCAATCGCCTCGATCGCGGTACTCATACCTACGGCATCCCCGCCGATTGCCTGACACATACGGACTTCTGCGGTGGATTCGTACTGTGGCCCACGCATCTGTACATACACGCCCTCACGAAGAGGTACGTTACAGTCTCTCGCTGACTGGCGGATGCAGTCGCAGAGCTGGGTATCGTAAAGATGTTCCATCGATGGGAAACGGCTTCCCCACTCGTCTACATTTGCCCCCTGCAGAGGAGACGGCATAAAACTTGCGATCTGGTCGGTGATCATCATAAAATCTCCCGGACGATACATCGTATTCAATCCACCGGCAGAATTTGTCAAAAACAAAATCTCCGCTCCGAGTTTTTTCATGACACGGATCGGAAGAACGACATCACTGATCGCATATCCTTCGTAAAAATGAACACGTCCCTGCATGATCACAACAGGAGTCTGCTCGATATATCCAAATACAAAACGACCTTTATGCCCGTCTACCGTAGATACAGGGAATCCCTGAATCTGGGCATAATCAATCGAATCTACCACTTTGATCACTTCAGCCAAAGCGCCCAGTCCGCTTCCCAAAACAATCGCTACCTTTGGCACAAAATCAATTTTCGTACGAATCTGTTTATAACACAATTCGACTTTCTCATATACTGAATTCATTGGTTCACTTCCTTAACAAAATATTAGTTATATTTATTGTAACCGTTTTTTCCCTTATTGTCTAGTTAAATTTGCGGATTTTACCCCAATTTTACACGAAAAACATCTCAAATACGAGATTGCTCACGTCGATGCCTTTTGCCGTCAGAAAAAGCCTGTCCTCTTCTCTTGCCGCGAGTCCCATATCACATATTTTCTGAATGGTTTTTCCGTATCGGACGGAGGCGTCTTCTCCAAATCTTTCTTTGTATTTTTTCAGGGAAACGCCACTCATACACCGCATTCCAAGGATAAAAAATTCGATTTTTTCATCCTCTTCCGACAGATTCTCTTCTACAAAAGTGACGGCTTCTTTGTTTCCAAGTTTTTCCAAATACACAGTCATATCCGTCTCGTTTTTCAGGCGGAATTTCCCGATTTTTGAACTCGCCCCAAGTCCCACACCGAGGTAATCTTCCCCGGTCCAGTATTTGGTGTTGTGCCGGCTCTCATATCCAGGGCGCGCATAATTGGATATCTCGTAGCGCGCATACCCTCTGTCCGCGAGCATCTGCTGCGTCATCTCATACATTTTCCGGTCGGTTTCTTCGTCCACCGGCGGATTGCCTTTGTACCTTTCAAAAAACGGCGTTCCTTCTTCGATGATGAGGCTGTACGAAGAAATGTGCTGCGGCTTAAGCGCCAGAATTTCCTGCAGAGAATGCTCATACGAGACAAGTGTCTGTCCGGGGATAGCACTCATCAGATCCACACTCAGATTGGTAAAACCTGCCTCTCTCGCCCACGACACTGCCTGCTTTGCCTGCGAGAACGTATGGATCCTTCCTAAAAGAGCAAGTTCTTTTTCGACGGCTGACTGGATCCCGATGCTGAGACGGTTGATGCCAAGATTACGGTACGCCCGCAGGGACTCTGCGGTCACCGTTCCCGGATTGCATTCCATCGTGATCTCCGCATTCGCTTTTACCATAAATTTCCAATTTATCGCATCCAGTATCATTCCTGTCTGCCGCTCTGAAAGCAGACTCGGAGTCCCGCCGCCAATGTAGATCGTGTCTACTTCGGCGGGAGACTCCGGCAGTTTAAACGGATTCCGGATTTCCTGCTGCAATGCTTTCACATAGTTTTCCGTGTTCCGGCAATCCGTCTCTTTTTTTAATGGAAATGAAAGGAAATCGCAGTAATTGCACTTTTTCACGCAAAAAGGAACATGCACATAAATTCCCAAAGATCCCATATCAGTTTTCCTCATCCAATTTCAAAACGCTCATAAATGCCTTCTGCGGAATCTCTACATTTCCGATCTGGCGCATACGTTTCTTTC
>DJNB01000021.1:0-5589 GCA_002435545.1 Lachnoclostridium sp. UBA6475
AATAATTTATCAATTACCTATCAATTCTTCATACATCTGCATCACCGTTTTTCCGCTGACCGGATGTCGCAGATACGGGGCAATCTCCTGTAATGGCTCCAGCACAAATTCCCTCAGTGGAATTTCTCTGTGTGGTACGATCAGATTTTCTTCCTGTATGATCTCCTCTCCATAAAAGAGGATGTCAAGATCGATCGTACGCGGCCCCCAGTGAATCTCCCTCACCCGGTTTCCTTCCTGTTCCAGCCGCTGGAGAAATGCCAGAAGTTCCTGCGGCTGATACAGCGTCTCAAACGTAACTACCGTATTTAGAAATTTGTCCTGATCCAGATATCCATACGGCTCTGTCTCATACAGCGAAGCCCGCTGCAGCTGACGGCAGTTCTCATCTTTTTCGATTCCCTCAAATGCTGCCTGAAGATATGCTTCTTTATCTCCCATATTGGAACCTGCGCCGACGTAGACTTTCTCCCATTTTCTGGAAATTGTCACAGAGACGGTATCCAGCGGCAGTAAAATAGGTGCCCACGGCTTTTTCACCGAAATGTCCACCTGCTCCAGACAGGGATAGGCATGGAGCAAAAGGTCTGCCAGCCTTTCCGCTATCGTTTCCAATAATTGGTATTGATTTTCCTGCATATGCTCATAAATCAAATGTGCCGCTTCTGCATAATTAACCGAATACGCAAGGTCATCGGTCAATCCCGCTTTTTTTGTGTCACAATACATCGCCGCGGACACTAAAAATTTCTGTCCAAGCACATTTTCTTCTTTTAATACGCCATGATGGCAGTAACATTCTAAGTCTTTTATCTGAATCTGATCCATCTATTCTTCCTTCTCTTTACCATACAAAATTGCTTCGGTCATCCGCAAAGCACGGGCATTTGCCTGCACATCATGCACGCGGACAAAATCACAGCCTTTCACCGCACCGATCACCGATGTCGCGATCGTGCCTTCCTCGCGCTCCGTCACCGGAAGATCCAGCGTCAATCCGATCACACTCTTTCTGGATGTCGCCAGCAGTACCGGATATCCCATGTCACACAGCACTTCCAAATGGTTTATGATCGCAAGATTCTGCTCATACGTCTTGCCAAATCCTACCCCCGGATCCAGCATGATCTTTTCTTTTTTCACTCCGTATCTTTCAGCGACCGCCAGACATTTTTTCAAATCTGCCACCACATCCGGCACAAAGTCCTCATATTCCGTATTGTCACGATTGTGCATCAGACAAACCGGCACATCGTAGCGGGCAGCAAGTTCTGCCATCTTTTCATCGTACAAAAAGCCCCAGATATCATTTAACATATCGGCACCGGCTTCCAATGCCGCCTCTGCCACACGGCTTTTATACGTATCAATCGAGACAGGAATATCGTATTTTTCTTTAATCTTTTGAATCACAGGCACTACTCTCGCGATTTCCTCGTCCTCGGTAATCTGCTGATGTCCGGGTCTTGTGGATTCGCCGCCCACATCGATCAGGTCGGCTCCCTCGCCGATCATTTTCTCCACCTGCATCATCGCATGCTCTAATGTATCAAATTTTCCACCATCTGAAAAAGAATCCGGTGTCACGTTCAAGATTCCCATAATATAGACTTTTTTTCCCAATGTAAATGTCCGGTTTCCGATTGTCATATTTCCTGTCATTGTTTTTTCTCCTCGTATCATAATTGCTCCTCATTTTCCTCAGAGGCACGTCTTCGTAACGGATCAGAGCCGCAGTAATTCTAAGAACTCTCGTTTCCAGCTCTCCTCTTCCTTTGCACAGCCGCGTGTGCTGAGTGTGATCGTCTTTGAACCCGGCTTCTTGATACCGCGCATCGTCATACACATATGCTCGGCTTCCACCATAACGATAACACCTTTTGGCGCAAGAATGTCCATCATCGCATCCGCGATCTGGTCGGTCAGCTGCTCCTGAATCTGCGCTCTTCTGGCAAATACTTCAACTGTCCTTGCCAATTTACTAAGCCCCACCACTTTTCCATCCGGAATATATCCAATATGCACTTTTCCATAAAATGGAAGAAGATGGTGCTCGCATACCGAATAAAAGGTAATGTCTTTTTCCAACACAAGACCTTTCTGCGTGGAAGAAAATGTCTTTTCCAAATGATCGGCTGCGTCTGCCTCATACCCGCCAAATAACTCCCCGCACATCTTTGCGATCCGGTCCGGTGTCTCTAAAAGTCCCTCCCGCTCCGGATCTTCGCCAATTCCTTCCAAAAATAACGAAACCGCTTTCTTTATCTTATCTTTATCCATTCTGTCTGATATCTCCATTCTAAGCAATGCTAAATGTATTTTACCATGATTTTGTGGGAAGGTCAACCTTGCGGAAGTTTTTCCGGACTCGGACAGAGGGAAAAATGCGCCGGCTGGCAAACTAAATTTTTTGAAATAGAGCAATATAAAAAGACCATAAAAGAATGGTCTTTCTATATAACTGTAAAAATGCAGCTTTCCCTTGCGGGAACCGATTTATTTCTTTACTTTGACTTTCTTTATTTTACTCCATGCTCCATACGCTTTTTCCGCACCATTCGTATCGTATGCCCGGACACGGATGTAATAAACTTTGTTCTTCTTTAACTTCTTGATGGTATACGTTGTCTTTTTGGTAGATACACTGCTTTTCTTCTTAAAATTCCTGCTTGCTGCGTATTGAACCTGATACCCTTTTGCTCCTTTTACTGCGCTCCACGACGCCACAATCTTTTTGCCCTTTTTATTCTTTGGCGCTTTCAGAACGACTTTCGAGAGCAAATTATTATCGGAGTTTTTACTTATATTACTGTCGTTGTCCGATACACCCGGCGTGGTGTCACCCGTAGACAAAGACGGAGCTGCCGTTGCCGCCGGCGTTGCTGTTGCCGGTGGTGCTGCGGTCGGTATGGCTGTTGGTATGGCTGTCGGTACTGCCGTTGGTGTCGATGTTGGCACTACTGTAGGTGTTGGCTCATCAACATCTCCATTCGAACTAACTTTTCCGGCATACTGCCAAAGTGACGTCTCGGAAAGATTCAAATGTAAAACCGGACGGACACGTAATTCAAAACTGACTGCCTCTCCAAATCCACATCCATCACCATTATGATGTATATCCGCTGCACACTGACTAATCGTACCCGGTGACCGCAGCCACCAATTCGTTGGTTCGGATCCTGTGTCCGTTTTAACTTTGTCTGCTACAAGCAGTGTATTCTTTACCACTCTCGTATCACTCGATTCCAGCTGGAATAAGTGATAGAAACCATACGCCGGATTACTGGCTTCTGCGATAGACAGCAAATATACTTTATCCGTTGTATCCGGACCGCCCTCCGTGTTATACGTTGGGTTGTCATCATTCACAACGGTTGTATCTTTAATCGCCGCCTGTTCTTCTGCGGTAAATGCCGTATCTAAAAAAGTGCCGTTTAACCACTTTCGAAGAGTACATGTCTCCCATGTAACAGCTGCATATTCCTCATTATATGGCTGCACATCCAGATTTTTATCTGCCAGCAAAAAGGCATCGTCTCCCTCGACCGACAGAACTCTCCATTTAATCGGCACCTTAAACGTAGTACTATTTTGGTAATAATTTCCAAAATAAATGCAATCCCATGTTGCCACTACACCATTCATTGTTGGATTTTGTAGTGTGGTGGCAGCTTTCACCTGCGCGGTCTGTCCCAGTGAAACCTGACACAATGAAAAAACCATTACCAGCGTCAATACTCCTGCCAAAAGACGATTTTTGTTTCTTTTTGTCATAAAGATCCCTCCTTGTATAAATATCATATCCTTTAGCCGCATATTTGTGTTTTAATTTTATTATAGCTGTCACTATTTGTCAATAGAATGTAATGTTATACAAAGGCATATCCGTATTTTTGTTAATAATTCACACTTGTTTTTTTGATACATATGTGTATAATAGGTACTAAGAAATCGATGATTTCTATAATGCTTGGTTGCCGACACCATAAGTCGGGATTTAATGCCAGGTATGCTTCAGCCGAAAATGAAGGATTTAATGCTAGGTGTCTCACCACCGTAAGAGTGAAAATTTAATTTTGGGACGAAGACAACTCTTCGTCCCATATATTATTTTATCAGGAGGAAATATGTTTAAATTTTATAATATCAGCGAAGATTATGTAAAATATTTACAAAAGATCGACAAACAAGTGCCAAATATTCATTATAGAACAAATAATAAATTTGTATGCGGTGTTGTACTCGAAATTAAAGGAATAAAGTTTTATGCTCCAATCTCACATATAACCAAAAAGTATCAAACAAGTTTGGTTATTTATAACGGTAATCACCCCATATCTTCAATTCGATTTTCATTTATGATTCCTGCATATGATGATGTTTTATCTGAATTGAATTTTGCGCAGATTTCGAAAACTGATAAACGTTACGCCGATTTGGTTCGCGCCGAATATGATTATTGTAAAAGAAAAAAAGATGATATTATTAAAAAAGCACAATCTGTATATAAAATTGGATGCAATAAAAATCATCGACTTAATTATACCTGTTGTGATTTTCCAAAATTAGAGCGTGAATACATAAATTATAAGTCCAACAATTGTGCACTAAAAAAGCTGCCAAATAACTAAGAAGTTCTGCAACACAAGTAAAATTTATATTGCAGAATTTCTTAAATAGACTTGAATTGGAAAAATTTTATTTTCTTTTGATATAGCCGAAGATGTATTGTCCTTTTTTGATTACATCTTTAAGACCATTTCCTGTGCTTACAACAACAAAATCATCCGCTGTTAATGTTTCTTCCCGCTGCAAATTTTTAATTTTTATCCAAATATTATGCTTACATCCGGTCCATTCCTCAGGATATTCACCCTCTTCACAAGGGGCAGTTGTTGGCTGACTATAAGTAACTATCTGTTCAACCTCTGCTACATATGCAATATCGTTATCCACATCATCCTGATTCATAGCAAAATACATCTTCAGATGTCCTGCTTCTGCCAAAGCATTGTATTTTTTGGCTTTTTCGTCATTCATACCGCTCTTCAAACTGTTCGTACTATACCAAGTATATCCATTTTTAGCACAGTTTTGTATATATGTCTCAATGGTTTCATGTCCTCCTAATGTTTTACCGGAGTTGTCCTCAACATATCCTAATTTCTGAAATAAACAATCATTTTTAGTTGCCAAGTCATTTCTGTCCAATACCATATTTCTTACCTCCTCAATACATAAGTTTTCTTTCTTTAACTCCATATATAACTCTGGATCCTGAGCAATCATATACATTTCCAATACATCAGACAATGCTTCTTTTACCGTAAGTCCCTTAATTTCAACGAACTTTCTAAAAATCTCCTGCGTACTTTTTTGAACCGCAATAGTCATATAATCTTGTCTTGCCATTCTTTGCCTCCTTAAACTAAAATAATATGTAAATGTCGCCTTTATTTGTACCATAAAATTAGGTACACTTGGTTTCTGTTTTTATATTACTCCTTCTGACGTATATTGTCAATAGTTTTGTACCATAATTTTAGGTACACTTACTTTTTTCCCTTTCCCACCATAAAAACCCCCTTC
>DJNB01000021.1:5613-6420 GCA_002435545.1 Lachnoclostridium sp. UBA6475
ATAAAAAGGGGTTTTTCTGTCATATTATAAAATTTTCTATCTCTTAATCCACATATTTTTTCAATGTCGCACGCACGGCACCGGGACCGGCGATAAGTTCAGCAAACATGCCCTCGATCTTTTCGCCAAGTCCTGCTTCGTACAGGTCTACGGCAAAGATAGATGCATCTTTGAGGATTGGAGAAAGTACCGCATGTACGTCAGTCGTTTCGCCAAGTTTGACATCTTTTACATACTGTTTTACTTCGTCAAGGCGTGGGTCGGAACTCTGCTGAAATGGCTGTCCCTCGTCGTTGATTCCCATAAGATAACGACACCATCCTGCCAATACCAGCGGGATCAAAGTCAGGGACTGTACATCGAGACTGTCGCTTGCGATGTAAGACTTGATCGTCTCGCCAAAACGGATTGGAAGTTTTTGGGAAGTATCCGTCACAATACGCTGTGGAGTATCCGGCATAAATGGATTTGGAAGGCGGAGCGTAAGCACTGCATTCGCAAAATCTTTCGGATCAATGATGCCCGGATTTACTACAACCGGCATTCCTTCCTGATAGCACATTTTTTCTACAAGAGTAGACAATTCTTTATCTTCCATCTCTCCGTGGATCGTTGTGTGGGAAAGAAGGCATCCGTAGATCGCCAGTGCGGTGTGAAGCGGATTCAGGCAGGTACAAACCTTCATCTTTTCCACTTTGTCTACTGTCTCGCGGTCGGTAAAGAGGATTCCCGCTTTATCGATCGGCGGTCTTCCATTCGGGAACTTGTCCTCGATAACAAGGTAACCGGTCTCCTCGGAGTTTACAA
>DJNB01000227.1 GCA_002435545.1 Lachnoclostridium sp. UBA6475
CGTGACAGTCGTCACATATTCGTGGGAACATGCGTGTCTCGTTGTTTGACTCATAAGTCCAACAAATTGCTTCGTGCTTCGCACTTTCGCAATTTGACACCAAAATTCGCATTCCGTACTATCGTACTTCATGCTCATTTCGGTTTGTGTCTCTAAAGAAAGCAGCACTTTCCCTGCAAGCAGGAAGTGCTTCTTTCTTTGAGACGGACTTATTTACGTAAAAACAAGGTGTCCGCGATGATTCGCAAGACACCTTGTATCGATATCCATTTGGTATGAATTATTCGTTTACAGCTTCTTTCAATGCTTTACCAGCTTTGAATTTAGGTGCTTTGCAAGCTGGAACGTTCATTTCTTTCTTTGTCAATGGGTTGATACCTTTTCTTGCTGCACGCTCTGCAACTTCAAAAGAACCAAAACCTACCAACTGTACTTTTCCGCCAGCTTTCAATTCATCTGTGATTACATCAACAAATGCTTTCAATGCTTTCTCTGCGTCTTTTTTTGACAATTCAGCCTGGTCAGCCATAGCTGCAACTAATTCTGTCTTGTTCATGGATTATATCCTCCTCGTGATTTCTTAATTATTTTTGTAAACCTACAACATCCGTTCATGTTTTGTAAACCTACTAACACTATTTATACCCTTTTTTTCATCATTTGTCAAGATTTTTTACAGTAAATCCCATGAAAAACCGACATTTTTGCCTTTTTACCACATCTTTTGGGAAAAATCAATCCCCTTTTTCCGATTATTGTTCCATCTGGCGGCCCAGAAATCCCGCTCCGCACATTGCCATTTTTTCTTCAAATTCACTGAATTTGTGGCCGTTGTCATCAGACAGCAGGATAACGGCTCCAATCGCATCTCCTTCGCACACAATCGTCGATACCGCCTGGTTTGGTTCCGGGTCGGCTTCCTCGATAAGGCGGCACATTTTTCCCTTTCCATCCGCATAAAGTGCTGTGGCACGCTGCTGAATGCATTCTTTGATCGGGTCGGCCAGCTCTTTTCCCATATACCGGCGGCTCTGTGGGCCGGCCGCTGCGACAATGCGGTCACGGTCTGCGACGCAAACGGTGCATTTTGCTACATTGGCAACCGATTCGACGTATTCCTGCGCCGTATCGCCCAGTTCTCCGATCGGAGAATATTTTTTCAGTACAATGCCGCCCTCATGGTTGGTAAATATTTCCATCGGGTCACTTTCGCGGATCCGCAGCGTCCGCCGGATCTCCTTTGGAATAACAATTCTTCCCAATTCGTCAATTCTTCGCACAATACCTGTTGCTTTCATATTAAAAACCTCCTGATTTCTGCTATAATTTCCATAATTATGCTCTATGGGTAGTATGTGGAAATCAGAAAGAAATATGTATTATTTTTTCAAATTTTTCTCTTGCATTTTGGAAATACTATGTTATAATAACATTATCGAACATTTGTTTGTTTTTGGAAGAAGGGATACTATGTCGTGTGATATTTCATTATTAAGAAGCGGGCACATTTATCTGTGCATTGACCTGAAGTCGTTTTATGCCTCTGTCGAATGTGTGGAACGGCATCTTGACCCGCTTACGACCAACCTCGCCGTCGCTGACCCTGAGCGTACGGATAAGACGATCTGCCTCGCGATCTCGCCGAGCATGAAAGCTCTGGAGATCAAAAACCGCTGCCGTGTTTTCGAGATTCCTGCCGGCGTTACTTACATTATGGCGCCGCCGCGCATGAAACTGTATATTGAATATTCCGCGCGCATTTACAGCATCTATTTAAAATATGTTGCCAAAGAAGACATCCACGTTTACTCCATCGATGAAGCGTTTTTGGATGTCACCGATTACCTGTCGCTGTACCGGACCGATGCCCGCTCCCTGGCGCAGCGGATCCTGCA
The DNA here is from genome assembly GCA_002435545.1 of Lachnoclostridium sp. UBA6475. Classification (GTDB taxonomy): domain Bacteria; phylum Bacillota; class Clostridia; order Lachnospirales; family Lachnospiraceae; genus Eubacterium_F. The sequence goes on from DJNB01000227.1 coordinate 1,896, forward strand.
GGACATACTTTCCACTACCGGAATTACCGCCACCTGTGGCATTGGATCGAATCTGTATCTGGCGAAAATTGCACTCGACATCACAGCCAAGCACGCAAGTGATTTTGTCGGGTGTCTGGATGAACAGCTTTACCGGCAGACCCTTTGGAATCACCGTCCTCTACAGGATTTTTGGCGGATCGGACCCGGTATTGCCAGAAAACTGGAACGTGTCGGTATTTTTACGATGAAGGATCTCGCCGAAGCCGATGAAGATATGCTCTATCATATGTTTGGCGTGGATGCCGAACTGCTCATCGACCACGCCTGGGGACGAGAGACTGCAACGATAGCCGACATCAAAAACTACCGCCCGCAAAAAAATTCAATCTCCAGCGGCCAGGTTCTTCCCTGCGATTATTCCTTTTCGGATGGAGTTCTGATCGTAAAAGAAATGGCAGATCTTTTAACACTGGATCTCGTTGACAGAAACCTTGTCACGGATTCGCTTACCCTTCATGTCGGCTACGCCAAACGCGGCCATACCGTGCCGGCTCCGGCTCACGGCACGACAAATTTGGGAACTTTTACCAGTTCCTCTGCCCGTCTGATCCGCGAGGCAGAGGAACTGTACAAACGTATTGTCAATCATTCGCTTGACATCCGCCGTCTTACTTTAACCTATAATAATGTATGCGAAGCCGCTTTTCTGCAACTTGATATTTTTACAGATTTTGCCAAATTGGAAACAGAGAAAAATATGCAGAAAGCCATCTTGTCCATTCGAAAGAAATATGGGAAAAACGCGATCCTGCGCGGCATGGATCTGGAGGAACATGGCACGACAAGACTGCGGAATGAACAGATTGGAGGGCATAAAAGTGAATAAACCGAGGGAAAAGATGTCCCGCGAAAACCGGGCAAAACAATTTATGCCCTTTGCCGCCTTAAAGGGATTCGATGAGGCTTTGGAAAAAAAAGAAAAAATTGTTGTGCCAAAAGCAGAATTATGCGATGATTATAAGGAACAGTTGGATTTCCGGCTCTCACAGATGCAATGCGGCGATATGGTAACCGTCGTCTATTTTTCGGACGACAATTATGTCCGTATTACCGGCATCTTGTCCAAAATAAAGTTAGAAGAACGCTGGATTCAGGTTGTCCGTACGAAGATTTTTTTCGATGACATCTATGAATTGGAGTCCTGAATCCTTTGAATTGGAAAAATAAGGAGGAGTATTTTTATGAGCGAATTATTTTATACAACACCTTCCCACGGCGACTGGAACCGTGCTTTACCTATTGGGAACGGAAAACTCGGTGCGATGATCTTCGGCGAAGGAACGAGTGAGCATTTTCAGCTAAATGAAGATTCCGTCTGGTTCGGGCAGAAACGAAACCGCAATAACCCGGATGCCCTTGCCAATCTGGAGACGATCCGGCGCTATATCTTTGAGGGAAAGATTGAAAAAGCGGAGGAACTCTGCAAATATGCTCTTGCCGGCACGCCGCAGAGCCAGCACACCTATCAGACACTGGGGGATGTATATTTTGATTACTGCGGAAAATTAAAAGAGGGGATTCATTTTGAGCGGAAACTCGACCTTTCCGAGGCAATACACACTAGCCGCATTTTGTCCAAAGAAACCGGAACGTTATATACCTGTGAAACATTTGCAAGTGCGCCCAGAAACTGTATCATCGCTCATTTCCGCAGTTCGACGGCGGGCGAACTGGATCTCGCCGCCTCTTTGCAGCGCGAATGCTTTTATGAGACGACCGCGCATACAGACGATACTCTTTTGATCGCAGGGCGGCTCGGTGGCGGTGAAGAACGTTTTTGCTGTGGCATGAAGTTTGTCACAGACGGATCGGAACTGCAGGGAATCGGTGAACATCTGGTAACCCGGAACGCGTCTTATGTCACGGTCTTTCTGACCGCCGCGACGACGTTCCGCCACGCAGATCCGGAAAAAGAAGTGCGCAGTGTACTTGACAGCGCTTCCCGGATTTCTTTTGACGAACTGCGCTCGGAACATATTGAAGAATATGCTTCCTACTATAACCGGATGCACCTTTCACTGGACTATGATACGTCGCTGGATCTGCTGTCCACCGATGAACGCCTTTCCCGCATGGATGAAAGCCACCCCGACAACGGACTTTTAATGACGTATATGGATTTTGGCAGATATCTCCTCATCAGCTCCAGCCGCGGTGATTCCCTTCCTGCAAATCTACAGGGTATCTGGAACCGTGACATGAGTGCGCCATGGGGAAGCAAGTATACGATCAATATCAATACCGAGATGAATTACTGGCCGGCGGTGCTGTGCGGCCTCGCCGACTGCGAACTTCCTCTCTTTGACCATATGCTGCGGATGCTGCCAAACGGCCGGCAGACCGCCGGGGAAATGTATGGCTGCCGCGGTTTTGCCGCCCACCACAATACCGATCTCTGGGGAGACACCGCGCCGCAGGACATCTACATCCCGGCAACATTCTGGGTAATGGGCGGTGCGTGGCTGTGTACACATATCTGGCGGCATTATACCTATACTGATGACAGGAAATTTTTGGAAAAAATGTATCCACTGCTAAAAGAATCGGTACAGTTTTTTATGGACTTTTTAGTGGGAAAAGATGGAAAACTTGTCACCTGTCCTTCCGTTTCGCCGGAAAATACATATATAATGAAAGATGGCACAAAGGGATGTCTTTCTTACGGCGTTACAATGGACAACGAGATTCTTCACGAATTATTTGAACATTTTCGGAAAGCCGCAGAAGTTCTCGGTGAAAATGACACTGCCTTTTTGACTGCTGCCCGCGAATGCGAACAAAAACTACCGGAAATCCGGATTGGAAAATACGGACAGATCATGGAGTGGCAGGAAGATTATGAAGAAGCCGAACCGGGACACCGCCATATCTCCCATCTGTGGGCGCTTCATCCGGCATACCAGATTACGCCGGATGGTACACCGGAACTTTGCAAAGCTGCCCGGATCACGTTGCAGCGCCGCCTGGAAAGCGGAGGCGGACACACCGGATGGAGCCGTGCCTGGATCCTCAATATGTACGCACGCCTCTGGGACGGCGAACACTGTTATGAAAATTTACTGGCTTTGTTAAAGAATTCCACGCTGCCAAACCTTTTTGACAATCATCCGCCATTTCAGATCGACGGAAACTTTGGAGCGGCGGCCGCGATGGCGGAGATGCTTCTCCAGTCAAACGAAGAGCGCACAATCGTTTTGCCTGCGCTTCCAAAGGCATGGAAAAAAGGCGAAGTCCAAGGGCTTCGCGGTGTTCACGAAACAACCTGGGATCTCGCCTGGAATGACGGTTATCTGACAAGCATCACCGTCCATGCTCCAAAAGAAAAAGACCTGCTCCTTGACGTATATTACGACGGTGTCAAACTGGAAATGCCGCTTCGTAACGGCATTCCGTATCATTTGAGCTGGAAAGAAGTTTAATTTTTCTCCTCTTTGACGCGTTTACACAACACGATGAACCGACCATCTGCTGATGAATATTCACACGTTGACAACATTAACAGATGGTCTTTTAAAGAAACTTTTTCTAAAAGATCGTATTTCTTACACATTTCGTATTGCTGTAAAAATTTTTTAAGTTTTTCCGGTGTGTCAATTTTTAAGTAATTGCTACAATGAAATGCATTTTCCGAATCCTCGGATACATCTGTCACAAAGCTCCCTATGATATGATATAAAAAAGTATTTTCTTTGGTATATAAATATACCAAAGGATGCTTTTGGGCAAATTCTTTCTGTCCAAATTTCTGTAATTCTCCAAACATACTTCCATCCTTCATATTGTGCCCATATATCAAAGCATTTGACGCAAAATCACTTTGTACTGCAAAATACAGAGTACCATGTGCGTTTTTTTTCTTGTCAACATCATGATGAAGATAATAATCATTTTGTGACGAAACTGCAACCGGATAATCAATATCCACACCTGTCATTTTTATCCACGCCCGAATATCACTGTTAATTTTTTCCAACCTTGAAAAATCTATTTTCAGGCTTGTTTTTCCTTTTTTTAAGCCTTGCTCATCATTTTTCTCCGTATGTATATATACCTCCTGACGAAGCTGTTCCATCCTTTTGTTTACTCTATGTTCATCATACCGATGTATTCCATAATATAAAAGGGCACCGACCCCTGCTAAAATGCAGATGCCCATACCACTTTTATAAAAGAATTTCTTTCCTATCATTTATCTTTTCTCCGATTAAGATAGTAGAAGCCCCAAAAACCAACAACAGAAATCAACATAAGACCAATCGTTATATGTTCATCATACCAATCTCCGGTCTTAGGTTCTTGTGTCTTCTTACTATCACGGTTTTCCGTCTCCTTTGCACCGGAAGAATCGCTTGTTTCTCTGTCACTGTTAGAACTTTCACTGGACGTTTCTTCATTCTCCGTACTATTCTCCGACTTTCCTTCCTCTGATTGTCCCGAACCAGTGCTGATTTCTGTCACTTTATTTCCTTCTACATCAATAGAAAACTCTCTGTTGGTTGTAACCGTATATCCTTCCGGCACTTCTGTTACAACAACTTTTGCAGTACCAGCGGCAATCTCTTTAACCGTAACCTTACCATTATTGTCTGTAGTATAAGAAGATGTAATTCCCTTGCTGTCAGTAATCACCACTTTTGCATTGGGAACTGGTTCGCCATTTTTTTCATCCTTTACCGCTACAATAAGCGTTCCTTTCCCATTTTCCGCTGTTTTTTCACTTTTTTTCTCTATTGCTATTGGTGTCGCTGTTGGCGTTTCGGTGGCGTTTGGTATCACTGTTGGCGCCGGTGTGCCCTTTGGTGTCGCCGTTGGCGCCGGTGTGCCCTTTGGTGTCGCTGTCGGCGCTTCGGTAGCTTTTGGTGTCG
>DJNB01000133.1:0-4942 GCA_002435545.1 Lachnoclostridium sp. UBA6475
CTTCTACAGGCCAGAAACGTGCGCGTATCATCAAGAGACTTGAGGTAATCGAAGCATTCCGCGAGTCCGGCAACAGTCCGGACTGGATGATTTTGACAGTGATTCCGGTTATTCCGCCGGATCTTCGTCCAATGGTTCAGCTCGATGGTGGTCGTTTTGCGACTTCCGATATGAATGATCTGTACCGCCGAATCATCAACCGTAACAACCGTTTGAAGAGACTTTTGGAACTTGGCGCGCCGGATATCATCGTGCGAAATGAAAAACGTATGCTTCAGGAAGCGGTAGATGCTTTGATCGACAATGGCCGCCGCGGCCGTCCGGTAACCGGTCCCGGTAACCGTGCCCTGAAATCCCTTTCCGATATGTTGAAAGGTAAACAGGGACGTTTCCGTCAGAACCTGCTCGGAAAACGTGTTGACTATTCAGGACGTTCCGTTATCGTCGTAGGTCCGGAACTTAAGATTTATCAGTGTGGTCTTCCAAAAGAAATGGCGATCGAACTGTTTAAGCCATTTGTTATGAAAGAACTCGTAGCAAACGGAACCGCACATAATATTAAAAATGCGAAGAAAATGGTAGAGAAGCTGGAGCCTGCTGTATGGGATATCTTAGAGCAGGTTATCAAAGAGCATCCGGTTATGCTGAACCGTGCTCCTACACTTCACCGTCTGGGTATCCAGGCATTTGAGCCTACACTTGTAGAAGGAAAAGCGATCAAACTTCATCCATTGGTATGTACTGCGTTTAACGCGGACTTCGATGGTGACCAGATGGCTGTGCATCTTCCACTTTCGGTAGAGGCTCAGGCAGAGTGCCGTTTCCTTCTGCTTTCACCAAACAACCTTTTGAAACCGTCCGATGGTGGTCCGGTAGCCGTACCTTCCCAGGATATGGTTCTTGGTATCTATTACCTGACACAGGAGCGTCCGGGTGCAAAAGGCGAAGGCAAAGCATTTAAGAACATGAACGAAGCGATCATCGCTTACGAAAATCATGAGATTACCCTGCACGCGAAAATTAAAGTAAAATGTCAGGGAATCAATAAAAATGGTGAGATGGAATCCCGTATTATTGAGTCCACACTGGGACGTTTCATTTTCAATGAGATCATCAGCCAGGATCTGGGATTCGTAGACCGAAGCAAGGATGAGAATTTCCTTAAATTGGAAATTGATTTCCATGTAGGAAAGAAACAGCTCAAGCAGATCCTTGAAAAATGTATCAATAATCATGGTGCTACAAAGACTGCGGAGACTTTGGATGCAATCAAGTCTCTCGGTTACAAATATTCTACAAGAGCCGCAATGACGGTATCCATTTCCGATATGGAAGTGCCGGCAGCGAAGAAAGACATTCTTGCAGATGCAGAAAGCACGATTGAAAATATTTCCAAAAACTTCCGCCGTGGTCTTTTGACTGAGGAAGAGCGTTACAAAGCCGTTATCGAGACCTGGAAAGAAGCCGATGATGAGATCACCAAGGCGCTTCTTACCGGACTGGATAAGTATAATAACATCTTTATGATGGCGGATTCGGGAGCGCGTGGTTCTGACAAACAGATCAAACAGCTTGCCGGAATGCGTGGATTGATGGCCGATACATCCGGTCGTACGATCGAACTGCCGATCAAGTCAAACTTCCGTGAAGGTCTTGACGTACTGGAGTACTTCATTTCCGCACATGGTGCGCGTAAAGGACTTTCCGATACCGCGCTTCGTACAGCCGATTCCGGATACCTGACTCGTCGTCTGGTAGACGTATCACAGGATCTTATCATCCGTGAGACGGATTGCTGCGAAGGAAAAGATGAGATTCCGGGTATGTGGATCAGTGCATTCATGGATGGAAAAGAAGTCATTGAGACACTGGAAGAACGTATCACAGGCCGTTATGCCTGCGAGGACATGTACGACGATGAGGGCGAGCTGATCGTAAAGGCAAATCATATGATCACACCAAAACGCGCAGCCCGCATTGTGAATACAAAGGCTGTCATTGATGCCGGTGATGCTGCTAAGATTAAGATCCGTACGATCCTGACATGTAAGTCTCATGTCGGTATCTGTGCAAAATGTTATGGTTCGAACATGGCAACCGGTGAACCGGTACAGGTTGGTGAAGCGGTTGGTATCATCGCCGCTCAGTCAATCGGTGAACCCGGTACACAGCTTACCATGCGTACATTCCATACCGGTGGTGTAGCCGGAGACGATATCACACAGGGTCTTCCTCGTGTCGAGGAGCTTTTTGAGGCAAGAAAGCCGAAAGGTCTTGCTATCATTTCTGAATTTGGCGGAAAAGTTACGCTTCGTGATACGAAGAAGAAACGTGAAGTTATCATTACCGATGAAGAAAATGGCCAGACAAAAGCATATCTGATCCCATACGGATCCCGTATCAAAGTTATGGATGGACAGGTGCTTGAGGCCGGTGACGAGTTGACCGAAGGTAGTGTCAACCCACATGATATCTTGAAGATCAAAGGCGTGCGTGCCGTACAGGATTACATGCTTCGTGAAGTACAGCGTGTATACCGTCTCCAAGGTGTAGAAATTAACGACAAGCATATCGAGGTCATTGTTCGTCAGATGCTGAAGAAAGTCCGCGTCGAGAACAATGGAGATTCTGAATTCCTTCCGGGAACGATGGTGGATACGCTTGAATTTGAAGATACAGTAGAAACTCTTGCAGCAGAAGGAAAAGAGGTACCGGAAGGCAAACAGATTATCCTTGGTATCACAAAGGCTTCTCTTGCAACAAACTCCTTCCTTTCCGCAGCGTCCTTCCAGGAGACTACAAAAGTTCTTACGGATGCCGCTATCAAAGGAAAGATCGATCCATTGATCGGCTTGAAGGAAAATGTTATCCTTGGTAAACTGATTCCAGCAGGAACCGGTATGAAGCGCTACCGCAATATCAGCCTTCACAGTGATCTGGTTGACAGTCTTGAGCCGCCGGAACCGGTAGAAGAGCCGGAGGCACCGGAAGAGGAAGAAAAGGATAAGAAAGGCAAAGGCAAGAAAGCAGCAAAGGATGATATGCCGGCAGATGCTGCAGAAACTACAGAAGTTGATGAAGCCGATGAACTTCTTACGATGGAGGAAGATGACGAGGAGGAAACTCTTGACATCGCCGAAGATGATTTCGATGAGGAATTTGAACCGGTGGAAGAGTAATCACAGACATGTTTCCTTGCAAGAACGGATTTCTTTGAAGGAGAATGCTTACTTTTTCTTTCGAAGAAGCTAAACTGACACTAAGTGCATAAAACTTGATGTTTCATAAAATAAAAAAGCTCCGGCCGCAGAAATGCAGCCGGGCTTTTTCTATTCTATGAAACATCTTCAAACAGTTAGTTATATTCAACTTTATTTTTCGCCTACAAACTTCAGGTTAGAGTTTTTCGGTACGCGGATACCGCTCATTTTCAGATTGGTATCTCCTTTGAGCTGGATGGTAAGGTCAACTCCTTCGCCGAGTTCCAGCCAAGGCATACATTTTTCGGTGGAAAAATGAGTGGTGTTGAGGATCAGTGTGCCGTGGAAGCCATCCTCAAACCAGATGCGGAGATTGGACTGGAATCCGGTGGCACCGATCAATTCAATCGGATGATCTTTGCCAGCCTGCTGGGCGATGTGAATGTCAGTATATTTGCCAAGAGTCATCTGAATCAAGGAGATAGACTGTGGCTTGTCAACGATATAATCCTTGCGGACCATCGAAGAGGAGCGGTTTTTGTTGTATTCCAGAATCTCAATCTGGATGTGAGGGTCGATCTGCTCCAATGGTTCCGGATTTGGACGCGCTGTATAAAATCCCTGGATGAGATCCACGCCGAGGCGGATAACTTCCTTCAATTCTTCCGAAGTTTCAATTCCTTCGGCAAGAGTCAGAATATTGTTGTCGTGCGCGAAATCGATAATGTCTTTTACAAAATGCTGTTTTTGTGGATTGTTTTGAATTTCCTCCATCAGCATACGGTCAATTTTTACATATTTTGGCATATAGCGGAGAAGGTTATTGACGTTGGAATACCCCGAACCATAATCGTCAATCGCTGTCTCAACTTTAAGCTGCGCATAAGATTTCTTGATATCGGAAAGACATTTATTGTCAAGTTCTTCCTGCTCGGTAAGCTCTACAACGACCTGACCGCTATGCTCGCTTAACTGACGGTGGAAGCGGTCCTTATCCGAATCTACAAGCTGCGCGCCGGGAATGCTGTTGATAAACGTCTTTTTGCCGGCAAATTTTTGTGGATGTTCTTCCATATAATGAAGAACGTTAAATAACGTTGCTTTTTCGACATCATAGAGGCGGCCGAGACGTTTGGCGCTTGTTAAAATGTCCAGCGGAGAAATTTTCTGCTCCGTATTGGCGCGCATCAAAGCCTCGTAGGAGAAAATCTTTCCGGTACGAGCGTCTACAATCGGCTGGAAATAGTATATAAACTGGTTGTCGTCAAGTAATTTCATAACCGCAAGATCCTGCTCTTTGTCTTTTTCTGACAGATGAGAAGAACGTTCTTTTTGCTGCAATTCCTGTAATTTTTTTCCATTTTTTTCACTGATCGTATCGTTGATCATCTGCTCAACCGAGTGAATCCGGTGAATCGATTCCGATTTACAGTTATAGCAGATATGGATTTGGAAAGAATCCTTGTTATGCTGGTTAAAAATATTAATTTTATTTGATAAGGCAGAGATAAATTCATCCGGCCGGTGTGCATTTTTGTCCGAAAGGATCGAGCACACGATAAAGTCGTCATTACCGGTGCGGGCGCAGATTTCGTCCGAAAAGGCACATTCCTGGATGAGATGGGAGAGCGCAGTGATCGCGATGTCTCCCTCGCTGCGGCCATAGCCGGCATTGATGTCTTTCAGTCCGCTTAGGTCAATGGAAATGATGGAAAGCGAATCATTTGCGTGAAGCGATTCTG
>DJNB01000133.1:4989-7450 GCA_002435545.1 Lachnoclostridium sp. UBA6475
CGCGGTAATTGTATAAACCGGTCAGACTGTCACGGATCTGTGCCGATTCCATATCTTTTAACAGCTGGCGTAAAATGTCCTGACGGTAAAAGGATTCCATGCCCTGCATGACACTATGCAGCCATAAGCGGTAACTTTCATCGTAGACGCGCGGTTCACTGCCATAGCTGATGACAGCGTAGCCAAAGCACTGGTCGTCAAAATGAAGCGGTGTAAAAATGTAAGCGGAAGGTTTTTCGTGCGCTTCGTGCAGTTCCGGAAGAATTAATTTTGTCTCAAACGAATTGGAAAAGTCAATATGGTTTTCGGTGCCGCATGTTTTGTTGCAGTGAACAACCGGATACATGTGGTCGGAGTAGCCGAAACGGATCGCACCGTCGCCGATCATTTTCGAAGCATGATTCCAATTTTCGTTCAGACAGATATGAAAACTGTCATAATTTCCCAATTGGTATGTATATTGAAAAACGGTGTTAAAAAAGTCGTGATAAGAATGCTGGGATAATAAATCTTCCATCAGATGGTTAAAACAGGAATAATAACTGTCGGAAGAAAGTTTCGTTTCCCATTGGTCGCGCAGTGGCGACAGCAGACTGAGATTGTCTGTCGGGCAGCCGCAGCTGCCACCGATCCAAAGGTCGGTTTCCGGCACATATTTTGGCAGAGGTTCTCCGTTCAGAGAGGCGTCGATCCAATGCAGACTGTATTTTCCACAGGCTTTCGCCGGAATTTCTGCGGAAGTCAGAGGAACCGGGCTGTAACGGCCATCCTGGATCGAGTCGTAGCCAATGACGGCAATGTCGTCAGGCACCTTGATGCCATGCTCGGAAAGCGCCGAACATACGCCGATCGCCATACAATCATTGGCACAAGCGATTGCTTCCGGAAGTTTCTCACGTTCCAAAAGCATCTGTTCTACCATTTGGTTACCACTCGTGTACCAATAATCTCCATGATAGATATTTTCCTCCAGAACCGGAAGACCATGCGCTTCCATGCCCTCTTTATAGCCACGCAGACGCTGGATCGAGTGAATATGCGTTTCGCGTCCATTTAAAAAGACGATATCTTTATAATGATGCACTTCGATCAAATGGTCGATCAAACGGCGGATCGGAGTGCAGTGGTCGTTCATGACGGATGGGAAATACGGACTTTTCTGATCGATGACCAGAACCGGTCCGTCAAATGCGTCGTGAATCTTCTTTTGGATCGAATCTGAAAGACCGGTTGTCTGGAGCGTATCCAAAAGAATGACAATGGCATCCAGCATGTCATAATTGATCAATTCATAAATATTTGACTCCCCTAATTCACGAAGATTTGTCTGCTGATATTTTACATACATTGAAAAAATCAAGACATCATAATCAGAAGCAAAGGCTTCTTGTAAAAATCCCTGCATAAAATGATTTTGTGTTGTTTCATCTGCCTGCGCCAGTAAGACGCCAATCCTTTTTCTTTTCATAAAAATCTCCCCAATATGATGTTAATATGTATAATGTCACAAGACTATTATATACGTTCTGGAACTTTTTTTCAATCCTAAACACATAAACAATCGGTAAAGAAAAAGTGAAATTCTGGATTCTTTGAAATGAATAATGCTTGACAGAATGGTTTATAAATGATAAACTAGGTTTATAAAAAGTAGACCGAAAGGAGAAAAAGGATGAGACAAAGTATTTTATCGGAAAGTGAAATGGCATTTGCGGAGATTGTGTGGGAAAATGCGCCGATCCGGTCGGGGGAACTGGTGAAATTGTGCGAAGAACGGCTGGGGTGGAAAAAATCGACGACGTATACCGTGCTTCGAAACCTCTGTCAGGCGGGCATTTTCGAAAATGAAAATGCCGTCGTCGAGGTAAAGCAGACCAAAGAAGAATATCTGGCGAGTGAGAGTACGCAGATTGTCGAGAACCGTTTTGAGGGATCGATCTCCAAATTTGTCACTGCGTTTACCGGGAAAAAGAAACTGAGTAAAAAGCAGATTGAAGAATTGAAACGTATTATCGAAGAAAATGAATAAGGAGGAAAACCGATGAAAGAATGGATTGCGGAAGTATTTGGTGTACTTGGCAGGAATGCATGGATCTCCCACCTTTGGGATACGTGTGTGATGGCAAGTGTGGTGATTCTGTTTTTGCTTTTGATCCGTCCTCTGCTGAAACGTCTGCCGCGCAATGTGGCGTATGTACTCTGGATCGTCGTGGCAGTACAGATTTTGTGTCCGGTGTCAATGCAAGGCATTTATCGGGCACTTCCCAGACAGGTATCAGAACAGGTTTCCGAAAGAAAACAGACATTTCAGATGGAAAAAATTTCCAATGTTTTGCAGAGCGAAGAAGTGGCTGCCGGGGGACACGCAGAGGGGCTGGAAAACGTAGATGATCATATCGTGCAGGAAGTCCCGCAGATTGTTCCGGCAAAGGAAAAACAAAAGACAAAGCCGGTATTTACG
>DJNB01000133.1:7471-15241 GCA_002435545.1 Lachnoclostridium sp. UBA6475
CAGGGAGTTCTTGGTGTCTGGGGACTGGGAACTGCGGTGTGTGTGATCCTGCTGATCGTGTCATTGGCGCGGAACAAACGGCGTTTTGCGGATGCGATCCTGTGGAAAGATAACGTTTATATGCATGAAGCGGTGGAAAATTCGTTTGTCGGCGGTGTTATCGCACCGAAGATCTACCTTTCGTCAAAACTCTGCGGAGATGAGTGCGGGAGGGAGAGGGAATTGATCCTCTGCCATGAAAGAGTGCACATAAAACGGCGCGATTATCTGATAAAGATTGTATGTTTTCTAGCATTTTCGGTGCTTTGGTTCAATCCGCTCTGCTGGGCAGCGTATCATTTCTTCGTGCTTGACATGGAAGTGTCGTGTGACGAGGCAGTCATACACAGACTTGGTGTGCAGGCGAGGAAAGAATACTCGTATCTTCTTCTTGCGATGGCAGATAAGGGAAGATATGGCTGGTTTCAGGAACCGGCATTCAGCATCAGTTCGGTGAAGGAGCGCATTGTGCGCGTGATGCGGTATCAAAAGCCGAGGCGTTTCATCAGCGTGGTATCGGTTGTGATCGTGCTGCTTTGCAGCTGTGGGATCGCTTCGCAGCCGGAGACGGTGAAAAATCTGACAAGCCACAGGGATATGACAAAGGATGCGGCACAGTTTGTAGAGACGATGGTGGATGAAGACAAAGATTTTAAAGAATTTGCAGGTAAGATGGATGCTACAGAGGTATTTTGCCATAATGTCGATTCGGATGGCAGATATTATGAACTGGCAGCGCTGAGAACAGGGTATAGCTATCATGATTTTATGAAGATAAAATGGGTGGATGGCGCATGGAAAAAGGAGAAAGTTCCGTGGGACAAGGCTTTGACGGATTATGTAAAGATCATAGAGGAGGACCGGTGCTGGTATTCTATGATCAGCATATATGAAGGGGAAGAGGGGCAGATTTATGTGGCGATGGCAAAATACGATGTTCCTGATGATGAGAAACATTACAAAAGTCCAAAGAAAGTGATTGAAAACCGCCTGCTTCGTTACGATGCGGAAAACGACCGAATGGTAAAAGTAAAAGCACCAAAAGTATTTTACAATCGTAGAGATGAGTCAGGAAAACAGACGGGTGAACGTGTACTTGCTGAAAATCAGGTGCTATATTACATTTTTCGTGACAACAAAGTGCTTCTGAACCACTATGAGGAAGAATATTTTGGCTGGTATGATCTGACGACAGGAGAAAGGATTGATCCGGCAAGCGAATTGTATCAGGAGTATACGGCATCCTGGGAGATGGTAAAAGGCGATGGTGTGATCGCGACATTTTCCCAGCAAAATGGAGAGACGATAGATATCAATATCTATGATCTGGATGAGCAAAAGCACCTATATACGATGCCGACGGATCTTAAAGTAAGTGATGTGAAAAAAGAAATCGATAATGGATCGTATTTTTACGACATGGATATCCGGGATAATGCGGTTTATCTCTTGACCCGCAACGGGGTAGATAAAGCGGAGATTGGGGATGATACCTGGACACGGGTTATGGAGCCGAAAACCTCGCGTGTATACTATTATACGGAAGAGAAAATGGAGACTCCGAATATGTTCGTGGTAAATGACTCAGAGTTTTATTTGGATATGCATAAAAGAATAAGTGAGAGCGGGGCGCAGCCGTATTACTTCCGCTATTCAAAAGCAGAATAATAAGGAAAAAGGAAGGAGGAAGACCGATGAAAGAATGGATTGGTGAAATGTTTGGTGTACTTGGCACGAATGCCTGGATATCCCATCTTTGGGATACATGCGTCATGACAAGTGTGGTGATTTTGTTTTTACTTTTGATCCGTCCGCTGCTCAAACGTCTGCCGCGCAGTGTGGCATATGTACTTTGGATCGTCGTGGCGGCACAGATCTTATGTCCGGTGTCAATTCAAGGCATTTATGGAGCACTTCCCAGACAGGTGTCAGAGCAGGTCTACGAGGGAAAACAAGTATTAAAAATGGAAGAAATTTCCAATTCCATACGGGAGGCCAAGCTGGCTGCCGGAAGCCGGGAAAAACAGACAACAGGAAAGGAAGAGGCGGTAAAGGACGAAGAGCCGGTGCAGGAAGCAGGACAGACCGTGGCTGCAAAAGAAACCCGGCACACAAAGCCGGTATTTACGGCGGTGCAGGGAGTTCTTGGTGTCTGGGCACTGGGGACTGCGGTTTGCGTACTTCTGCTGATCGTGTCACTGGTGCGGAACAAGCGGCGTTTTGCGGATGCGATCCTGTGGAAGGATAACATTTATATGCATGAAGCGGTGGAAAATTCGTTTGTCGGCGGTGTTATCGTGCCGAAAATCTACCTTTCATCGAAACTGCGCGGAGAAGAGTGTGAGAGGGAGCGGGAATTGATTCTCTGTCATGAAAGAGTGCACGTAAAACGGCGCGATTATCTGATAAAGATTGTATGTTTTCTGGCATTTTCAGTGCTTTGGTTCAATCCACTCTGCTGGGTGGCGTATCATTTCTTTGTGCTTGACATGGAAGTATCGTGTGACGAGGCGGTCATACGCAGACTGGGCGCGCAGGCGAGGAAAGAATATTCGTATCTGCTTCTCACAATGGCAGATAAGGGGCGGCATGGCTGGTTTCAGGAGCCGGCATTCAGCATTAGTTCGGTAAAAGAGCGCATTGTGCGCGTCATGCGGTATGAAAAACCAAAGCGTTTCATCAGCGTGGTATCGGTTGTGATCGTGCTGCTTTGCAGCTGTGGGATCGCTTCGCAGCCGGAGACGGTGAAAAATCTTGTCAGCAAGGGCGAAGAAGATGCCGAAGTTACGGAATTTAAGGAGGAAGTTGTTGACCAGACGCAGGAATTTACCGAATTTTCCCAGGGCGGCAGGCTGAACGTATACGAGTATTGTGAAAATGTCGATGACGAGGGCACGTATTACAAACTTGCGGCTTTGATGGATCAGCAGAAATTTGAAAAATTTATCAAACTGAAACGGGTGGACGGCGTCTGGAAAGAAGAGGACGTTCCGTGGAATCAGGTACTACTGGATTATATGAAAAAACTGGATAAATACTGGTATCCGTATATCAGTATTTTAGAGGGCGAGGACGGTCAGATCTATGTGGCACTGGAAAAATGGAGTGCGCCTTATGATGTGCAGGACTCAAAAGGCGGGAATTACGTCGTAGAAGATCGTCTGCTCCGGTATGACGCGGAAAATAACCAGCTTGTCAAGGTAAAAATTCCGCAGATATCAGCAAAAAAAGCGTATGGCAGAGAGGAGCAAAAGGGAATTGCCTCCAACCGCTATCTGGCGGCAGGCGACAATAAGGTGCTTGTTGTCACGGCGGAAAAACTGTTTGGCTGGTATGACCTGACGACAGGAGAATGTATCAATCCAATGGAGGATGTATGCAAAGAGTGCACGATGACAACTACGATCGCGAAGGGAGATGGCGTGATCGCGCTGACATCCCAGCAAAACGGAAAGACGCTTGATGTCAATGTGTATGATATGGACAGCGGAAAACTGGAGTATACGATCCCGACAGAAGTGGATCTCAATGACTGGAAGAAAATGCAGGAAAATCTTCTGAACTTCTATCAGCTTGACATCCGCAATGATACCATTTATTTTCTGACTCCTGACGGCGTGGACAAGGCAGAGATCGGAGAAGAAAAATGGACTAAATTTATGGATCCGGAAACATCGCATGAATTTTATTTTTCCGAAAGTGATATGGCGACAGATGGCTTTATTGTAATCAGCGATTCGGAGTTTTATATCGATATGTATAAATTAAAGATGGGTTCTGAGGTCACGCCGCAATGTTGCCGCTATACAAAAACAGGAAAATAGGGTATAATAAACATAAGAGAACGCAGCGAAAAAGAAAGCGAGGGCGGTTATGTCATTTAGCATTTTAGGAAAAGTCCGGGAACCGGGGGAAGAACGGCAGGAATTTTATGATGACCTCAATCTGACACAGTGGATCGAGGAGATCAATGCGCAGCTTGGCATCTACGATCTGCGGGAGTATTTCCGCCAGATGCCGGACGGAAAAGAAGAGATTCAATATCGTCAGGATGTGCTTCGGGAAATCGATGAGGAAATGGAGACGAAACTTACAAATTTTGTAAATTTGATTCGACGGGCGCAGGAAAATGAAGCGTACATAAATTCGGAGACGGGGGAGCAGATCACGGACGAACTCAGTAAGGCACATTGGAAGCTGGAAGTGGCGGTAATGTATTTTACGGCGGTGGACGAACTGATCGCATTTTTGGAAAAACGGGAGTGCAGGGCGCGCGGCTGGCAGCAGTTTTTGGAGGTGTGCAAAGCCGAGATGCAGAAGCCGGAGGTGAAAGCCTATCACGATGCGGCGCTTTCGACCAGTGAGGAACTGGGAAAACTGCGTTACAGTCTGCGGCTTGAGGGAGATCATATCGCCATCCTTCCCTCGGTGGTGGAAGACGATTATGTAAAGGATCTGTGTGAAAAATATCCGCAGATGATACAACATCCCGGAAAGATGGGAAACCTTCTGCCGGGCGGAAAAGCGGGTACTCCGCTGGAACAGCGCATTTTCAAATATTTGCAGAAAAGTTTCCAAAACCGTTCCGGAGACTGGAAGAATTTGGAAAGACAGAACCGCATATCTATCAGCCGGAGATCATGCAGTTTCATAAGGAAATCTTTGTATATCTGTCGATCCTTAAATTCCGGCACCATATGGAATATTTTCATTATGATTTCTGTATGCCGTCCTTTTCGGATACGTCATTTGAAGTGACCGGCGGCTATGATCTCGCGCTGGCATTGAAAAACCAGAAAGAGGGAAAAGAGACGATTGCGAACGATTATTATTACCGGGGAAAAGAGCGCTTTTTTGTTATAACGGGGCCAAACCAGGGGGGCAAGACGACGTTTGCAAGGGCCGCAGGGCAGCTTGTATATTTTTCCCTGATGGGCTTTCCGGTGCCGGCAAAGCACGCGGAACTTCCGCTCTTTGACGGGCTGTTGACGCATTTTTCCGTCGAAGAGAGTATGCAGAGCGGCCGCGGTAAATTAAAGGAAGAACTGGTGCGCCTGTCCGGAATGATGCACGCGGAGAAGCGGAATGTATTTGTCATCATCAATGAACTTTTCACGTCGGCGGCGACTTACGATGCGTATCACATGGGACGGCGTGTGATCGATCATTTTCTTGCCCGTGACTGCTACGGGATTTATGTTACACACATCGAGGAACTTGCGGAGGAAAATGAGCAGGTTGTCAGTCAGGCAGCATCCCTGATCGAGGGAAATGTCAAAGTGCGGACGTTCAAGATCCGCCGGAAGAAAGCAGAGGGCAAAGGTTATGTTGAGCCGATTGTGGAAAAATATGGATTGACCTACGCGGAGATAAAAAGGAGGATTCATCATGTTTGACGTAGCACTTTTATATCCGGAAAAACAGCAGGGGGCGGCCAAACGTTACGGGATGCCGCAGGACATGAGCAAGGATTTGAATCTCTCGGTGATCCTTCGGGCGATGGCAAAAGAGGATGAGGAAATATTTACCAATTGCCAGCGTGTGCTTTTGTGCCCGGTTACGGATGAAACGACGCTTCGTTTCCGGCAGCAGATGGTGTCAGATGCGGTGGCGCATCCCGAATTTTACGAAGAAATATACCGTATCGCGAAAGAGGCGATGCAGGAAATCCATAAATATACGTCCAAAAAGACGAGCAATAAGGTTGTGCAGATCACAGAGTCTTTGGAACTGCTTCAGATCCTATTAAAATATCTGCGTTATCTGAAAGAACATCTGCGGAGCGAACAGGCAGAAAAAGCAGATGGTATGTATCGGTTTACGACGAAATTCCGGCAATGTTTTACGGATGAGTTTGCCCAAGATCTCGAACACCATATCGACGATATGTCGGTGCTGATGCAGGGGGGCAGACTGATCTTTACGGCCGGTGTGGCAGGCGGTCTGAAATGCGGCGACGCGATGGTAAACCGCCTTGATCCGACGGATTACCGGAAAATGGGAAAATTTCGGAGAACACTGCGGTGGCTTGTCCTTCATCTGGCATCGCCGGAGGCGGTTTTTCTCAATCAGGAAGCGCTAAAGCAGGATGCCATCCGGATGGAGGAAAATGGACTTTTGTATACGCAGGAAATTTACCGCGCCTTTTTGTATCAGTTTCAGGAGTTTTTCAGCCAGCTTCAGATTCAGGTCGGTTTTTATGTCGGCTGTGCGAATTTGGGGCGGAGCCTCAACAATCTAAAGATGAAAACGTGCTATCCGCGGGTGAGCCGCGAAAAGGGACATATCGAATACCAGCATTTGTATGAGTTAGGGCTTGCCCTTGATACCCTCAAAAATCCGGTGGACAATTCGATCACGGATTCCTGTCATCTCCATATGATCAGCGGGGCAAACCAGGGCGGAAAATCGACCTTTTTGCGAAGCGTCGGGATCGCGCAGGTGATGATGCAGGCTGGAATGTTTGTTCCGGCGACGTATTTTGAAAGTCCGCTGTATGATAATATATTGACACATTTTACCAGGCGTGAGGACAGCAGTATGAACAGCGGACGGCTGGACGAAGAGATGAAGCGGATGAACCGTATCATAGACATGGTAACGGATCACAGTCTGATCCTCTTCAACGAGTCGTTTTCCAGTACGACGGAAAAAGAGGGAAGCCAGATCGCAGAGCATATTATACAGGCAATGTATGACAGCGGTGTGAGTGTATTTATGGTGACTCACCTTTTTGCCTTTGCCAGTCAGATGTATGCGAAAAATCTTCCGGGCGCAAGGTTTTTGAGCGCGGAGCGAAAGGAAGATGGCACGCGTACCTTTAAAATGATCGATCATGAGCCGACCGAGACAAGTTATGGATTGGATCTGTACGCAGAGATCATAGAAAAAGGCCCTGAACAGGAATAAAGAAGATAAAAAGGATGCCCTCGTAGTGAGAACATCCTTTTTTAAAAGGGTGCGCCCAGCGGCGCGGAAAATCAATACTTAGTTTAATTTTTTCACTAAGGCATTCCATTTGTCATCGCCCAGTTTTTTTGTAACGGTAAGACTGGTGTCCAGATCGTAATAGGTATCGGAAAGGGATGCGGAACCACCGCCGTGCAGGGCTTTTACATAATCTTTTGCCGTTGTACCAAGGTGGACAAATTCTTCGTCGGATACATCGCCGGAACGTTCGGAAAGAGCTTCAATCTTAGCCCCGGTTACAAACATTTCTTTGGCTGTTTCCTTGTTTGCTTTTGTTACCCCGTCCTTGATCACTTTATAATCTTTCCGGATTGTAGAAGACCATGATTTCAAGTCTTCTTTTGAAATCGATGCGGCATTGACTACTTCATTTTTCGCTTCTGCGGCAGCATCTTCATACCCATCGGACACTTCATCCCAAGGGATGGCAACCGAGGTGGATTTTTTCTCCGAATCATCGGAAGAAGTATCCTGTGAATCGGAAGAAGTATCTGTCTGTGAACTGTTCGAGGATGTTGTATCTGCTGATGTCTGGGTGTCTTGTGTATTGTCTGAGGAACATCCTGCAAGCAGTGCTGCTGCAAAAATGCTCACAGCACATAATGATAAAAAGCGTTTTAATTTCATACTTGCTCCTCCTTATTTTTTATAATATCTTTTTTTTATAGTATATTACTTTAATTATATAGAGAATACCATATTTAAAAGGAAAATGCAAATGAAAACCCGAAATTATATGGTAAAATTCTTAAGTGAAGTATC
>DJNB01000254.1:0-3505 GCA_002435545.1 Lachnoclostridium sp. UBA6475
ATTATATCCGCTTTGCCATCGAGGAACCGCATTTGTTCCGGTTTCTTTTTCAGTCGGATTATTTTAGCGGCAAGACCCTGCTTGAACTGATAGATGCTGAGGAACTCATCCCTGTTCTTTCGGCGATGCAGGCATCCTTAGGAATTGGCAGGGAGCAGACGAAAAAGGTCTTTTTGACTGTTTTTCTGTTTGCCCACGGCTATGCAAGTATGATTGCCAACAATTCGCTGAAATACGATGAAGATATTGTAAATTCCCAGTTGGAGCAGGCATATCGAGGCGCAATATTGGCTGCGAAGGAGAAAACGACATGAAAAAGTTATATGAGAAAAATGAGCTGACTTTTGCGATTGTATGGATTGTGGTTTACTGTGTTCTGCAATCCCTGGCTAACCCATTGAACAAAATAATAGGTGTGGAATACTCTGCAAGTTCTGTTTTTGGTATTTTGCAGGCCATTGCTTTGTGTTGGATTTTTGGAGGAAGTGATCTTCCGAGGGCTTTTGTTTGCAGCCATCGCAAGGGATAACATCAAATCCGCGATTGTCATCTCAAGCGTGACATTCGGTATCGGTCATATTATTAATTTGTTTAACGGAAGTGGCATGAATCCGGTAAATAACCTGTGTCAGATCGTCTTTGCGATTGTCGTCGGTTTCCTGCTGGTCACGATTTTTTATCGCGGCGGAAGCCTTCTCCCGTGCATCATCGTTCATTCTGCAATCAATACGCTCAGCACGTTTGCGAATGATACAGGTCTTACCGTGGAAATGCACTTGCTTCATATGGTAGTTCTGATCATCATAACGGCTGCTTATACCCTGATACTTACAAGAACGCTTCCGGAAAAACAATGGGAACATACAAGAGAAGGATTCTGATTTATGTAAGGAGGACTATACATGAACCAATTGATTGGCTGCTGCGGACTGGACTGCGAAAAATGCGATGCCAGAACTGCAACGATCACAAATGATGATACTCTGCGTGAGAAAACCGCCGCCTTGTGGACAAAGCTCAACGGCGTAATGATCACGCCGGAGATGATTCACTGCACCGGCTGTCGTATAGAGGGTGCCAAAACACCTTTCTGCGACAGGCTCTGTTCTGTACATAACTGCGTTCGGGAAAAGGGAATGGATACTTGTGCAGATTGTCCGCAGATGGACAAATGCCCGACGCTGGGAGCCATTGCCACAAACAATCCGGTGGTTTTGGAAAATCTGAAGCAGCTTCGTGATGAGAAACAGATGAAATAGTATGGAAGTTACTGTGATGTTTGATACATTAAGTATTTCTCTAGGGAGGATATATCATGTCAAAACGAACACGACAATATATTGGTCTGGCAGCGCTTGCTGCCTACTATATTGTTCATGAAGGGACTCATTTGCTATATGCCCTGTTCACGGGCGTATTTAAGCAAATAAACTTTATGGGGCTTGGAGTGCAGATTGACGTTTATGTCGAGCGCATGACAGACATTCAACTTGGCATCTTCTGCCTTGCAGGAGCCATGGCTACCTTTTGCGCAGGCTATCTGCTGACGGTACTTGCAAAGAGGATTTGTCGTGCCAAAAGCAAACTCTTCCGTGCAGTGCTTTACTACATAACGATTGCTTTCCTGTTGCTTGATCCGTTTTACTTAAGCATTCTGTGCGGCTTCTTTGGCGGCGGGGATATGAACGGCATCGCCAATTTCTGCCCTGAATGGACGGCAAGATGTCTTTTTGGTG
Source organism: Lachnoclostridium sp. UBA6475 (assembly GCA_002435545.1). Lineage (GTDB taxonomy): Bacteria > Bacillota > Clostridia > Lachnospirales > Lachnospiraceae > Eubacterium_F. Next base: position 1,737 of record DJNB01000254.1, read on the forward strand.
TGCTTCTATTTGTAAATGGGGTGGTATTCTGGAAACAGGTGCTGCCGGTCTATCGGCAGTCTTTTTATTCGCACGTTGGATGAACAGGTACAAATGAATCGAGGCACTTTTTAAATAAAGAAAAAATAGCAAGAAACGTCGAGAGAAATTTTATACAGTACGGTAGAATGTAAACTGCAGGAGGTGAGAAGAATGAAAGAACAGATATTGGCCGTTCAGCGAATGCAGGACTACATAGAAAAGAATGGAATGGAGGAAATCAGGCTGTCTGATCTTGCAAAGGTTTCATTGTTTTCTCCGTGGTATTCTTATCGGTTGTTTCGAGATGCCCTTGGACTGACACCGACAGAGTATATCCGTAAATACCGGTTGACACAGGCAGCAAAACAGCTTCGGAGTGGAAATGTTAAGGTCATTGATGCCGCCTTTAATGCCGGGTTTTCAAATGTAGATACCTTTACGCGGGCGTTTTACCGTGAATTCGGGTTGAATCCGAGAGAATATATGAGAAATCCAATTCCTGTCAAATTCTTCATCCCTTATGGTGCAAAATACCGTGAATTACGAAAGGAGAATATCGACGTGTCTAACATTCAACCTATTTTTATACAGGTTGTCCGAAAGCCGGAGCGCCTGTGTATTATCAAACGCGGGAAACAAGCAGAGGACTATTTTCCGTACTGCGAAGAAGTCAGCTGCGATGTGTGGGGCATTCTTATGAGCATGAAGTCTCTCTGTGGAGAACCTGTTTCCATGTGGCTGCCTGAGAAGTATAAAAAGCCGGATACTTCTACCTATGTACAAGGGGTGGAGGTCGAAACAGATTATATGGGAATCGTTCCCGAAGGTTTTGATACCATTCATTTGCCGGAGGCAGAATATCTGATGTTCCAAGGACCGGCTTTCCGGGAAGAGGATTACTGCGAAGCGATCCGTACTGTGCAGGCAGCGATGGACAATTATGATCCGTCTGTCATCGGCTGCTGTTGGGATGACGAGAACCCGCGTATCCAGCTGGAACCCCGTCATCAGCGTGGCTATATTGAACTGCGGGCAGTTAGGAGGGTTCCGAAATGAGCGAGGCCATTATTGTTGAAGGACTGACAAAATCTTATGCCGGGAAAATTGTGGTCGATCACCTGGATCTCTCAGTGAAATGCGGTACGGTATTTGGGCTGCTCGGCGCAAATGGTGCCGGAAAAAGCACCTCGATCGAGTGTATGCTCGGTATAAAACAAGCGGATGCGGGAACGGTTTGCCTGCTTGGGCAAGATCCCCAAAAGCACCGCCGCCTGCTTTTTGAACGTATTGGCGTGCAATTTCAAGAAGGCGACTATCAGAAAGACATCAAAGTTTCCGAACTTTGTGAGGAAACGGCAAGTCTTTACCGCAATCCCGCCGACTGGCATATGCTGTGTCAGCAGTTTGGTATCGGTGATAAGGCGGCTGCAGCGGTAAAAGACCTATCGGGTGGCGAACGGCAGCGGCTTTTTATCGTGCTGGCGTTGATTGGACAGCCGGAACTTGTGTTCCTCGACGAGCTGACTACTGGGCTTGATGCTAAAGCACGGCGTAGTGTATGGAAAAAATTAGAAAATCTAAAACGGCAGGGGCTTACGATATTCCTGACTTCTCATTTTATGGATGAAATTGAAGCATTGTGTGATGAAATCTGCATCTTGAAGAAGGGGACTCCCGTTTTCCGCGGAACTGTGGAGCAGGCAAAGCAGCAGTGCGGTTGCAATCGCTTTGAAGATGCGTATTTGCAG
>DJNB01000254.1:3552-5506 GCA_002435545.1 Lachnoclostridium sp. UBA6475
GACGCATGAAACGCTTTTTTACATTTTTGAAAACGGAGCTGAAGCTCAGTGTGCGAGATATGAATATGGTGATCTTTGCCATAATCATGCCCCTTGTGATCTTTATCATTCTTGGCATCATTTACGGCAAAAAAACCGTCTATGATGGTGCGGATTATACATTTTTGGAGCAGTCTTTCGGAGCTGTCAGCGCAGTTGCTATCTGCGCAAGTGGATTGATGGGGCTGCCGTTGGCCGTATCCGGTCTGCGTGAGATGAAGATTCTCAAGCGGCTGCGTGTTACGCCGGTCAGTCCTGTGTTCATTCTTGGTGTTGAATTGGCAATGTATGTCATCTACTGTGCAGTGTCTCTTGCATCGTTGTCGATTGCAGCGCTTTTGTGGGGCGTGCAGCTGCGCGGTTCGCTTCTGGCTTTCCTTGGAAGCTGGGCGATTACCATGCTCTCAACGCAATCTATCGGTATGCTGGCAGGCGGTGTAGCGAAAGACACCAGGCAGGCCAGCGTCATTGCCTCGATTCTTTATTTTCCTATGCTGATTTTTTCCGGCACAACGCTGCCGATTGAGGTCATGCCAAAGGCAATGCAGAAAATTGTCGGTTTTTTCCCACTGACACAGGGACTTACTATGATGAAAAATACATTTTTAGGCATCAGCACGGAAAGTATTTTGTTACCGATTTGTGTAATGGTTGGAGTTACTGTACTATGCACAACTCTTGCTATCTGCTTCTTCCGCTGGGAATAAGCATTTCTAACAGAAGATTTCTCCCGTGCACTCAAAACGTAAGCGGTACAGGATTTTTCTAAATTTCTAAAAAATCTAGTTGACATTTGAAAAAAAAGTGATATACTAATTTCTAGATATGAAATATATTGAAACCGATGAGCAAGAGTAAGTAAAAGTGAAACATTGTTTTCAGAGAGCTGCAGGTTGGTGCGATGCAGCAGCAATATCATTTTGAATGGACTTGTGAGGGCAGCTTGAAAGAGTATCGAGTAGACGCTGACGGAAACCTGTACCGTTATGAACAGGAGTGCATGGTGGTGCATGATGAGTGGGTTATACCGATTAGCCAATAAGGGTGGTACCGCAGAAGTTGATAGCTTTTGTCCCTGTTCTAGTGATAGAACATGTGACAGAGGCTTTTTTTTATTGCCTCAGGTATCGCACAATCGGACAATCTCTTTTGCACACATCGTAGCAATAAACAAAAAGGAGATGTTTACGATGTTGTTAGAAAAAATTAAAAAATATGTGGCGGATTATGATGTGATCCCGGTAAAAAAAGAAATTTATGCGGATCTTGTGACGCCCATTGCGCTGTTACAGAAAATTGCGGCAAAGAAGAAACGTTTTTACCTTCTGGAAAGTGTAGAAGGTGGAGAAAAATGGGGACGTTATTCTTTTCTTGGTTACGATCCGGTGATGCGGGTGTCCTGCTTCCGGGATAAGGTTGTGATTGAAGAAAAGGGAGAAAAAAAGACGATCACGACAAAGGATTCGTTTCAGGTGATCCGGGATATTTTAAAACAGTACCGTTCGCCAAAGATGGAAGATATGCCGCCATTTACCGGAGGATTTGTCGGATATTTTGCGTATGCGATGATCGAACATGCAGAGCCGGTGTTAAATATCAAGCGCGGCGAATTTAATGATTATGATCTGATGCTTTTTGATAAAGTGATTGCGTACGATCAATTAAAACAAAAGATCATTGTGGTAGGAAATGTAAAGACCAAAGGGGATTTACAGCAGAATCTGCAAAAGGCAGAAAAAGAGATTGATGACATTATCACTATGATTCAGGAGGAGACAAAATTACCGGAATTTCCTTCTTATGACAAAGTAAAATTTGAATGTAATGTATCGGAAAAAGAATATGAAGATATTGTTGAGAAGACCAAAGAGTATATCCGCGATGGAGATATTTTTCAGGCGGTAATCTCCAGACG
>DJNB01000025.1:0-20026 GCA_002435545.1 Lachnoclostridium sp. UBA6475
CAACTAAGTTTGGAAAGAACCAAATCCCTCTTGACAAAGAAGGATTCCCATGATAACATAACAGTGTTATGTAGAATAAAAGAAGGCAGGGATGGAATTGGCAAAAGAAGTGAAAAATGGGGAAACCCGGCACACGTTACTGCAATGTGCGAAAAAAGAATTTATGGAAAAAGGATATTCCAAAGCTTCTTTGCGTTCTATCTGCAAAGAAGCGGGAGTCACGACGGGCGCGCTGTATTTTTTCTTTCAGGACAAAGATGATCTGTTTTGCAGCCTTGTTTCCGAAAGTCTGATGCGGATCATGCAGCTGATCAAGGAACATCAGCAGTTAGAGGAAAATGAGGCGAAAGAGGAAATTCTTTCCAGCAATCATGATATGGACAGTGAGAGGATTTTGGTGGAAGTGCTCGTGCATGAGATGTATCAGAATCGTGATGAGATGCTTCTGCTCGTAAATGGTGCGCAGGGGTCTTCGCTGGAAAATGCGGTTGACCAGATTATTGATGAAATGGACGCACACAATCTGCATCTTGCGCAGGCGACCTGTCAGGAACTCGGTATTCCGATGCTGGAAGAAAGTCTGGTTCACTGGATGTCGCACAACCAGATCGATATGTTTTTGTATATGTTAAAACATATCGAGACGGAAGAACAGGCATTGGCATTTGGCAGGCAGGCGATGGCATATCTGGTAACCGGATGGTTTGCGCTGTTTGGTGTAGATCTGACGGAAAAGTAGGCTTTATTGATCGGATAGAGCCTAAAAAAATGAGATTAACATAACAGTGTTATGTGATGAAATGGAGGAAATTATGTATCTGCAATTAGAAAACGTGAAAAAAAGTTATGGACAGGAAGGGAGTTATGTTGAGGTATTAAAAGGTGTTACGACAGGAGTAGAACAAGGAGAAATGTGCGTGATTCAGGGAACTTCCGGTTCCGGAAAATCGACCCTTCTCAACTGTATCGGCGGTCTGGATACGATGAATTCCGGATCAATCTGTGTGGACGGCATCGAACTTGGCGGGATGAAAAATGAAGAACTGTTAGAGTACCGTAGAGCTAACCTCGGATTTATTTTCCAGTTTTATAATCTCGTGCCGAATCTTACAATCCGCGAAAATATACAGGTCTGTGAGTATTTGACAAAAAATCCGCTCCCGGTCGATGAATTGATCGATGCCCTTGGATTGACGGAACATCAGAATAAATTTCCATTTCAATTGTCGGGAGGACAGCAGCAGCGCTGTGCGATCGCGCGGGCACTTGTGAAAAATCCGAAACTGCTTTTGTGCGACGAGCCGACGGGAGCGCTGGATTCAAAGACGTCAAGAGATATTCTCGTATTGCTGGAAGAGATCAATGCAAGATACGGTACGACGATGCTTATCGTCACCCACAACAACAGCATCAAAGATATGGTGCACCGCGTGATCTATCTGAAAGACGGAGAAGTCCGCAAAGAATACGAAAATGAAGTCAGAGTACCGGCAAAGGATTTGGAGGATTTATAATGCAGAAGATATTGAGAAAAAGGGTGCTTCGCGATCTGAAGAAAAATGCGTTCCGTTATGCGGCGCTGGGATGCCTGATCATTCTTTGCATGTATCTCATCATCTCCCTTGTGGGAGCAGGCGAGACGATCGTGCGCGGAGTGGAAGAAAGCGCGGAAGAAAACCAGCTGGAAGATGGACAATTTACCTGTTTTGCTCCGCTGTCCCAAAAAGATATCGAAAAGATACAGAGTAACAATGTACAGCTGGAAAAGATGTTTTATCTGGATTATACGGTAGACGATACCGCATTACGTGTGTTCAAAGACCGCGAAACCATTGATAAGGTAGTCATCAGTGAGGGAAAAAAGGCGGAAAAAGCGGATGAACTGGTACTTGAAAAACGCTATGCCGCCCAAAATGAAGTGTCTCTCGGTGATGTGATTACGTTAGGTGACAAGAGTTTTACCGTGGCAGGGATCGGTTCTTCGCCGGACTACGATGCGCCGTATAAAAACCTGTCCGATACGATCGTGGACAGTAAAAACTTTGGAACCGTGTTTGTGACAAAAGAAGCGTATGACGGATTGAAGAAGGCAGGAAAGGCAGCCCAGTCGGAAGAATATCTGTATGCCTACCGCCTGAAAAATAACATGACGGATGAAAAAGTGCGGGAGCTGTTAAAAACATTTAAAATCGATGAAGAGGCGGTTCAGGATGACTATTTTCAGGAATACTGGGACCGCACGGTGGGACAGCTGGATGATATGCAGAGAGGAGTCAAAGATCTGAAAAAGGGCGCAGAGGAATTGTATCAGGGACTTCGGAAATTAAACCGCTATAAAGACGATCTTAATATGGCACCAAAGACAATTTTTTACAATGCCCTTGAACAGGCGCAGAAGTCGCTGCAGGAAAATGGCTTTGATGTTACGTTGACAGAGGACAATTTTGAGAGCGAGATCCAGAAGATTGCAGATGATAAGGATGGCGTGATGGCGCTTACGTTGTCGGACGCGCTGGATGAATTAAAGGCACTGAAAACGTACAAGGACAGTGTAAAAGAGTATACCGATGGCGTGCAGGAAGCCAAAGACGGAGCGGAAGAATTGCAGGACGGCGTGGGTGATCTGAAAGAGGGAACCGACGATTACCTTGATGACATCGATACCCGTCTCAGCAATATGGAAACTTTTGTAAAATGTGACGAAAACATAAGAACGCTTGCTTCGGTAGACGACCAGCAGATCAATATTTCCGCCGGTGTCATATTCGGTGTCATCATACTCATTTTGCTGGCCTATGTGATTTCGGTATTTGTCGTTCATAATATCGAAAAGGAAAGTTCCATCATTGGAACGCTGTATGCGCTCGGTGTGCGGAGACGGGATCTGATGTTCCATTATCTGTCGCTGCCGGTCATTATTACGACGGTGGCAGGGATCCTCGGATTTCTGGCAGGAATCAGTTCGCTGGGAATCCCAAACCAGATGCAGGACTGCATCACCTATTATTCGGTGCCGCCGCTGGATGTGATCGTGCCGCCGTATCTGATCATTTACGGAATCGTAATGCCGCCGATCGTGTCAACCATTGTCAATACGATCGTGATCCGGAAAAAATTGTCACACACGGCATTGTCACTCATGCGCAATGAGACGAAGAAGCAGCATATGAGCAAACTTCAGCTGCATGAGATGAAATTTGAAAAAATGTTCCGTATCCGCCAGATGGTGCGTGAGGCAAGAGCGGGAATTACGGTGTTCTTTGGAATGTTTATCGCACTTTTGTGTATGATGATCAGTCTGGACTGCTACGAATTGTGTGTGCATGTGCGCGACAGCAATATTGCGGATACGAAGTACGAGTATATGTATACCCTCAAATATCCGGAAAAAACGGTGCCGGAGAAGGCAAGCCCGGCGTACGCGAAGACGTTAAAAAAGGAAATATATGGGTATAGCTGGGATGTGATGGTACTTGGCATAGAGGAAGATAATCCGTATTTTGACCTGACACTTACCAAGGGAAAAGGTACGGTTGTTGTCTCGTCCGCGATGGCGCAGAAGTATGACCTGAAAGAGGGTGATACGTTTGTGCTTAACGATGAAGAAGAGGGAAATAAATATGCGTTTGAGGTAACAGGAATCTGCGAGTACGCGCCGGCATTTTATGTCTTTATGGATCTCGAGAGTGCGAGAGATCTGTTTGGACAGTCGGATGATTTTTATAATGTATTGTTTTCGAATGAAGCACTCGATATCCCGGCAGGACGTCTGTATGCCACGACGACAAAGCAGGATATCGAAAAATCAGCGAGCATTTTTGTGAATCAGATGCAGAGCATGATCGTAACGATCAATGTCGTGTCAACGTTAATCTTTATCATCGTTATGTATTTGATGATGAAGGTAATGCCATAGGTTCACAATCAAACGACATTGTAGTAGATGATACCAAACCCGGTATTTACACATTGTTCGATGGAATTGAAATTCCCAAGTGCTACTACANNTTCGCTGATGAAAGTCTTTGGATTCCGCGATGGGGAAGTGCGCAAATTATACCTGAATGGAAATTTCTATATCGTTTTGGCAGGAACGGTGGTTCATATCCCGCTTACGAAGGCCATCATGGATTTCTTGTATCCGAGATACATGGTGAGCAATATCTCTACTGCGCTGGATCTGTCATTTGAGCCATGGCTGTATGCAGTGCTTGTCGTTCTGATCTTTGTCTGCTATTTTGCCATCAACCGTGTTCTGGTGGGCAGACTGAAAAAGATGATCCCGGCAGAAGTGCTGAAAAACCGCGAATAAGTGTGTTGTAATCGCTCCCCGGATATAGTATAATAATAGAAAAATATTCGGGGAGCGGATCTATGGCGAAAGGAACAAATCAAAAATTAAAACTGCTGTATCTGATGGACATTCTTTTAGAGAAAACAGACGAAGATCATGGGCTTACGATGAAGGAGATTATCTCGTCACTGGAGCGGTATGATGTTTGTGCGGAGCGGAAAAGCGTTTACCGGGATCTGGAAGAATTGAAACGGTATGGGCTGGATATTCTTTCCTACAATGACAAGAGAACAACGATGTATCATGTCGCGTCTCGTGAATTTGAGATTGCAGAGTTAAAACTGTTGGTGGATGCCGTACAGTCCTCCAAATTTATTACGGAAAAGAAGTCCAATGAGCTGATCAAAAAACTGGAAAGTTTTGCCAGTAAATATCAGGCGCAGGATCTGCAGCGCCAGGTGTATGTGCAGGGAAGAGTAAAGACGATGAATGAGAGCATTTATTATAATGTGGATAAAATTCATCAGGCGATCGAGAGAAATCAATCGATCACATTTCAGTATTGTCAATGGAATGTGCGGAAAGAATTGGAATTAAGGCACAACGGAGAACGGTATGAAGTCTCTCCGTGGCAGTTGATGTGGGATGATGAAAATTATTATCTGATCGGATTCGAACACAAAGCCGGAAGGATCAAACATTTTCGCGTGGATAAAATGCAGGATATCGAAAACTGCGGTCATAAGAGGCAGGGGGAAGAAGCTTTTCAGGAAGTGGATGCCCGGACGTATTCGAAAAAAGTGTTTGGTATGTATGATGGGGAGGAAACGTTCGTAAAACTGAAATGTAAAAATGATCTGGTGGGTGTCATGATCGACCGCTTTGGAAAAAATGTTCCGTTGATTCCGCTCGATGATGATTATTTTCAGATCAATGTGACAGTGGCAGTCAGTCAGCAGTTTTTCGGATGGCTGATGGCAATTGGAACCGGTGTGACGGTGATCGAGCCGGAAGAAGTGAGAGAAAAAATGATAGTGGCATGTGGGGAAATGCTTGCCTGTTATGCACAATAAAAAAGTGTGGTCATTGACGGGAAAACCGCCTTCGTGACCACACTTCTTTTCTGCTTATTATTTGTCTTTAATTAAATGAGGCAGCTGATCGATCATATTAGCAAAGTCTTCAAACAAAGTTCCCTTTTTCGTATCCGACTTATTGATCTCCGAGATCCGGCTGCTAACCTGGGTATAACTGGTACGGCTGTTGTTGATGTAATTTAACATCTCATCGACACCCTGCTTGCTCTCTGTGACAGCGGTGTCAATCGCATTATGTACATCTTCGATACCGGTTACTTTCGTGCTGATGCCGTTAAAGATGTTGTGTGTACTGTCTACATTTTCAATGCTGCTGTGAAGTGCCTGCTTGGAATCATCCAGCGACTGATTCAGATTGGAGGTGCTCTTTTCCACATCGGCAATGCTGTTCTGGACATCATTGATCAAAATCTTGATCTGGTCGGCAAGTTCACGTACTTCATTGGCTACAACGGCAAATCCGCGTCCCTGTTCTCCGGCACGCGCTGCTTCGATGGAAGCGTTCAGCGCCAGCAGGTTTGTCTGATTGGCAATCGCGGTGATACCATCGGTAGATTTACGGATCTCGGAAACGGATTCCAGCAGTTTCTCAAAGGTCTGGTTCATTTCGTCAAAACGCTCCGTAACGGTATTGGAACTTTCTTTCAGAACTTCTACCTGATTCTGTGCCGTGCTTACGGATTCCTGAATCTCCGACTGTACTGTCGCAAATTCATCACTGGCGGCAACAATGCCTTCAAAAGAAGTGTTCATTGCCTGGCACTGGTTCAAAAGTTCATCATTTTCGTCCGAAAGTGTCTGAATGCTGGCTTCAATCTCCTGAATGCCTTTAAACGTTTCCAGACCCTGGGTTGCCAGTTCTTCGTTTGTCGCTTTCAGATGATCGATCGTAAGAAGGATCGCTTCGGTATTGTCTGCCATAGGTGTTTTTTCTACAGCAGTAGTGGCCTCCGCTGAAGCCGAAAGTTCTTTTGTTTTCTTTTTAAATAATGGTTTCATAATGTCCTCCATTCTGATGTAAAAATGTGGTTAATCAAAGGTGATACAGCACATTGTCTGATTTACATGTTGCTTTTTATAATGTTCTCCAAGTCCGACGATACCTGTATGGTCTGCTGTAGAGTTCATTTTTGTTAAATACTTGTCCAGATAGTGATCCTCTTTAAAGAGGAGATAACGGAACAGGCAGTTGACAGAAAGAATTCCCTTGATATCCGGGAGATCTTTTTTCATTTTTTGCAGTGTTTCCGAGATGATCTTGTCATAATCTCCAATTTCCATCAAAGTTAAAATGTCAAGGTTATTTACCTGCTTATAACATTCCAATGCGTTATCTTTGATGTCTTTGATCGAAATCAGGTACGTTTCGCTGCCATAGACACGTCCCAGTGGATTTTTAAAGGTCTGTGTGGCGATTTCTTCTTTTGAAATATGTAAAATGTCGCGGTAGAAATTTTCTGCCGGTCTGCCGTCTACTTCGATCAGCAGATTGTTGTCCGGATCGGTCTTTGTGGCAAGAAACTGATCGCCGGTTGCGGTGTACAGGTTTTCTTTGTAAGTACAGATCTTACCGGTTTTGTTGCGAAGAATCAAAAAGCCGCAGGCATCTTCGTAGACTTTTCCGTTGACAGCGACTTTTCCACCGTCGACAGTTCCACCGATCAGAGGAATGTTTCTGGATGCCAGCATCATATTGAGAGTGGTTACCAATTTTCCATCATGACCGGAACAGATGTCAAAGCAGGCAGAAGTCCCGGAAACGGCATTTGTCTTTTCGATGGCTTTTTTCAAACGGGTAATGTATTTTACCGGCATTGTGGATAACTGCTCTAACACATCTGCCGCACAATCGGTTCCGTACAGGGAAATGACGGTTACACCTTGCTCGATCGTATGAGTACCTCCATAACTCATCGCTATGCCGCCGATACTCGGTATTCCCGGAAAAGTCTTCTCCAACTCCGCAACATGGGATTCCAGAGATTCTGCTGTTGTCAGAAGAATCAAAGCATCCGGTTGTATAATGTTCTCTACTGCTTTTGTCAAATTCCCCGAGGTGTCATAATGATACTGTAAATTCATGAGTAAACCCCCTTCGTTTTATATAATGGTAACGGAATCGTTACTCTATTTTCATACTACTATAATAAATCAAAACGCGGCAGGAATCAAGGGAAAAAAGTAATTGCATGAAAGAAAAAGTTGCGATATAATCATTGCTGGAATATATTGACGACGATGGAGGAAAAAAGACAATGGAAAAAGTGGAATACTGGGACATTTATGACAAAAATAAACAGCGCACCGGCAGACAGATGAAGCGCAATGACTGGTGTTTAAAGGATGACGAGTACCATTTGACGGTGCCTGGTGTTGTAGCACATAAAGATGGAAGATTTTTGATCACCAAACGGGTGATGACGAAAAACTGGGCGCCGGGCTGGTGGGAAGTATCCGGTGGCGCTGCGATGGCAGGAGAAGAGTCAAAGGAAGCGGTTTTTCGTGAAGTGAAAGAAGAGACCGGATTAGATGTGTCGAACTGGGAGGGAGGATACCAGTTTACCTATCACCGTGAAAATCCGGGCGAAGGAGATAATTATTTTGTAGATGTATACAAATTCATCGGAGAATTTTCCGAAGAGGACGTACATCCGCAGGAAGCCGAGACGGATGGGTTTATGCTCGCGACAAAGGAAGAGATTGAGGCATTTGCGAGGGAGGGCGTGTTCCTTCATTATGATAGTATTAAAGAGGTGTTTTAAGGGAGTTTTAAGGGGATGGTTTAGTCAGAAAAGGAGTCTGTCCGTTCTCCCCGCGGGACCGTTTGCACTTAGCGGACACACGCAGCGGTGCGGGCGGGCAGAGGACGCCCTTTGCGCACCGGCGGTGTCCGAAATCCCGTGGGGGAGAACGGATAGACTCCAGTTTCTGATTAAGACATCCTTAAAACAAGATAAGAGAATTAGAGAAGAATTCTAAAATAATCATAAATTCAAATATTTTCATTGACAGATGGATCTAAAAGAGTATAATATCATTAACAAGCTAATGATTAACATTTAAATCATTAAAATACTAATCAAAATCACAGAGAGCACAAGTTAATCAAAAACGAAGGGAGGATGAAGTGTGGAACCAAGAGGAAGATGCCACATGCGCATGGACACGGAGACGGTGATCCGGGGGGCGAACCCGGTGAAGCTGGTTATGTTTATCAACCAGATCCATCGCAGGAAGATTGAAAAACTGTTAGATGGAACCGGGCTGCACAGAGCGCAGCACCGAATGCTGATGACGTTGTCGGATTGTCCGGTCACATCCCAGGTTGAACTGGCGAATATACTGGAAGTGTCGGCGGCAACGGTGGCAGTTTCATTAAAAAAACTGGAAAAAGGCGGCTACATTCAGAAGTCCCAGCAGGAGCAGGATTCCCGCGTGCGTTTTGTCGAGCTGACGGAGAAGGGACGTGGTGTCGTTGACAAGAGCAAAAAAATCTTTCATCAGATGGATGCCAAACTTCTGGAAGGATTTGACAAAGAACAGCTGGAGGTGCTTCAGAGCCTTCTGGGGCAGATGTACCGCAACGCCAAGAATATAGAGTAAAAGGAGAAAAGACAATGGGTAGTTATAAAAAATATGTCACTCCCTATCTGTCGGCCTTTATTTTAGGACCGATTTTTATGATCGTGGAAGTGATCGGAGAAGTGCTTCTTCCGAAGATGATGTCATTGATCATCAACGAAGGAATCAAGGGGGGAGCCGGAAGTGGTTATATTATCACACATGGAATTATCATGGTGCTTCTTGCCCTGTGTATGATGGGCGGTGGAGTGCTTGGTGCTTATTTTGCCGTTAAGGCATCGGTAAATTTTGCCGGTGATCTGAGAAAAGATATCTTTGCAAAAGTACAGCAGTTTTCTTTTGCCAATATCGAAAAATTTTCAACCGGTTCGCTGGTAACGAGATTGACGAATGATATTACAAACTTGCAGAATGTGATTTCGATGGCACTCCGAATGCTCCTTCGGGCACCGGGTATGCTGATCGGAGGATTGATCATGGCGATCATGATGAATGCGAGACTGGCGATCATTCTTGGAGTGGTAATTCCAATTTTGATCGTATCGCTGGTTATCGTAATTGGAAAAGCATTTCCAAGATTTAACATCATGCAGACGAAAATTGACAGTCTGAACTCAAGAATACAGGAAAATATCACAAACACACGCGTGGTAAAATCGTTTGTGCGCGATGAATTTGAAAAAGAAACTTTTAATAAAGCCAATGAAGATCTGAAAGAAAAGAGTTTGTCGGCGATGAAGATCGTTATTTTGACAATGCCGATCATGACACTTGCGATGAACATTACGACGATGGCAGTGGTATGGTTTGGCGGACGCCAGATCATCGTTGGGGATATGCCGGTCGGCGACCTGACGGCATTTACCACCTATATCGTACAGATTCTTATGTCTCTGATGATGGTTGGAATGATCATGATACAGGGATCCCGTGCGCTGGCTTCTTCGAAGCGTATCAAAGAGGTTCTTACGACGGAGATTGATCTTAATGACGAGGAAGCAAAATGCAAAGACAAAAAGGTGGAAAACGGCGCGATTGAATTTCGCAATGTCGGATTCCGTTATTATAAGAAGAATCACAACAATGTATTGAAACACATTTCCTTTAAAGCCAATCCGGGCGAAGTGGTCGGAATCATCGGTTCGACCGGTTCCGGAAAGAGTTCTCTCGTACAGCTGATCCCGCGTCTATATGATGTTGACGAGGGAGAAGTGCTTGTGGATGGCATCAATGTCAAAGATTATTCGCTGGAACATCTGCGAAACGGCGTGGCAATGGTGCTTCAGAAAAATACACTGTTCTCCGGAAGCATTATGGAAAATCTCCGCTGGGGGGATGAAGATGCGACGGACGAAGAAGTGTACGAGATGGCGCGTTATGCACAGGCAGACGGTTTTGTCCGCAGTTTTTCCGATGGATATGACATGGAACTGGGACAGGGCGGTGTCAATGTGTCCGGTGGACAAAAGCAGCGCCTCTGTATCGCCAGAGCACTTTTGAAAAAACCGAAAATACTGATCTTAGACGATAGTACAAGTGCGGTAGATACTGCGACTGAAGCCGAGATCCGAAAGAGTTTCTCGACGTCTTTGAAAGACGCGACAAAGCTGATCATTGCACAGCGAATCTCGTCCGTAGAACACGCCGACCGCATCATTGTAATGGACGAGGGCGAGATCGTCGGACAGGGAACGCATGAGGAATTGATGAAATCCTGCGAAGCCTATAAGGAGATTTATTATTCGCAGAAAGACAAAGATGAGGAGGTGTCAGCATGAGTGGAAAGCCAAATAAACCAGCCGGAGGCCCGCCGATGGGAGGACCGGGACATGGTCCGGGCGGCAGGCACGCGAGAGCGATGGGCGGCAAGCCAAAAGAAACCAAACAGACGATAAAACGCCTTCTTGGTTATCTCGGAAAAGATAAGAATCACGTTATCATTGCGCTGGTGTGCGTTGTGATCTCCAGTTTATCGACACTGGCAGGTTCGTATATGCTGTCGCCGATCATCAATGGAATTACGGAAACGTACGATAAGGCATCGAAAGCAGCCGGCGATGCCGGCGTCATTATCAATGAAGGATTGAAAACATTAGGGCTTGGCATCCTTTTGATGCTTGCCATTTACGGCATTGGTGTCATTTCCATGTATTTACAGCAGCGGATCATGATCGGTGTTTCCCAGCGTGCGTTAAAGACGCTTCGTAAAGATCTGTTCGATCATATCCAGACACTGCCGGTACGTTATTTTGACACCAATGCAACCGGAGATATCATGAGCCGTTTTACAAACGATGTCGATGTCGTCGGTGAAATGCTCAACAATACGGTGATCCAGTTGATTCAGGGATTTATCAGCATCGTGGGGACGGTAAGTATCATGCTTTATATGAACGTATGGCTTGCCCTTCTTACGATCCTGCTTGTGCCTCTTATGCTGAAAGCCGGCGGTTCGATCGCAAAGCGCAGTTCCAAATACTACCGCCAGCAGCAGTCGGCGCTCGGTAAATTAAATGGTTACATCGAAGAGACGGTAACCGGCCAGAAGGTAGTAAAAGTATTCTGCCATGAGGAAAAGGCAGTAGAGGAATTTACGGATCTCAACGACGATCTTCGTAAGAAACAGGTCAAAGCGCAGTTCTTCGGCGGTATCATGGGACCGGTCATGGGAAATATCGGACAGGTCAGCTACGGTATTACAGCGTGTGTCGGCGGCTTGTTCTGCCTTGCCGGACGGCTCAGTCTCGGTGGATTGACAGTATTTGTCAATTATTCACGCCAGTTCAGCCGTCCGATCAACGAGATTTCCATGCAGATCAATACGATCTTTTCCGCGCTTGCCGGTGCAGAGCGTGTCTTCAAAGTCATGGATGAAGAGCCGGAAGAAGCGGACAAACCGGATGCAGTGGAGATGGACGATGTCAAAGGCGAAGTGATCATGGAAGACGTTTCCTTTGGCTACAATCCGGATAAGGTGATCTTAAAGCACATCAACCTGTATGCACATGCCGGCCAGAAAGTGGCATTTGTCGGTTCGACCGGTGCCGGAAAGACGACGATCACCAATCTTTTGAATCGTTTTTACGACATTCAGGAAGGAAAGATCACGATTGATGGCAGAGACATCAAAGACTATGCCAGAAAGAGTCTGAGAAGTCATATCGCGATGGTATTGCAGGATACGCACCTGTTTACCGGAACGGTTCGTGAAAATATCCGCTATGGACGCCCGGATGCGACGGACGAGGAAGTGGAGCAGGCAGCAAAAACCGCCAGCGCACATTCGTTTATCATGCGTCTTGAAAATGGATACGATACGATGCTGGAAGGTGACGGTATCAACCTGAGCCAGGGACAGCGTCAGCTGTTAAATATTGCCAGAGCCGCCGTGTCAAAAGCACCGATCCTTGTACTCGATGAGGCGACAAGTTCGGTCGATACCAGAACCGAGATGCACATTGACCACGGTATGGAGCGCCTGATGAAGAACCGTACGACCTTTGTTATCGCGCACCGTCTTTCCACCGTGCGGAATGCCGATTGTATCATGGTTCTTGAACAGGGAGAGATCATTGAACGTGGAACCCATGAGCAGCTTCTTTCTGAAAAAGGAAGATATTACCAATTGTATACCGGCGCGGTAGAATTGGATTGATAAAAATTTTCAACGATTTGGGACTTCTTTCAAAGATTGCTCCCGAATCGTTGTTTTTTTATAATTTACCCCTTGTAATTTGTAGAAAAGTTGCTATGATAGAAAGTAGAGAAAAAATATTAGGAGGCATATTGCTATGTTTGGTTTTGGTCAGTTGATTGACATTTTGAAAAAACACCCAAGAAAAATCGTTTTTACAGAGGGAAGCGATCCGCGTATCCTGGAAGCATCTTCCCGTCTTTTGGCAAGTACATTTCTTGCCCCTGTATTAGTCGGTAACAAAGAGGAGATTGCAAAGGCAGCAGAGGAAAGCGGCTTTAATATCCGCGGCGCTGAGATCATTGATCCATTGGAGTATGATGAAATTGATGAGATGGTGGACATGCTTTGTGAAATCCGTAAAAATAAAGGAATGACACCGGAGCAGGCTCGTGGAATTTTGTCTCAGGCAAATTATTTCGGAACGATGCTTGTGAAGATGGGAAAAGCAGATGCGTTGTTAGGCGGGGCAACATATTCGACCGCAGATACGGTTCGTCCGGCATTGCAGATCATCAAGACAAAGCCAAACAATTCGATCGTATCTTCCTGCTTTATTCTGGTTCGTCCATCCGCAACCGGTGAAAATGAAGTGCTTGCGATGGCAGACTGTGCGATCAATATCAAACCGACCGAAGATGAACTGGTTGAGATCGCATTAGAAGCATCCGAATGTGCAAAGATTTTCGGAATCGACCCACAGGTTGCATTCCTCAGCTATTCTACACTGGGATCCGGTAAGGGCGAAGATGTGGATAAGATGCGTAATGCCGCAGAAAAGGCAAAGAAAGCAGCACCAAATCTTCCAATCGAGGGAGAACTTCAGTTTGATGCCGCCGTAGCACCTCGTGTAGCACGCACCAAATGCCCGCAGTCGGAAGTGGCAGGACATGCAAACACCTTTATCTTCCCGGATATCAACGCCGGTAACATCGGTTATAAAATTGCACAGCGCGTAGGTAATTTCGACGCTTACGGCCCAATTCTTCTAGGTCTGAATGCACCGATCAATGACCTTTCCCGTGGATGCAATGCAAGTGAAGTATATTCGATGGCGATCATTACGGCAGCATTGGCATAAAAAAATGAA
This sequence comes from Lachnoclostridium sp. UBA6475, assembly GCA_002435545.1. GTDB lineage: Bacteria > Bacillota > Clostridia > Lachnospirales > Lachnospiraceae > Eubacterium_F. The sequence goes on from DJNB01000025.1 coordinate 13,758, forward strand.
ACAGGGGCTGGGGAGTTTTTAATCGTTACAAAAAGGATATGACGGCCGGAGCAGAGTGTGACAAAAGGTATGCGCTGCCCCGGCTGCTATTGTAAATTGGAAATATTTAGCAGGAAGAGGATGCGCATGAGAAAGAAAATGACCGAAGACGAAAAATATATGAAAGAAGCCATCCGGCAGGCAAAGAAAGCGTATGCGCTGGAGGAAACACCAATCGGCTGTGTGCTTGTCCACGACGGAAAGATCATAGCCAGAGGATACAATAAGCGCAATAAGAAGAAAAATACGCTCGCACATGCAGAACTCATCGTGATCGATAAGGCAAGCCGGATTCTGGGAGACTGGCGGCTGGAAGAATGTACGATGTATGTCACGCTGGAACCCTGCCCGATGTGTGCCGGAGCCATCGTACAGGCAAGAATTCCCAAAGTGGTGATCGGCAGCATGAATCCGAAGGCGGGCTGCGCCGGTTCGGTCCTGAATCTGCTGGATATGCCGGGGTTTAACCACCGGGTAGAAGTGGTGAGGGGAATTTTGGAAGAACCATGCAGCCGGCTGATGAGCAGTTTTTTTAAAGAACTTCGGTTAAAACATAAGAAATCTACTTGAAGAAAGCATTTGTTTATGCTATAATATTTTGGTACATTTTTAGAAAAGGAGATTTTCACAATGAATACTAAGTTAAAGGGCGTTTTACAGCTTCTTGTCATTCTCCTTGTAACTGCTGCAGTTTGCGTTGTGGCATATACGGGGATTGGAGGAGCAAAGCGGGGTAGTGCAAGAAATATCCGCTTAGGACTTGACTTGGCAGGTGGTGTCAGCGTTACATACGAAGCGACAAAAGAGAATCCAACTGCTCAGGAAATGAAAGATACTGTGTACAAAATGCAGATGCGTGTACAGAACGAAAGTACAGAAGCTTCTGTTTATCAGGAAGGAAGCAACCGTGTAACAGTTGATGTTCCGGATGTTGATGATCCGCAGGCAGTATTGGACAAGCTTGGAAAAGCCGGAGCATTGGAATTTGTTCTTTACAGCAATGTAACGGTTGGAGAAGATGGAAAGACGGCGACATATGACAAAAAAGATGTCATCATCGACGGTTCCATGCTGAAAACTGCAGAAGCAGCGACACAGCAGGATTCCACGACAGGTCAGACAGAAAATGTTGTAAAACTTTCATTTAATGCAAAGGGAACAAAGAAATTTAAAAACGTAACAACAGATCACGTAGGTGAGCAGTTCTCGATCATTTATGATGGCGAGATCGTATCCTCTCCGGTTATCCGTGAGGCAATTGACGGTGGAGAAGCCGTTATCTCCGGAAGTTTTGATGAATTTTCCAAAGCAGAGGATATGGCATCGACTCTTCGTATCGGTGCTCTGCCACTGGAACTGAAAAATATCCGCTCCAATATCGTAGGAGCAAAACTTGGTGGAGATGCGCTTAAGACAAGTTTGATCGCCGGTGCGATCGGTCTTGCGCTGGTAATCATCTTCATGATCGTAATGTACTGGATCCCTGGTGTAGCAGCTTCTCTTGCGCTGTTATTCTATGTAGGAGCATCCGTTCTTGCAATCAACGGTCTGGATGTGACACTGACTCTGCCGGGTATCGCCGGAGTTATTCTTGCGATCGGTATGGCGGTGGATGCAAACTGTATTATCTTTACCCGTATCCGAGAGGAACTGGCAACAGGAAAGACGGTTCGCTCTGCGATTAAGATCGGATTTGAGAAAGCACTGTCTGCGATCATCGATGGTAACGTTACGACATTGATCGCTGCCGTTGTTCTTTATATCAAAGGATCCGGTACGGTTATGGGATTTGCCCAGACACTGGCAATCGGTATTATCCTTTCCATGTTTACGGCGATCTTTGTAACAAGATGGATTTTGTATGCATTTGTAGGACTCGGATTAGATAATCCGAAATTCTACGGAACACAGAAAACAAGAAAACCGATCAACTTTGTTGGAAATATTAAGAAATATGCGATCATTTCCGGATGCCTTCTTCTTTTGTGCATCGGCGGACTGGTTATGAATATGGTGAAAATGGGACAGCCTCTTAACTACAGCCTTGAGTTCTTAGGTGGTTCCTCCACATCCATTACCTTTACCGATTACCAGGGCGAAGGATTTGATGCTTCCGGTAACGCAAGTGCCGACTTCAAAAATGAAGTAACGGATGTTGTAAAAACCGCGGCAGATGTATCCGAAGCAGAACTTTCCGATGTATCCGGCGAGAAAACCTTGATCGTTCGTACAACGGCATTTACCGAAGACCAGCAGAAGAAAGTAATTGCTGCCGTAGAGGAAAAATACGGCGTGAGTGATAAGAGCATTGAAGTAGAGACGATTTCTGCTTCTGTAAGTAATGAAATGCGTATGGATGCGGTTGTAGCCGTACTTATCGCCGCAGTAGGTATGTTGATCTACATCTGGATCCGATTCAAGAACCTTGCGTTTGGTGCAAGTTCCGTTATCGCACTTCTTCATGACGTTATGGTCGTGCTTATGGTTTATGCAGTCGGAAGTGCATCGATCACTGTCGGAAGTACGTTTATCGCTTGTATGCTGACGATCGTAGGTTACTCGATCAATGCGACGATCGTAATCTTTGACCGTGTTCGTGAGAACCGCAAGAAACTCGGCAACACGGACTTGGCAGAAATTGTAAATACAAGTATTACTGAGACATTGAGCCGAAGCTTTAATACTTCGATCACAACTTTGATCATGGTACTTTGCCTTGCTGTTCTTGGTGTGGATTCCATCCGTCAGTTTGCAGTACCGATGATGGCAGGTATTATTTCCGGATGTTATTCTTCTGTATGTCTGGCAGGTACGGTTTGGTACTTCATGAACCGCAGTGCGCAGAAGAAAGCCAAAGCGAAAAAAACAGGCAGTAAAAATAAAAAGAAATAATTCATAGGATCCGAATGGGATATCTTGATGAATAAAATAAGAACGGTTGTGCATACTACATAAAAATAGTATGTGCAGCCGTTTTTTTGCAGTATAGACCTGTCCGGCGGCGCAGATGTTGGAGGAATTATGGACAAAATGATTGGAAAGCGGAGCGTGCAGTTTGAGGTGCCGCCGTGCATTATCGGAGCCGCTTCCGTAGCCGGAGAAAAAGAGGGAGCCGGCAAATTTGGAAAATATTTTGATATCGTGGAAGAGGATCCGCTTTTTGGCGGAAAAACTTGGGAAGAGGCAGAAAGCAAGATGCAGCATATGGCGGCGGATATTGCGATCCGCAATGCCGGCCTTGAATCGGAGGACATCCGTTACATCGTGGCTGGGGATCTGCTTGGACAGCTGATCGCGACGTCGTTTGGAATTATGAACCTAAATATACCGATGTTTGGCGTTTATGGTGCCTGTTCTACAATGGGAGAATCCATGGCGATCGGTTCGATGCTTGTGGAGGGCGGTTTTGCAGAGTACATTGTTGCCATGACTTCCAGTCATTTTGCCAGCGCAGAAAAACAGTTCCGTTTCCCCCTTGCGTATGGAAACCAGCGCCCGTATTCGGCGACGTGGACGGTGACAGGAAGCGGCGCGGTTGTGATCGGACGGGGAGACGGAAAATGGAAACGGAAAGAGACCGATTACGTGTGCATCCGCGGTATTACGACCGGCGTCATCACAGATTACGGCATCAAGGACAGCATGAATATGGGCGCCTGTATGGCACCGGCGGCCTGCGACTGCATTTTGAACAATTTCAAAGACTTTGGAGTAGAACCGGACTATTATGACAAAATTATTACAGGGGATCTCGGAACGATCGGACAGCGGATTTTAAAGGATATGCTGCTGGGGTACGGATACGATATCAGTAAGCAGCATATGGACTGCGGGACGGAAATTTATTATAACGAAGAACAGGATACGCATGCCGGCGGAAGCGGCTGTGGATGCAGCGCGATCACACTGACCGGGTACATTTTGAAAAAGATGCGGAAACATGCGTGGCGGAGAGTGTTGTTTGTGCCGACGGGGGCGCTTTTATCGACCGTCAGTTTCAACGAAGGAAATTCGGTGCCGGGAATTGCGCATGGTGTCATGCTGGAGTGTGTGTGAAAGGAGACGATACGATGGAATATTTAATTTCTTTTTTGGTCGGAGGGGCAATCTGTGCGGTGGTACAGCTGTTTATGGACAATACGAAACTGTTACCGGGAAGGATCATGGTGATTCTGGTATGCCTGGGAGCGGTATTGAGCGCACTGCATCTGTATGAGCCGTTTGCTAACTGGGCGAAAGCCGGTGCGACAGTGCCGTTGATCGGATTTGGACACCTTTTGTTTGAAGGAGTAAAAGAAGCCGTAGATAAGCGGGGCTTTATCGGCATTTTCTACGGCGGCATGGAACGGGCGGCAGTCGGCATATCCGGGGCGCTTGTCATCAGTTTCCTGGCTTCCCTGGTATTTAAACCAAAGATGAAGGGATAAATCGTTTCGAATTGTTGCGAAAAAGCATTGAGAAATATGAAAAAACAAAGTATAATGAGGTTAGTGACGGTCACTAACCTTTTTTATATGGAAAAAATTGGAATGGAGGGCATCTATGAAAAAACTGGAAAATAAATACGTTTATGCGGGGATTACAGCATTTTGTGTCTTGATGGCAGTTTTGATCTGTGGGTTTATCTTTTTGAATTTTGATACCGTGTCTGCGGCATTTGGCAAATTGAACTCGGCATTGATGCCCATTTATATCGGATTGGTGATCGCGTATCTGTTAAGTCCGATGGTGAATGGCATGGAGAGAGTCATCTTTATTCCGCTGTTTCGAAAGATCAATAAGACGGATAAGAGGGTCAGAGGTTTCGCCAGAGGAATTTCAATCGTACTCGTACTGGTGCTTGCCATCGCCGTGATCTTCTGGCTGACGATGCTCGTTGTGCCGGAAGTGGTTGACAGTATCACCAATCTTGCAAATAATCTTCCGGAATATTACCGCAACACGATCCAGGTGGCAAATGACATCGGGAAAAAGCATCCGGAAGTGGCGCAGTATATGAAAGAGAGCACGGATACCGTGTATACGCAGGTTCGTAACTGGGTGCAGAATGATCTTCTGCCGGCAAGCACGGAAATTCTCGGTACGGTGTCCGATGGACTGCTCAGTGCGCTTGGCATGCTCTTAAACGTCGTCATCGGAATCATCGTATCCATTTATCTGATGGCAGGAAAAGAACGGTTCTGCGCTCAGGCAAAGCGTCTTTTGTATACTGTTTTTCCGGAGAAACGTGCCAATCGGATCCTTGCCTTTGGAAAAGATATCAACTGGTCCTTTGCAAAATTTTTCAGTGGAAAGATCATTGATTCTGTCATTGTGGCGATCATCACTTTCATTGCTCTGAGCATTGCTAACATTCCGTATACGGCATTGATCAGCGTGCTTGTGGGAGTTACCAACATTATCCCGTTTTTTGGACCATACATCGGGGCGATTCCAAGTGCGCTGCTTGTCTTTCTGGCTTCGCCTTTTAAGGGAGTGATCTTCCTTGTACTTATCATTATCATTCAGCAGGTGGACGGCAATATCATCGGTCCCAAGATCATCGGAGAATCGGTTGGACTCGAAAGCTTCTGGATCCTCTTTTCTATCCTGGTGTTTGGTGCCCTGTTTGGACTGATCGGTATGATCTGTGCCGTTCCGATTTTCTCTGTTTTGTACAAAACGGTAAAAAGATGGAGTCATCGCAGGCTGGAAAAGAAAGGACTTCCGGCAGAAACCAAGTCATATTTTCGAAAATTTTAACTTAAAAAACTGGTATATAATGCCAAAAACGGCGAAAATACGTACGGTATAAATAAAGTATTATGATAATCATAACGCAATAATAAATTGTAAACGCATAGAAAAGGTGTTATACTTCTTATATCAGAAACGATAAGCCCCCGGAACGCTGGGTGCTTCTCAAAGTAAAATATAAGGAGGATAATGTTTTGGGAAAGAAAACAGCAAAAATGTTAGGTCTGGTTCTCGCCGGATCGATGGTGGTCAGCATGATATCACCGGCAGATGCTGCGTCTAAGATGACGATCAGCAAGAAAAAGGTTACGATTGCAAAGGGTGAAAAAGTTACTCTTAAAGTGAAGAAAGCAACGAAGAAAGTGAAATGGTCTGTTACCAAAGGAAAGAAAGTTGTTACATTATCAAAGAAGAAAAAAGCAAGTGTTGTTGTTACCGGAAAGAAAGCCGGTAAAGCTGTTGTAACAGCAAAAGCAGGTAAGAAAAAGGCAACT
>DJNB01000025.1:20086-21335 GCA_002435545.1 Lachnoclostridium sp. UBA6475
CAAGATTACTGTAACCGCAGCTAAGAAGAATAATAATGCAACACAGGCGCCGGAGGCAACGACAACAGTTACCAATGCACCGGCAAGCCAGACTCCGGCAGCGACTGCAAAGGCAAGTACAGCGCCGACAGCCAGTGTGGCACCAACGGCAACGGCAGCACCGACAGCAACGGCAGCACCAACGGCGACAGCAGCACCGACAGCGACGGTGGCACCGACGGCAACAGCAGCACCAACAGCGACGGTAGCACCAACAGCAACAGCAGCACCGACAAAGGAGCCTGCACCAACAGTTCCGCCAACACTTGATCCAAATGCAGCAACAGGCTCTGTTGAAGATATTGATATTGATATGTCAAAATTACCAACAACTTCATTTGAAAGTTCACCAATTGCAATAGATCTCAGTAGTTTAATTCCATCCAATATGGATCTGTCTCTTCTTAGCAAGATTGAAGTGACCTATGAGAATGAATTTGCTTCTGAAGACGCAAAAGCTATTTTTAAAGCAGGTAAGATTGCAGTTGCCAAAAATGAAGAACAGTTAAATGGGTATGATGATGGAGTTGCCCTTACATATGATATGAAAGCGGCTGGTGGTACGACAGAGGTCAGCCTTTCCGGATGTACGGGATTTTGTCAGGGAATCAATATCCAGCCTTTTGATGAAAGCTATGGTTGGCCGGAAGGACTTACAAAAATTACAGTTACAGGCATCAAATTAGTTGCAAAAGCAGGTGCGGTTTATCCGGGACCAGGAGCTGTGCCTACACCAAAACCAACAACAGCTCCGGAGTTTGAATCTTCCGAATTCCATTACGATGGATTGGATCAGGCATGGATCGATGCCAACATTGACCCAAGCAAACCGGTAGTAGCGTTGTCATTTGACGATGGCCCGGGCGGTTATAGCAAATTTGTAGATTATGGTATGCAGATTCAGAACTCTTTGAAAGAATATGGCGCACATGCAACATTCTTCTACATTGGAGCTCATATTGAGCATGATGAAGATTCTCGAAATGAAGTAATCTCTGCAAAAGAGGCAGGATTTGAAGTGGCAAAACATTCTTATGATTCCAATGGACTGAACAAAGAAGATGCTGATATAATCAAAGAGAAGATTCAGAAGACAGATGCCCTTTTGAAGGAATTGACAGGATATAACAATTTCTTGTTCCGTGCACCAAATGTAGCTGATAGTGATACCATGTATGCTGTAATCGAGAAACCATTTATCGACGTATCG
>DJNB01000246.1 GCA_002435545.1 Lachnoclostridium sp. UBA6475
AGAAATGCGGAAACTCAAGCATCTTCATGTAGTTATTCATATAATTTCATTGTCAGCATAAGTCCGATTCCTCTCTACTCTGTCTCAATCCGCTTCGCAAACTTCTCTACATGCTGCTCTACCATTTTCACGACCTGCTTCTTGTCCTCCGCCCCATCATATATACTGTATAACAGAAAAATCGGGCCATAAAAATCCAATGCGGCCTGTCTCGCCTTCTTTTTGTCATTCATAATTCCGGCAAAGATCTCTTCCATATAAGAAAGCGGACCATCTGCCAGATAGGTCTGATAAAGCTGCGCCATCTCCGGATCGCGGTACTGCTCCAGTGTCAGCATTTTTCGAAACTGACAGCAAAATTCATCCTCCGTCCAATGCAGAAACTGCACTTTCGTAAACTGCTTGATTTTTGCCACTGCAATATGCTTATACTCCGCAACATCCTCTTCACGCGTTCCGTCCGGCATATCGTATTCTCTGGCGCGTTCCCGGTCAAGCCCATTCATCGTCTCCACAATGCTGTCCAATATCTCCTGCTTGCTCTTATAATGTTTGTACAACGCCGCTTTGGTGACATTTAACCGACTTGCGATATCATTCATGGATGTACCCTTATAACCGCTCTGCGAAAATAATTTCAGCGCCTCCTGCAAAATGCGTTGTTTTGTGTCTGTCATCGTACCTGTCTTCCTTTCTCGATGTATTGGTCAATCGTTCTTTTCCACCTTTGTTCAATTCCCCGCTGCTTCCAGTTTTCTTTCACAAATACTTCTTTGTATTTTCCATCTGTTGAGTACATTACAAATCCTATCGCATCGTTTCCGCTCCATACTATTTCAAAATGAAAATCTTCACTTTCATTTGCCCGCTCTATGAAATGACGCAATTCCGTCTGTAAGTCTTCTCCGGTTTTCTCATCTCGAAGTTTATATTCTTTCCACATTGGCAGCAAAATTTCGTTATGTATTTCCGTGTTTTTTGCAGGATATGCATTCGTTATCCAGTATTTCCACATCGTATCCCCCTCTTCAAATATAAAACTCGCAAGCTCCGGTTTTACTCTCGAATCTAAAAAACCTGCTCTTTTATGTAAACGAATCGAGGCTTCATTTTTGACATTCACAGCTGCCATCACACAAGAAGCCTGATCGTACTCACAGACAATTTCCAATGCTGTATGATACATTTGCTCCGCAATCCCTTTTCTTCGCTTCTCTTCACTTACAAATACATCTGCCGCATACCATGTATCTACCAGATCCGGATGGCGCATAATTCTCATAAATCCTATTATCTTATCGTCCTCGAACACATGTATGGCATGCCACTTTACGGCAAACTCTTTTTCCAATTGTCTTGTCCTGTCCGCCCAGCGGCTGTCTGGCAGATCTGCACAGGAATCAACCACCTTGACTTTATAGTTTTCACTCATTAATCAATCTCCTCAAATAAATCATTTTATTTCATTTTATCATTTTTCACCCTATGTATCAATAATATTTCCTTGAAATTTTTCCCATTTAACGATATAGTATAAATGTATTACGAAATAACCATAAGAAAGGATAAAATCAATGTGGAAAACAATCAACGATATTCTCAATAGTATCGACAATTTTGTCTGGGGTGTCCCCCTCATGGTACTGATTCTTGCCGGCGGTATTTTATTAACGATCCGTCTCGGCCTTATGCAGATCCGGAAACTGCCACTTGCCCTTAAGTGGATGGTTAAAAATGAAGAAGGCGGCGAGGGTGAAATTTCCAGTTTCTCTGCCCTTTGTACTGCTTTAAGTGCGACAATCGGAACCGGTAATATTGTCGGCGTTGCTACCGCCGTCGGAACCGGCGGGCCGGGTGCTCTTTTTTGGATGGTCGTAACTGCCTTTTTCGGTATGTCCACCAAATTTGCCGAGGGACTTCTTGCCGTAAAATACCGTGTTGTCGGAAAAGACGGACACAGTCTCGGCGGCCCTTTTTATTACATTGAACTGGGAATGGGAAAGAAATGGAAATGGCTCGCTAAACTTTTTGCTTTCTTTGGTGTTTGTGTTGGTCTGTTTGGAATCGGAACATTCAGTCAGGTAAATGGTATTTCCAGTGCCGTACATAACTTTTTTGATCCGAACGACCTTCATTGTGTCAAACTACTGCCCTTTTTAGGTGAATATTCATGGTCTATTATCATTTCATCGTTAGTGTTGGCAATCTGCGTAGCTACCGTACTGATCGGCGGAATCAAGCGAATCGCAAATGTAAGCCAGATCATTGTACCATTTATGGCGATCATTTATTTTGTATTTGCTGCTATTTTAATTTTGGGTAATATTACTGCTATTCCAAGTGCAATTGCTGTCATTGTAAAAGCGGCATTTTCCCCGAAGGCCGTTACCGGCGGTGTTGTAGGAAGCATATTTGTCGCAATGCAGAAAGGTATTGCACGAGGTATCTTTTCCAATGAAGCCGGTCTTGGTAGTGCTCCTATCGCAGCAGCGGCAGCACAGACAAAAGAACCTGTCCGTCAGGGTCTTGTAAGTATGACCGGAACCTTTATCGACACCATCGTCATTTGTACACTGACCGGTTTATCCATCGTATTGACCGGCGCATGGCAGGTGCCCGGATTAGAAGGTGTAGATGTAACCACCTATGCTTTCCAGCAGGGGCTTCCTTTCCCTCCTCAGGTTTCCGCGTTTATCTTAATGCTCTGCCTGGTATTTTTTGCCTTTACGACAATTCTCGGCTGGGATTATTACAGTGAACGCTGTCTGGAATATTTAAGCGGCGGTAACATAAAACATGTGAAATTTTTCCGTTGGATCTACATCATCGCCGTATTTATCGGCCCATATATGACTGTAAGCGCAGTATGGACGATTGCAGATATCTTTAACGGATTGATGGCGATTCCAAATATGATTGCCATTTTTGCCTTGAACGGTATCGTAGTAAAAGAAACAAGAGATTTCTTCAAACGGCATAAGAACAATAAACTCAAATAATATACGCAACTGATTTTTCTGACAAAAAATGTCTCTGTTATCCGCGTTGGGCGGATACAGGGACATTTAATATTCTTTGCACTTCTTTTCCAATTGCTTAAAATCATTTGTTCTCCTCGCAAGTGCCGTAGATATTCCGTTTCGTATTTTATGGTTATAAACAATTCTTGCATTTTTTATAATACGATCCCTCAGACGATTAATCTCTCTATTCTCTGCCTGCAATAAATAACGATATTGTTGATCTTTAATACCACGAATGTCTACCAAATGGTATTCCCCATTCGGAACCGGAACCATATTATTTATATTAATTACTGCAATATTACGAATTTTAATAAGATCAACCGACTCCTTCAGTTTCTTATGCTTCGGTTTAAAAGAAGATAATGGTGCAAAATAACTCATTTCATCAATTTGAAGAACAATCCCTATGTACTTTCTGGTCGCTTTATTTCCATCTGACCAAAATATATGTTTTTGATATTGAGCCAAATATTTTATATATAATGGACTAATCTCATATAATTTAAGACCTTTCAATTTTCCCTCCTAAAAAATAAACAGGGACACCTAAGATGTCCCTGCTGTTAAATCGCTCATTTTAGGGCTGTGCATCACCCACTCATAAATCGCTCATTTATAAGGCTGTGCATCACCTGCTCATAAATCGCTCATTTTAGGGCTGTGCATCACCCACTGTTAAAGCAAAATACTTTCTATACCTACAGTATACGCAATTCAACAAAAAATATCAAGAACTATTTTATTTACTTTTGAACTATTATATACTAAAAATATTTTTCATGCAAGTATTATTGATGATATGAACGAAAAATTATCTTACAGCCATCTACCGACGCCATTTTAAATCTTTTCCTTTTACAACCTTCTTTTTCCGGATTGTTGCAACATACTTTTTATACCTCTTTTTTGTCACTTTTTTCCCATTTAACTTATACACATAATGATATGGATATACATCCTCTTCGGTAAGTTTATTCCGCCATGATTTTGATGCCGTTTCTTTTACCTCATTTCCTTTAATCTGAAAAAACTCTATGTAGTAATTATCTTTATGCCCTCCACTCCAGGAAACAATTCCTTCTGACGGATATATTTTCAGATCTCCACCATATTTATTCCAGGCCAGCCCCTCTACCTTACTCCCTTTTAAAGTATAAATGGAATAATTATAATAAGAGCCGTGAACGATCAATTCGTCTATCCCATTTTGGTCGATATCATAAAAGCAGTATTTATACGCAAACCTGCCATCTTCTTGAACATAATTCATGTCATTTTTTTCCTCTTTCATCGCTTCCACATAATAATTATGCTCTGATTTCTTATCTGTAACCGGCATCATATGCTTACTTTCCGCCAGCACATTTACAAACTCACCATAACGTAAGCTCATATTATCTGCGCTTGAAAAACACATTATAATAACAAACGTAATCAAAGAAACAATAAATGTTCCCGCCGTCACACCAATTATCTTTTTCATCGTTTTGAATCCCTCTATTCTTCTTTTCTATTTAACCACTCCTGATAAAGCTTATCTTTTTCTGCATTCTCTTTTGTGACACAACTCATTATTCTTCCGTCTTTCATAATATATATCTTATCAGCCATTTTTGCAAGTTCGGGAGAATGGGTGACATATACTATGGTAGATTTCATTTTATTTAACAATTTTTTAACATGCTCTACGCTTTGAGCGTCTAATGAAGATGTCGGTTCATCCCATAACAATACTTTGCTTTTGCGTACATAAGATCGGAGAAGGGCAACCCGCTGTTTTTCTCCCCCTGACAAAGTCATACAGTTTTGCGCGATCATATCAGTGCTGTTTACCATACCCAGCTCTGACAACAACGCAACCCCTTCATCTGTTTCCATTGGATTTCCCATGCACAGATTTCTATATACAGACTGGCTCTGAAACAGAAAAAGATCCGCGGGCAGATAGGTAATATCATTATAGAATCTATTTCTTCCATTTTCCTGTCCTAATATTCCGGCCATACATTTTAACAGCGTCGATTTTCCACAACCATTATCACCAATAATTGCAACTTTTTCGCCAACATTCATCCGAATTGTAACATTTGTTAATACCGGTTTATCCTGATAAGAAAAGGAAAGATTTTCAATTGAATACAACTCACCGTTATTCGCTGTCTTCTCCTCATTATCTTTCAGGATCAATTGATTCAAACGTTCAATTGGAACAATCTTGCCCGAAAAGTTAATCACCGATCGAACCAATGTGTTCACAGTATCTTTCATTGATAAAAACAGATTATAACTTGAATTTATCTCCGCCATTGAAAGCTGATTTTCTCTTTTTAATTCATAATAACTATTTCCCAGTACCACAATAAAAATATTATGTATAACATCTGAAATCGCATCGAAAAAGGCCGTAAGATTAATCTTTTTCACTGTAGCAGAAAAATATTCCTCTCTTGCCATATGATATTTTTCAGCAATATAATCGATCGAGTCATTCATCAAATGAAAGGTATGATTCTCAACAAAGGATTTTAAATAACCGATTCTGTTGATTCTCTTTTTTTCCACAAAAAGTGTAATTCCCGCAATTTTAAAATAGGAAAAAACAGCGCGCAAAACATCTACAATTACCAAAAGAACAACAAATGCAAAAACATAAACTGTTTGTCTGGAAAAAATATACAATATGATCATTGTCGCAATAACGGAACTGAATACATCCATTGTTGTAAACCAAAGACCAACGATCTGTCCGGTACCCGATACAATCCGATTAAAAACATCTGCATTACCATACTGCTTCTTGATATCTGAAACAGCCAACTTACTCGTCCGAATAAAACTACTTTTAGCCGCATCAAATGCCAATTTCATTGCCCACGAATCACCATATACATTAACAAAATACATTAATACAACGTTGATTGAAAATATGATACCTCCCCGCACGGTTGCCAAAATAATTTCCTGGATTGAATTCATCGCTATTGCCTCATAAATCCAGCGTATAATATAGGGGATAACCAATGGAACTTCCACCTTAAACAATGTCACTACCAGTAATAACAAAAATAGAGTTTTACGTGATTCTGCTGTTAAAGCCCAGGCTGCCCAATAAACTTCTTTTATTTTTTTCAACACCGTTATCACCTCTTCTCTAGAATGAGATCTTTTCATCACAACAGCTTATAACATCATCATTATGAGATACCATAAGCAATATTTTCTTTTCCTTCTTAACCCAATGAATGATATTTTCTAAAACCATCTTTTCATTTTTAGGCGATAAAGCGCTCGTTGCTTCATCCATTATAATGATTGGTCTGGATTGGTAAAACATTCTTGCCAGACAAATTTGCTGCTTTTCTCCACTGGAAATCGAATCTAAACTTATTTCAGAATCTGCATTCTTTCTGTTCCTTATAAAATCATCCAACCGTGCAAAATGAATTGCCTGATCTTTCAAATTCTCATTTACTTCTTTGTCCAAAACAATATTGTCATTAACCGTTCCGGGAATTATCACACTCTGCTGTTCTAAATAGGTAATCTGCTTCCACCAGTCCCTATGATTTAATTGCGATAAATTGATATCATTTACAGAAATTGAACCGCTGTACTCTGGTATTAATTTCGTTAATATTTTCAAAAAAGTGGTCTTTCCGGTTCCCGACTCACCATACAACCCATATATCTTCCCCGATTCAAACTCAATATTGGGAATCCTGATTTCCTTTTGCTCGTTAATTGTATAATTTAAGTGATCCACTTTGATTCTAATTGCACCATTCATCTCTGCGCTTTTGTTGCTGGAAATAATTGGAAAATCGTTTGGTGTAATAAAATTATGAATTACGTTACACATCCCGTTAATAGAATGATATTCATTTACTTTAGCCGGAATCTGAAACAAACTGTCCGAAACCATTGGAAGAAGCAGAATAATACCCATTAGATCTGCCGGTGTTAATTTGCCCCAATATACAAAAAATCCGCCCAACAAACCAGCAAACAACACGGCGCCTACATGACTAAATCTCATAAAAATCCTGGAAAGATTCATAAGTCTGCTTGACTCTATTTTTAATCTATTTTCGTTCACAATAGCATCATCTAAATGCTCATATGTTTTGTTCTTGTTTAAAAAGGGAAGAATCTCCAGATTATCATTTATTTCCCACAACTTACCATATACGTCATTTGTAGCTGCCTCACTTTCTTTGAATTTTTCCGAGATATCTTTTCCAAATCGAAAAGTAAACATTACAAGAATTCCGGAAATCACAATTCCAGAGGCAGTTACCCACTTATTTATCAGCATTCCATAAGTAATCGAAACACATAGTATCGTCACTAGATATATTATTCCATAAATATACTCTACTGCCGTATTTATTAGATTCGTCACCGTATTTTGTATAACAGTCAATTTTGTCTTGTTCTCAAATGCGTTAAAATATTGGCTCATCTTTTCGATGAGAACATCTTCCATGTCTGCAATCATTTTATTTACACTATCCGTTTTCAAACGAACATATAATAAATTCAACAAAGCAGTCACTATTACAGCTATGAACAATTGAAGCATGCACTTGAAAACCAGCATCTTGTCCTGTAATTCAATGCCTTGCAATATTGACTTTACTTCATAGGTAAAAAAACCGCCATAAAACAAAGCCTTCAAAGCCGTAATAAGAACACACAAAACGAATCCTGCCCGTCTCCTGCTTAACATCCTAACCATTTTGTAAATTGACAACTTTTCACTCATACTATGTATACTATAACCCCTCAACAAACTGTTTCAGCCACTACCTATGGTTTCATCCACAATCACATCAGCTCTACATCTCTTTTAACGCATTCATTACCATGCCTGCTTCAAACGCCGTCCCTTGTACTACCATTCTGCCGTCTACAAGTAATGCCGGCATTTGATGTATTCCCAACCGCGAAATTTCTTTTTCATTATTTACTTCCTCGATGGTAACCATCTGTTTTTTGTTACGAAATGCATTTTGAACAATACCAAGTAATTCAAAATATTTATCGCAGCCTCTTCCAATAACCTTTACATTCAACAAATCTTTTTTCATTGTTGTCATCCTCCATTCATTATTATAATAATCTTATCTTTCCATTTAGGAAAAATCTTCCATATATCTATTTCTATTGTACATCAAATACCTGCCAATTGAAAGGAGAAATATTAAATTTCTTCAATAAAATTCTTTCCTTGCATCATCTGTTTGCCTTTCCTAGCAATAAAATTTTATCTCATCAATGACAAATGCCTGTTTCCATTTTGCACAAATAAGAAAAAACTGTGCTGATATAAATTCCATCAACTCATTTAATTCTTTATCAGATATTTTACTGCCATTACTTGCCAGAATGCACCCACCTGACTTTGTAAGCCAGATTTTTGTTGCATTAGGCGTAGGCTTTCCCTTTGATACATGAACATGAATCGGTTCGCCATTTTCATTAGACCAAAAATAAACCGTATATCCACTTACCATGAATAGTTTAGGCAATCTGAATCCCTCCATTCTCCGCATATTTATATAGCAAATGTGCATTGCTATGCAGAAGTTCTTCAAACATCGCTATTTCTTCATCCGAATATCCTTGCCTGTCTGTCCACTTATAATCAGGCAACTCGCATCTTGCCGAATCAAATCCATTTTCTGTTGGACGTTCAAAATTAACTATAACTTTTTTCATGCCATCTTTTTCTATAATTTGTGAATGTACAATTTCCGTTTCATCCGCCAATATCATATATGGATACATCATACGCCTATCCCTCCTTACACAAAACTTTACTCAATCCTTTTCATCCCGGCCTCGCCGGTCTGCACGCGTACACTCGTCAGATAATCGTATCTTTTATAATAAAACAAAATCCTCGCTGGCAAGTAAGCTAAACTTGCCGACGAGAATTTCATTTTATTTATTAGGCACTACGTGCCTGACTTGCTTTTATTGCAATTACTTCTGCGCAATAGCTGCCTGTGCTGCTGCCAAACGTGCAATTGGTACACGGAATGGAGAACAGGATACATAGTCAAGACCGATCTTGTTGCAGAATTCTACAGAAGATGGATCTCCACCATGCTCACCACAGATACCGCAGTGAAGTTTGCTGTTTGCAGGTTTTCCAAGTTTCAGAGCTGTTTCCATCAACTTACCAACACCATCCTGGTCAAGTTTAGCAAATGGATCGTTCTCGAAGATCTTAGCATCATAGTAAGCATCAAGGAACTTACCAGCGTCATCACGGGAGAAACCAAATGTCAACTGTGTCAAGTCGTTTGTACCGAAGCAGAAGAAGTCAGCTTCTTTTGCAATCTCATCTGCTGTCAATGCAGCACGCGGGATCTCGATCATAGTACCAACTTCGTACTCAAGATTTGCACCGGCTGCTGCGATTTCAGCGTCAGCGGTCTCTACTACAAACTTCTTAACATATTTCAACTCTTTTACATCGCCGATCAATGGGATCATGATCTCAGGTTTGATGTTCCAGTCAGCGTGAGCTTTCTGAACTTCGATAGCTGCGCGGATAACTGCTTTTGTCTGCATCTTAGCGATTTCCGGATAAGTTACAGCAAGACGGCATCCACGATGTCCCATCATAGGGTTGAACTCGTGAAGAGAAGCAATGATTGCTTTGATGTCTTCTACGGATTTGCCCTGAGCGTCAGCCAGTTTCTTGATATCAGCTTCCTCTGTAGGAACGAATTCATGCAAAGGTGGATCCAAGAAACGGATCGTAACCGGGTTTCCTTCCAAAGCTTCGTAAAGTGCTTTGAAGTCTCCCTGCTGATATGGAAGGATTTTTTCCAATGCAGCTTCTCTTTCCTCTACTGTATCTGCACAGATCATCTCACGGAAAGCAGCAATTCTGTCTTCCTCGAAGAACATATGCTCTGTACGGCAAAGACCGATACC
>DJNB01000026.1:0-1639 GCA_002435545.1 Lachnoclostridium sp. UBA6475
ACACAAAATATTATACACTATCCGGAATTTGGCAAAGAGAATTAATCACGCTTTTAATAAGAATTGGAGTGAAGGGACAGAAAAAGTAACAGGAGGTATGATTTATAGGTGGGGATTTGAACTGATATTACTTGATAAATGAATCAGTTACAGCAAAAGGTTGTTGAGTTTTTTTAAAATACAGATTTGTATATGGATAACTTTGAGTATGTGGATATGGATAAAATTCAAATCAAAACTAGTGATGATGACGAAAAACCAGATGAGAAAGTTCTGGATCAGATTTGATTGGTTTCCACCTATTAAAGGAGTTCATGTACCAAGCATGATATTTGATTCCACACGGACAAAGAAAATAGCGGCAATAGCGAGTTATGTAATTGAAATTATAGAACAAGGTAGGATTCATGTTGTAGACGAATTGGACAGTAGTATTAATTTCAAACTTACAAGAGTTATTGTAGCGATGTTTAGTAATGAATTGAATACCAATGTACAGATGATATTTACTGTTCATGATATTAATCTTATTGATTGTAAGAGAATGTTTCAAAAGGAACAGATTTGGTTTGTTTATAAGGATGAGGAGGGGGGCCTATGTATATTCGCTTACTGATTTTACAGCCCAGCAGGGCGTAAGGGATACAACAGATGTCATGGAAAATACAGGAAGGGGCACTTGATGCATTACCTGATTCGGAATTAATTAATTCCTTATTTAGTATGAAAGGCGATGTAAAGGGAATGCTGCCGATGCCAAATAAGCTCCTAGATTTTTTGATAAGCATAAAATCTGTGTTATCTGTGAAGGTAATGAGGAATATGAATATCTTAATCGTTTGAAAAAATTGAATGTGTGGAATGAGCAATATGAAATTGCATTGGTTAACGCTGGTGGCAATGGAAACATTCCGGTGAGGTACCAGGATCGTTATCAAAACACCTCAGATGAACTTGTGTTAGTATTCTGCGATACGGAAAAGAAACCGCATGAGCAGTATGAGGACATTAAACGAAAGATTAATGAATTTCATGGTGTTGAAAATGCTGCGGATAAGGTGATTATATTTGGTAATCCTTGCACAATGCAGATTATTTCAAAATATTGGACGGATGAAAATTTGAAATCTCCGACGAAACTAGTGAATGTTTCTTTAATAAAGGAATATACTGGGGTGGAGAATTACAAAGATATGAGCAGGAAGGTGTAATAAAATGGGAACTGTTATGGATATATATCAGTTAGTAAGAGATTTAATTGATGAGGCTAAGAATCAGAAAAATTTGGAACTTGTTGATAGATTAATTGAAATAAAATTAACTTTATCTGAAATAGAAGATGAAAATCGTGATTTAAAAAAGAAGATTGAAGAGTTAGAGCAATCAAATATTGCAGAAGAGGATTTAGAACTTCTACCTCAAGGATATTATATAAGAAAAAGTGAAAAAGCAGAGGGTAAAGATATAAAATATTGTGCAGCATGTTGGCAAAATAACAAGAAACTTATGCCTTATGTTAATTCAGTAGGAAGGACAAAACAATGCAGTAATTGTCATAATGTTATTCATTGATAAAAAAGCGTTGAGTAGTTGTCATTGAGGTAGTTACTACATTTTCTTATACGATGTATGCGGATTT
>DJNB01000026.1:1655-5556 GCA_002435545.1 Lachnoclostridium sp. UBA6475
CTGTGGCGGGTGATAGTTACAAGCCATTAGAAGAGGAGTTGTAGGAGCAGAACTTAACAGAATTGAATTTGCAGGTAAAGTGCAAATTAATAATGGAAAGAGAGGACACTATGGAACTTGAAATAAGCGTAGAAGATTTGTTAAACAAAAGAAAAATTGAATCAGACCGCATAGAGTTTAAGACAGGATGGAATCCTGATGACATCTATCATAGTGTCTGCGCATTTGCGAATGATTACAACAATGACGGTGGTGGATATATTGCTGTCGGTGTTGAAGAGAAAAATGGAGTAGCAGTACGTCCGGTAAGGGGAATTCCAGAATATAAGTTGGACGAAATTCAAAAAGAAATGCTTAGCTACAACAATATGATTTCTCCACCATATTTTCCCAAGGTGATTCCGTTAGAAGTTGACGGAAAATGGATTCTTGTTATTGTGGCGAGAACAGGACAGCAGCGTCCTTACAAATCACCAGAACATGTTACCAGTAAAAAGGATAAGAAGTATAATTATTATATTCGTTATCTAACCAATTCTGTGAAGGCAAATTCTGAGCAGGAGAGGGAATTGATTAACATGTCAGATCAGACTCCTTATGATTGCAGAGCAAATCATAAGGCTGTTTTTGATGATATTTCCCCTGTCCTTTTGGAAGATCATTTGAGAAAAACAGGTAGTAAACTGGCAAAACAAGTTAAAGAACGAGGCGTAGAGGAGATATTAGAAGATATGCAACTGCTGGTGGGCCCACCAGAACTCCGTTATATTCAAAATGTGGCAATCATGATGTTTTGTGAGCATCCGGACCGGTTTTTCCCATACACTTATGTTCAGATGACGTCATTTCCGCAAGGGAGTATAGAAAATCCAAGTGTAAGCGAGGATTTTCCTAATATTACAGGTTCCGTACCACAGATGATTCAGGCAACAATGGAACGATTTCGAAATCTTTTTATACGAGAAAAAGTAATCAAGGTTCCCAATCAGATGGAGGCTTTGCGGATTATGAATTATCCGTATCAGGCAATTGAGGAGGCTGTGGTTAATGCTTTTTACCATAGAGATTATATGTCTTGTGAGCCTGTAACAATAGAGATAGAGCCGGATTGCATTAATATTATGAATTTCCCCGGAATTGACCGGTCTATTTCCGAAAAGACGATAGCAGAAGGTAAGAGATTTGTTTCAAGATACTATCGTAACAGAAGATTGGGAGAATTTTTGAAAGAATTGGATTTGTCAGAAGGTCATTCCTCTGGTATTCCGACAATACAAGAAGAACTGGAAAAGAACGGTTCTCCACGCGCAGAATTCTTCACAGATGAAGATAGGCGAGCTATGAGGATTAGGATTCCGATTCATCCGGCGTTTTTGGAAGAAAACAAAAATGTCATAGAAAATGTCATAGACATCTCAGAAAAAAGAATTCGCGAGTGTATACCAAATTACTCAAAGAAAAAAGCGGTTAGAGCACTTGAAATTGTAAAAATGATTTCAGATAATCCCAAAGTATCTATTGATGAAATGAGAATTGAGTTGGATGTAACAGATAGAACAATTGCCAGATATATATCCGAGTTGAAGAAACATAAAATTATAGCTCGAATAGGACCGGATAATGGAGGCTCATGGAAAATCTTGTTGTAGTAATATAAAATTTGGAGGAACCTATATGGTAGAAAAAAATGAAATTTTAGAAGCTGCGAAGAAGACAATCAATGCTTCAATAAAATACAATACAATTCGGGGGTACGTAGACTGTCGTAGTTGTGATAATATTTGTATGGATATGCACGATGTATTGGATGGGTGTCAAGAATTTTTTCAATCGGGAAGATACTTTGATGTTTTGGAAACAGTTGTTTATGTATTGGCTTCCGGAGTGAAATTAGCATCCTATGCAGACAGTAGTTCCGGAATGCTTACCGATGTCATTATGTGTACATTTGAACGGATAGAACTTTGCACGCGAGCTATTGCAAAGCAAGATGCTGAAATAAAAAAGAAAGCATTTTCTTTAATTATAAGAGAATCAAAGAAAAAGGCCTTTGATGGTTGGACTTCGTGGCGATATGAATTGTTAGAGAAGGCGATTTGTTTTTGTGATGAAAAAATGGCAGAAAAATTAGAAAAGGTCTTGGATGTATTTTTGCAGAATAGCAAGAACAAATATTTTTTAGATTACGATAAGATGGAAGATACGATTTTGCGCTATAAATTACATAGACATTTGAAAGGAGTGAAGGAAGTACAAAGTGAATTGTATGCTAATTTGCATATTCGGGAATTACGACTGATTGCTGTTGAAGATGCGATAGAGGAGAGAAATTATTCGGAAGCAGAGCGGTTGTGCCTTGAAGCAATAGAGAAAGAAAGTGAACAGTATTATAGAAAATCGCCAAATGACTGGAATAATATATTATTTGAAGTTTACGTTAAGGCTGGTGATACGAAAAAGCAGATTGAGCAGGCAAAGCGGATTTTGTTTTTAGGCAATGAGGAATTTTGGGATGTATTGAGGCATTTATATGTTGGACAAGGCGTCTGGGAGGAGAAAAAGCCTTTAATACTGGAAGAATTAAAAAATGGCCGTTATATGATTTGTTATCGAAGCATATTGATTGAAGAAAATGAAAAGAAATTATTGTTAGAAGCAGTTAAAGAGCAGCCATTTGATTTGTTTTATTATGGAAAATTTTTAGTAAAAGAATATCCAGAAGAAATCTATGCGTTATGTGAAAAATATATCAGAGAAAAATGTGCGGAGGCAACGGACAGAAGATTGTATAAAAAAGTGTGCAAGGATTTATTGCAATTAATTAAGTGGAAGGGAAATGTGGCAGCAAAGGCACTCGTGGACGAATTTAAAATGATATATCCAAGGAGAACTGCATTGCTGGATGAGCTGAAGAAAGTGGAGGAGAAACTATAAAGGCTTGTCAGCAAAATGAAGTAAAAAATTCTATGAACTTAAACTCAATTTTGATGTGGTGGAAAAAATTTTTGTTTGTAGCATGATAATTCATTTGTTACTAAAGAGAATTATGAATGATAAAAAATCATTTGTGGTCAAGGAATATAATGCCTATAAACAAGATGGATAAAATAAATCTGGTTTATTAAGAAAGGAAGATTACAGTATGAATATATCCAAAAGTGATTGGAAATTATTTCAGGACAAATTGCCTGAGTGGCAAGAAAATTATATGGAGAAACTTGTCAAAAAGTATATAAAATTTCTAAGTGATGAAAACAAAGATGCTTCAGAAAAATTCTGGGAATTGGAAAAGCGAATTAAAAAAGATAGGAGACATCCGGGAGTTATTATGGAATTGCAAAAGTCAGAAACCATGTGGAATATTGTAGAATTATTAAGATTGAAGGTGATCACCCAGGTGGATTTAGTGGACTTTAGCGATGATTTGCAGCAAGAAGTAAAAAGGATAATGGAAATTCGGAGAGGATAGTTTGTTAAGTCAGAAAGTTAAAAAATGATGGAATGGTTACTAACAAGAGAGGAAAGATATCATGATTCCAATTACCCTAACAGAAAATGACAAAATGACCTGCAACGAGAAAAATAATGAAAAACAAATTCAGCTTTTTTCTCAGTCACTCATGGTTATCAATCCGATAAATGGAGAGTGCTTGCAGCAGTTTCACCCCGTGCGTGTGCAGAGTTGTATGGATTTGTCCAAAGTTCGCATCGAACCGGTTACGATAACCGAACTGCCGCACAATATTGTTCAAATTTCTATGTTAGGTACAACAGAGAGATACGATGCTGGGAAAATTGATATTTTGTGCAAGCCATGGAGTCCGGAGCCGCGTCGAAAAGGATGCGGCGATTGCAGCAGATGCAGAAAGTGCTGGACATAAGGTAAATAAGCAGTCAGAAA
>DJNB01000026.1:5580-23332 GCA_002435545.1 Lachnoclostridium sp. UBA6475
CTTTCCTAAATTTCGTTTGCCGGATGATATTCCGCATATTGGAATTTGAGATGAATTCAAAATCTGTGCGAAAGCCGAAGGCACAATGCAGGGCATCCGTCAGATCAGTGCGGTTGTAGGCAGGGATGTAGCCGCTTTCTTTGGATAGATGCGTCATTTTCATATCGCTTAGTGCGGCTGTGATCTGGCTGCCGCTAAATTTTCCATCCAGTTTTTGCACTAACAGATGTTTCATCAGCAGACTGATAAAGCACACTAAGAAATGCGCTTTTATACGGGAATCTCTAGGGATGTATACATCTTTTGTTTCAAATTCAGATTTCATAATGCGGAACATTTCGTCAATGTCCCAGCGGTGCTTGTTAAAGTTTATTATGTCGTTGGAAGAATTTTCCACATTTGTAGTAACAGCATAAAACCCATCAAAAGGGGGTGCGGACAGGGAAGATTCCAGCTGGCGGCTGTGCGTTTTCTGCTGGAAGGCACGGTATCTTGGAGAATAAGTGACAATGACGGTTTCTGCTGTGTTTTCGGTTATATGTGGCAGTGTTTTGTAATAGACGGTATCAAATGTTTCCAGATCTGTTTCGTCGAGGGAGCGAAGGTCAATTTTTTGATGGGAGCCGGGAACTTGAAATTGTGTCGGGTCCAGTATCAGATCCTGCGTCTCCTTGTTTAATTCTTTTAAGGGCAATGGGATTGCATAAGAGTGCCTTTGGTGAGTATTATAAAAAGGGTTATTTTTATCGCCGAGACCTCTATCTGTACCAAAGAGAAAGGTACCGCAGTTGAAATCGCGTAAAACTTTTTCCTCCAGAGGGGTGAGGGAAACCGGATCTTTCCGGTTTGTGTGAAAAAGATCAAAGGCAAGCGGAATCCCGTCTGCATCCATAAATATGCCCATTGTGACAAAAGGATCTGGGTGTCTGCGTTTGTTTTTTTCTTCTATTTCAAAACAGAAATCCACACAGTCATAGTATAAGATGCGGGCATTTCGCGGATAAACAAAGGTGGAATTGCGGTAGAGTGCTTCCTGGATATAATCGGATTCTTCTGCCAGCACAGTGAGAGCAGGATATACATTATGCGGAGCGTATTTGGGTGATTCCAGAAGAGACCGGCAGTAAGAGAAACTGCTCGTTTTGCCGGAGGGAGAGAGGGTTCTTGCGTAGATCAGATTGGTCAGAATGGCAAAAAGGTCGTACGTGATCCGCCGGCGGTTTCGGATGTTTCTGCATATGGTATCAAGCCGTAATTCATGGCATAAATGCTGTAAAAAAAGATATCCTGCGTTAAAGGTTCTTGTTTCGTTAAGCGGAATGTGTGAAGTTTGGGAAAAATCGATGGAAATTTTGCGTTTTTGCTGATTGAAAAGTGCGGTTTCTTTTGCCGCCTCTTCTTTTGCCCATGCCATCATTTTCTCGTGGTCGCCGGAGAAATCTGCCAAGAGATCATTGTATTTTCCGAGTTTTTTATAAATGCGGGAAGAAGTTTTTCCGTCCGGTTTACAGTAAGACTGTGTGATATAAACATTTTTATTGCTGCTGCTCCCTGTGATGCTGATATACATAGCATTACCCCTTTCGTGTTGTTTGATTAAGCGTTGTAAACTGCCTGTTTCATTTTATTATAGCGCAAGAGATACAAAAAATCACGTAAAAAGTAGAAATCTGGAAAAAAATAGTATTGCATAAGCGGGATATCCAAAGTATAATATTACATAGATAAGAGGTGGAAAAGCGGATGAATCTGATACACGTAAACAATATAACAATTCCCGAATTAGAATTCTATGCAAGTACTTCGGAATCCCGGCTGATGCATTGGTATGAACCGCAGGAAGGGGTATTTATTGCGGAGAGTCCCAAGGTGATCGAGAGGGCACTGGCGGATGGCTATGAACCAATTTCGTTCCTTTTGGAAGAAAAAGATGTGCCGGGGCAGATGGCGCACATTTTAGATCAATATGAGGACACGCCGGTTTACACATCCACGGAAGATGTGCTGCTGGGTATCACCGGATTTAAACTTACGCGTGGGGCATTGTGTGCGATGAGCAGGAGAAAACTTCCGTCGGTTTATGAGGCGGCTTGTGAAGCAGGAAGAATTGTGGTACTGGAAAATGTGATGAATCCGACCAATGTCGGAGCGATATTCCGATCGGCAGCAGCCTTAGGGATGGATGCCGTGCTTCTTACGCAGGGATGTAGTGATCCGTTGTACCGGAGAGCGATACGGGTTAGTATGGGAACCGTATTTCAGGTGCCATGGACATTTATTGACGAGACAAAAGAGGATTATCTGGAGCAGTTACGGGAAATGCAGTTTAAAACAGTATCAATGGCACTGTGTGAAGGCTCAGTCAGCATAAATTCTCCGGCATTGAAAGAGGAGAAAAAACTGGCTGTCATCATGGGGACAGAAGGCGATGGCCTGCGCGAAGAGACCATTCGGCGCAGCGATTATATCGTAAATATTCCGATGACACATGAAGTGGATTCGCTCAATGTGGCAGCAGCAAGTGCCGTTGCATTTTGGGAATTGACAAAATAAATCTGTCGTTTTCATAAATGGTACCTGTTGCAGCGAAAGGATCGAAGGAAGCATATTTTGCAGCCATTAATATGGCAGAAAGGTGGACGAAAGTTATGAATAAAATGCGTATAACAAAAAGAATAGCGGCATTTTTGTTAAGTTTTGCGATGATTGTTCCTGCCAATAATATAGCAGCGGCAAAACCGGAAAAAATATTAGAGACAGATGTGGCGGAGGCATCCGACAAATGTACGATGCTGGGTGTCTATGGCTCTTATTTTTCGCAGGCTCAAGAAGCACTTGACAGGATTAATGAAATTCGAAAAGAAGCATGTGAACAGGGAGATGTACAGGATCCAAGAAATCCGGGCAGATATCTTCAGCCATCGGATTATGTGCCGTTAAAGTGGTCAAGTGATCTTGAAAATATCGCGCGTATCCGTGCAGCAGAAGCAGGGATCGGATATTCCTTTATGAATTCCGGACATGACCGCCTCAATCAGCGGGGAACATATTCGATCAGCAGTAACGGTATTACTTCCTGGGCCGAAGATCTTGCATACTACTGGAAAAAGGATATGGTACAGGGCATTCAGTTATGGTACGAGGAAAAGCAGGACTGGTTAAATCAGGATGCAAGTAAAGTGACCGGTCATTATACGAGCATGATCGATCCAAGTTATACATACGTTGGATTTGGAGGATTTTATTCGGAAGCAGCCCGATATCCGAGTACAATGTCTGCGGAGTTTTCTTATATGGACAATTTGGATGAGACGATGCAGGACGCACCGGAAAATGTAATGCAGAAAATTGAAGTTTCAAAGGAATTTATTAAAGAGACGTATCTGGAAGGGGACGATAAGATCGTAACCGGTGGGACGACGACTGTAGAACCTCGTGTTATGATCCAGCGTGGAAATGCGGTGAGAACATTATGGACCATTGCAGAAGATATCACCTATACTTCTTCAAACCCGGATGTCGCTACGGTAACAGAGGATGGTGTGGTAAACGGAAAAGCGATGGGAACCACTACGATTACGGCACGATCCGGAGATAGCATTCTGGCACAAAAGGAAATCATAGTAGAATGTGATCATGAGTATGAGTTTAGTAAAATTGATTCTGGCCGCAAATGTAGTGGCGTGTGTACCATATGTGGAGATGAGATTCAGTTCACACCGCCGGCGCAGATTCGGATTTATTGGAACAACAGCAGGAACAATAGCAGTTCCGGCGACTATATGTATTCCTCCTTTATTCCAAGCAACAATGTGATTGGATCAAAGTTATATTGCTGGATTCAGGTTGCGGGTGGAGATGAGGATTATCAGACGGTGATAATGGAATCAAGCAATGAAAATGTGGCGGTTCCGTGCAGTAAAGAAGCTACAAATTCGGCAGATGATTATTTTGATATTTTAGGAGCCGGAGTTACGACACTTACGATTTATCCAAAATATAATCCGGCACTTAAACGCACATTTACATTGCGTGTGGAGGGGGACGAGGAAGCTTCACCGACACCGGATCAAAGCGCTGCACCAACGCCAACGCAGAGTGCCGCACCGACACCGGACCAGAGTGAAGCGCCGACACCGGATCAAAGCGCTGTGCCGACACCAACGCAGAGTGCTTCACCGACACCGGATCAAAGCGCCGCACCGACGCCAACGCAGAGTGCCGCACCGACACCAAACCAAAGCACCGCACCGACACCGGATCAAAGCGCCGCACCGGAACCGGATCAAAGTGCTGCGCCGACGCCAATACAGAGTGTGGCTCCGACCGTAAAACCAAGCGCGAAGCCGACGGCAAAACCCGGCTCGACAATAGCTCCGACTCAGAAACCGACAGCAGGCTCCAACACAGGAAACACAAGCGGAAAACAGAGTTTGGAAAATCAACAAAAGGAAGAAGATACGGGAACGGACACAACATTGACTCAATATGTGCCAAAGGGAACTTCTATTAAAGTAAAAGGTCTTTACTATAAAGTGAACAAGGTGAATGTTTCAAAAGGCATTTATGAGGTAATATGTACAGGAAGTAAAAATAAGAAGATCAAGAAAGTAACAATTCCAAATACGGTAACTTACAAAGGTGTTTCGTACCGCGTAACCGGTATCGGGAAAAAAGCATTTTACAAATATCGTAAATTAAAGAAAATAAAGATACAGAGTTTGTATTTGAAGAAAGGAAAGATTGGAAAGAATGCCTTCCGGGGAATTTCCAAGCAAGTATCGGTTTATGTACCGACCGAAAAAATGCAGACTTATCTGAAATGGTTGAAAAAAGCCGGATTAAAATTTTATTAGAAATTTCAAGACCTAAATTAGGAGAAATCTTAGTTTAGGTCTTTTTGCAGCTGCGGAAAAAGTCTGTTCGTTTGGACATTTTGCATTTTCAGATCGTGTATATTACAGAACGAGGAAAGAGAGGAGGCGAATAGATTGAAGCCAGGTGAAGTAGGAAGCCTTTATGAAAAATACTGCGATATGGTGTTTCGCACCGCAGTATTATATTTAAAAAATCAAGAGGATGCCTATGATATTGTTCACATTGTTTTCGAAAAACTGCTGCGTAAGAATATTCGTTTTAGAGATGAAGAGCACAGTAAGGCATGGCTGCTGCGGGTAACAGGAAATGCCTGCAAAGACCAGTTAAAAAGTGCTTACCGGAAAAAACAGATATCGTTGGAAGAACAGCAGGAAAAGGGATGTGATTATTCCTTTCGGGAAGAAGGAGAGGAATCGTATGAAGAACTGCTGCAGGCAATCGTAAAAATCCCGGAGATGTACCGGGAGGTAATTTATCTGTATTATTTTGAAGGATACAATACAAAGGAGATTGCAAAAATAGTTGGCAAAAGTGCTTCAGCAATCCGGTCGCGTCTCGCAAAAGCAAGGGTGTTGTTAGCGGAAATTTTAAAGGAGGAAATGTGATATGATCAAGAAAATGAATAAAATGTTTGATGAAATTGTTATGGAGGAAGAAAGAAAAGAATGGATATGGGAAGATTTGGAAAAAGCGTATGCTAAACCGCGCGTGTCTGCAATGCGGCGGGGAATTGTCGCAGCAGTTTGTCTGCTGGCGCTTGCCATTCCGATCGGGGTCATTGCAGCATCGGGATTTCAATGGCCGTTTTTGCAGGAACGCGGGGAGGAAGAAAATAAGCAGTTAAATTCCAAGTTTCACAATGAGCAGGCGCAAGTGAATGCGTACGGACTTCAATTCAAGATTGAAAAAGCGCTGTGCGATAAGAGCATGAACATCGGATATTTTTATGTATCTGTGAAGGATCTTTCGGGAAATGGGATTCATGTGTCGCATGCCGGTGGGATGGAGGAAACCAAGCAGTATAAAAAAGGAGATATAATATTTGATTTTCTATATGGTGTAGTCAATTATGACGAAGAAAAATCCACAGACAGAATCCAATATTTTTATGTTGAAAATGAGTTGTCAGCAGAGGATACGGATCCCATTCAAAATCTCAGGATTGAAATTTGGAAATTTGAAGGAAATGGAAAACAGGGAGAAGTTTATACCGAGATCTTGAAAACAGAGACACTTACGGCAGCCAATGTGGTTGAAATGCCAACGTTGACATGGAAGATTGGAACTGCGGAAGTCAAAGTATCTTCAATCGCGGCAAACGTGTCGGATAAAAAGACAAAGGAATTGCAGATCATTTTGAAAAACAATAAATCCATTA
This sequence comes from Lachnoclostridium sp. UBA6475, assembly GCA_002435545.1. GTDB lineage: Bacteria > Bacillota > Clostridia > Lachnospirales > Lachnospiraceae > Eubacterium_F. The sequence goes on from DJNB01000026.1 coordinate 11,837, forward strand.
CCGATTACTTTGATTACAATCTGGATAAAATTGGAAAGGATGGTACGATTCCGGAAGATTCGTTTACAACGAAAGAAGAACAAAAACCGGAGGATTCCGCGGATACGACGGTTATGGCGTATCGTTTTGGATATGTCGATATCAGCCGGATTGAGGGAATCCGCTACGACGGCAGATATTATGGTGTAGAAGAGGCAGAATAAAAAAGGAATGGATAAAAACGAAGCAATAGAGAAATTTATTCCGTAAAGGATAAACTCTCTATTGCTTTTTTTGTCGAAATGTTAGAAAATAAAAGTAACCTATTGCGAGAAGGAGGCAGTTATGAATCAGGATAATTTAAACAAGATAAAAAAATACAAAAACTCCAAGTATTTATGGGGAACTGTGGGAGTGGTCGCAGGTTTTGTGATCGGTATTTACCGGGCAGCGCTTTTCAAGTTTTTGATTTTCTGTGTCGTATGTGCAGGTGGGATTGTTCTATTTGCCATTTTTAGTAAAATCGTAAATAAGATTTATCAGAAGCGTATAGAAGTAAAGAATAATGGTTATGGATTTGATTATTTTTCCGAACTAAATATTTATAAAAAGATGAGAAAGCAGGATGCGAAAGACGACGGAATTCTCTATGTGCCGGAATATTCGGATTGGAAGGCGAGGATTCAGAAGAATTATGACAAGCAGAAGGAAAATGAGGATTTCTGTCATTTTCTGATTCAGAAAAAAAGAGACATTGAAAATATGAAAAAACAAGTGGAAATAATTTCCATACCGCTTGTGCTGCTGGCGGCAACATTATTTTTTGAACTGGCACAATGGAAAGTAGAATTTTCAAGGGAGGAAGCAGGGATCGTGATCCTTGCGATGGTTTTTGGAATTGCCGTTGTTGTGGCGAGAGATATTCAAAGATGGCGGGAACAGGCCGAGTTTTTGGAAGACGTAATGCAGGTGCTGGAAGATAAGGAACAAAACGAATACATAGCATCGGAGGGATGACAATGAAAAAGATAGCAGTTAGAAAGAGGATTCTTGCCGGACTGCTGGCAGTTGCGCTTATTGTGCCGGCAAATGCAAATGTGGCAGGAGCGAAGACGCAGACGGTGCTGGAAACGGATGTGACAGAAGCATCGGAAGGATGTACGCTGGTTGGTGTGTATGGGTCGTATTTTGCACAGGCAAAAGAGGCACTTGCCAAGATCAATGCAATCCGAAAAGAAGCCTGTGAAGCAGGAAATGTACGTGATCCGAGAGATCTCGGCAGATATCTTACGGCGTCAGATTATGTCCCATTGAAGTGGTCGAGTGATCTTGAAAATATTGCGCGTATCCGTGCGGCAGAAGCAGGAATTGCATTTCGCTTTATGGATTCCGGTCATAATCGTTTGAACGAAAAGAACACGTTTTCCATCACCAGTAATGGGATAAGTTCTTCTTCCGAAGATCTTGCTTACTATCATGTCCAGGATATGATCGAAGGAATCCTGCTTTGGTATAGTGAAAAGCAATATTGGGTAAAACAGGATTTCAGTGAGGAAACCGGTCACTATACGAGTATGATCAATCCGAAGTTTAAGTATGTTGGATTTGGTGGATTTTATTCGGAAGCAGCACCGTATCCGGCTACAATGGCAGGAGAATTTTCCGCGAAATCCGATCTCGATGAGACGATGCAGGAAGCCCCGGCAGACGTGATGCAGAAGATAGAGGTGTCAAATAACTTTATCCGGGAGACTTATCTGGAGGGGGAAACCCAGATTTTTACAGGCGGAACAACGACGGTGACGCCGCGTGTGAAACTTCGAAGAAAAAATGCCCTGCGGGATGTGTGGTCGATAGAAGATGTTACCTATACTTCTTCGAATCCGGCAGTGGCGACGGTGACAGCAGAAGGGCTGGTAACGGGAATGACGGATGGAACGGTTACCATCACGGCAAAATCCGGCAGCACGATCGCAGCGCAAAAAGAAATTACGGTAAAATGTAATCATCCGAAAAAAATGACATCGTATACCGAATCAACGTGTACAAAGGAAGGAAAAAAACAATATTATTGTGCTGTCTGCCAAAATACAATAGAAGAAACCGTGGCGAAAAAAGAGCATGATTATGTCTACGGAGCGGCAGATTCACAGGGAAAAAGTACCGGAAAATGTTCCGCGTGCGGGGATACGATCCGCATCGCACCGCCGACGCAGATGACGTTGTACTGGCGCAACAGCACAAGTTCAAAGGCGAGTTATTCGAAGACTTTCCCGGTAAGCAATCCGGTGGGATCCCTGCTATACTGCTGGAAACAGCTTACGGATGGAGATTCGGATCACCAGAATATGGTAATGGAATCGACAAATGAAGAAGTGGCGGCTGCACCGGAAGAGGCGGAAAATAATACGGCATACGACCATTATGAGATTTTAGCGGAAGGAATCACCGAACTCAGTGTATATCCAAAGTACAATCCGCGCATTAAGAAAACGTTTATGCTGCGTGTTGGCGAGGAAGGCAGTCAGAACATTTCGGAGATGGATGTCCGTTTGTCAAAAGATACATTTACCTATGATGGAAATGCCTGCAGTCCGGAAGTGACGGTGTCTTACCGCCAAGATACCGTGCTGGAGCAGGGGATTGATTATATGGTCTCTTATGAAAATAATGTCAACGCCGGGACTGCGACAGCGGTTATTTCCGGAAAAGGACTTTTTTATGGAACGATCCGCAAAGATTTTTCAATCTGCAAAAAGGAAGAAGAGTCCCACACGCATGAAATCGTGATCGATGAAGCGGTTGCAGCTACCTGTACCGGAGACGGTCTGACGCAGGGAAGCCATTGTTTGAAATGTGGAGAGATACTGGAGGCGCAGACCGTCATTCCGGCGACAGGACACCGGTATGCAGGGGGAACGTGTGAAAAATGCGGAGATATTCTTTATATCGAAATGGATGGAATCCGTTATACAAAGGTGGAAGATCTTTCCGGCAATGTGACGGTGCATGTTTCTGCCAAACCGGAGGAGAAGATTTCCGGCAAAGTGGACATCCCGGCAGAGGTTACGATGGGAGACACGACGTATACGGTTACCGTTATCGACGCTAATGCGTTTGCGGATCAGACCGGGCTGACGTATGTGACATTGCCAAAAACAATTACAAATATTGGAAATAAAGCGTTTGCCGGCTGTACTTCTCTGGAAGGAATGAAATTCAAAGCAAAGACGGCGCCGGAGGCAGCAGAGGATGCCTGGGAAGGTGCCGGAACCGGGGATTTTACAATTATCACTCCGAAAAATGCGCAGGATTATTACAGCATTGAAAAAGTATCCGGAGCGACGGTTCGCGAGGAAACGGACGAAGAGCATGTGCATGATATGCAGAAATATGACGCAAAGGCACAGACGTGTACACAGGGGGGAAATATTGAGTATTACATTTGCCGGGACTGCGACAATGTGTATGCAGATGCGGAAGGAAAGAAAGGCATTTTGCTCATAGATACCCATTTACAGCCGCTGGGACATGACTGGGAGTCGGATTTTACAATCGATACTCCGGCGACGGCGACGACGCAGGGCGAAAAATCCATTCACTGCCGCCGCTGCGGGGAGCGTTCCCGTATCGTCAAATATTCGCCGGAAGACGAACCGGATGCCTCCAATGCCGGCAATAGCGGGGATTCTGCACAAAAAGCTCCTTATTATGGAGGTTCGGATGATAACGAGGATACAGAGGATGGCAAGAGATATTATTTCTATTTTTCAAAAGGCTCCTCATTTAAAATAAAAGGGATTCGTTATCAGATCAATGCCGTAAATACGAAAAAAGGCATTTATGATGTGACCTGTATGGGCAGCAGTTCCAAGAACATCAAAAAGATAACAGTGCCAAATTATGTAAAATACAAAGAAATCTATTATCGCGTCACCGGGATCGGCAAAAACGCATTTGCCGGCTGCCGCAAAGTAAAAACGATAAAGATTCAGAGTATGTTTTTGAAGAAAAAGAACATTGGGAAGAATGCTTTTCGTGGAATTCCGAGGAAAGCCACAGTTTATGTGCCGTCCGGAAAAATGAAAACCTACCGCAAATGGCTGAAAAAAGCCGGTTTGAAAGGATAGGGACAGGAGGACACAAAATCTTCACAAAAAAATTAGCACTCACCTCTTGACAGTGCTAACAATTGGTGGTATAACATAGTTAAAGATAAGGAAAGGGGTTACGAAAAGGAACCCGGATCCGAATCGAAACTTAACAATCGACACTTCAGATATCTCTGATGGTGCTAATAATACAAAAGTCTAAGTGCCTATGCTGGTTCGCAGGAACCCATATTTCCGACACTTGTTACAAGAAGGAAAGGAGAAATGACTTATGTTAAGACCTAGTATTTTTGGAGAGAGTTTGTTTGATGATTGGATGGATGATTTTCCATTTGGTAAGGAATTTGAGAAGGCTATGTTCCCGGCAAAAGATCCTCTTTATGGAAAACATGCAAAGAACATGATGAAGACAGATGTCCGCGAGACAGACGATGCCTATGAACTTGACATTGATCTGCCGGGCTTCAAGAAAGATGAAGTAACCGCTGAACTGAATGATGGTTATATCACCATCTCGGCAGCAAAAGGTTTGGACAAAGATGAGAAAGATAAAAAGACCGGTAAATACATTCGTAAAGAACGTTATGCCGGCAGCATGAGCCGAAGTTTTTACATTGGTGAGGCAATCACCCAGGATGAGATTTCGGCGAAATTTGAAAATGGTATCTTGCAGTTGAAGATTCCGAAAAAGACAGACAAAGCAGTTGCTGGTAAAAATTATATCGCAATTGAAGGATAATCATTCAAAACGCCCCCTTCAGAGATTGAGCCTCTCTGAGGGGGGTGTTTTTTAGCAAAAACCATTGTAAGATTTGAAACGTACTTTGTATTCTTTCATTTGCTGCCCTTCGCGGCTTTCTATTTTCATTGAATTTCCCGTAAGAATATCATAGAGATAATAGTCGCTTTTGTACCGCTTACCGTCTTTTTGAAGCTGTGTAGGAAATTCGATGATCCATTGACTTTTCCCAACAGGACACAGAGGGGTACCGATATCGACGGTCCAATAATTAAGCCGATCGTAGTCGGTGCATTCATAAGGTTTGACTAATTTTTCCTGAAGAAACGTATTCATCTGTGTTTCGTAGCGTAGATCGTTTCCGTCAGAGGCACGAAAACTTACGACAGACAATTTATAGTCATAGGTTTTGTAATCCTCATCAAAATCATCATCATAGACATAATTTTCGTCATCTCTGGACGAATAAGTGAGTTGATTTGCGTTAAGTATTGCATAAATGCGGCCTTTCAATGCAAAGAATTGATAAACATTCCAAGTTTCAATGATGTCTTTTTGGAAGCCGTTTCGCTTTCCCGATAAAAGGGTTTCAATGGCTGTCACGGAAACAATTTGTGCTGTTTTTTCTGTTTTCATATTGTAACCGTAAATTCCATCCTTTTTTAGAAAATACAATGTGTTTTTGTGAACAGTAGTCGGAAAAAGGGAGACAGGAACCTCTTCTTCCGGCGCATAATAAAAGAGGCAGGTTACTTTTCTACAGACTTTTTTAACAGAAAAATCATTCACCGAAACACGATAAAGGTCTCTTTTGCAAAGAATAAAAATGGTGTCGTTATATTTTCGCGGCACGCCATATTCATCCACAACAATGCTATAGCTGATGTCTTTGAAAAGTTTTGAAATTTTTCCGGAGTCCAGGTTGATTGCATAAATGCCATCGTTTTCCGAAGAAAATATTACTTTATTATCTTCGGCATAAAGAAAATCTTCCCAGTCAATCGAGAGAGAGTCCTTTTTGTCAACATTCTCCAGATTACATATTTTCACGCGGTCTTTCCAGCGCAGTGTTTCATTTTTCCCGGATCTGCGAAAAGGGATGCGCCATAGATTGGTGCCGTCCATATTGTATTCTACAAGAAACAGGTAAGAGGCTGTAACATACATGTCTTCGATGGTCATACTCGTGTCCGGTTTTATCACATAATGATTTCCTTTCTTAGGATAAGAAAAAGCGCCTGTTTTTGATTTTACAATAGGTGCCTGAAGAATGCCTTCTCCATCGGTAGAATAGACATAATTTTTTGTAGTAAAAATGGTATTTTCATAACCATTTTTTGCGGCAGATTTATCTGATGGCACAAAAGGATTTTCGGTATTCTGTGGATTTACTGCGGAACCTGTTGCGGTGAGCGCTTCAGGGGAGACGGCGGATCCCGACACAATGGCAGACGGCGAAACAGTGTCTGTTAAATTGGCTGTTGATGACTGCTGCGTCCCGCATCCGGTACAGAAAATAAGTGCAATTGCAAGCAGACAAAAGTATTGTTTCATAAAGTTTCCTCCTTATATTAAACGTTTAAATTATTTTATCATAATTAAATGAGAATTACAATAATTTACAGGCAAAAAATGGATATTAACAAAAATGTCTTGTATTATTTCCTATTATTGTATATACTACAAATACCAAAAACTGACAAGGGGGGATCTTATGCCATTTCAGATTGTAAGAAACGATATTACTAAAATGAAAGTTGACGCCGTGATCAATACGGCCAATCCGCGCGTCGCGTATGGAAGGGGAACGGATCAGGCGATTTATCAGGCGGCGGGGAAGGAAAAACTGCTGGCAGCCAGACAAAAGATCGGAACAATGCAGGTGGGCGAAGTGGCGGTTACGCCGGGATTTGGGCTTCCTGCAAAATATATTATACATAATGCGGGACCGGTCTGGAGAGGGGGAGATCAGGGAGAAGAGGAAAAACTTCAATTATGCTATGAAAACTGTCTGCGGCTGGCAGAAAAAGAGAAATTTGAAAGTATCGCATTTCCACTTATCTCAACCGGATCCTATGGTTTTCCAAAACAGATTGGATTACAGACAGCGATAAAAGTATTGAGCGGATTTTTGCTTCACAGTGAAATGATGATATATTTAGTGGTATATGATGAAGAATCAACACATCTGTGTCAAATGATCTTTCCGGATATTCAGGATTATCTCCAAAGCAACGGCTGTGATCCGCATATGCCGATGATGTATACGGAAGCGGGCATCTGTGGATCTGTGTCGATGCCGATGTTATGTGAGGAAATGTCATACCGGACATTGGAGGATATTGTTGAGAACCGTGGGAAAAATCTGCCGGAGATGCTTATGCAGTTTTTGATCGAAAAAGATCTCAAAAATGCAGAGGTATACCACAATGCCAATATCAGCCGAAAAGTGTTTTCGAAAATTATTACAAATGAAAAGTATCATCCGAAGAAAAAGACAGTGCTTGCTCTTGCCATTGGAATGAAGTTAAATCTGGATGAGACGAAGGATCTTCTTTCGCGCGCGGGATATGCACTTTCACCGGGGAGTAAATTTGACCTTATTGTAAAATATTGTATTGAGACAGGCGAGTACAATATTGTTAAGATCAATATTTTGTTATATGAATACGGGGAAGAGACGCTGGGCGATTAAAATGTCTCTTTCAAAGAGACAAAATGTTACCTCCATTTTGATATGATGGTTTCAGAAACAAAAACACAGTTTTTGAAATAACAAATACGAAATGGAGGATTTTATTATGATGAATTTAACAGAAATGGTATTTATTTTGGATCGAAGTGGTTCCATGGGAGGACTTGAAAAGGACACGATCGGAGGGTTTAATTCACTACTGGAAAAGCAGAAGAAGGAATCGGGAGAGGCGTTGGTTACTACGATGCTTTTTGATGATGATTTTACGCTGGTTCATGACCGCCAGCCGATTCGCACGGTAGCGCCGCTTACCGAGGAGCAGTATTTTGTGCGTGGCTGTACGGCGCTTTTGGATGCCATTGGTCTGACAATTTCCCACATTAAAAAGGCAAGAAAGGAAATGCCAAAAGAAGAACGCCCGGATCGTACAATTGTTGTTATAACCACCGATGGATTGGAAAATTCGAGCCGGCGCTATAACTATGCCAAAATTAAACAAAAAATTGAAAAATGCAAGAAAAAGAACTGGGAATTTTTGTTCCTGGGAGCCAATATGGATGCGATCGGAGAAGCAGCGAAGTTCGGAATCGACGCGGACCGGGCGGTAAGATATGAGTGCGACGGAGAAGGAACAAGAAAGAACTATGACGTGCTGGGAGAAACGATAACAAGAGCGCGTGGAGCAGCACTTCCTTGTATGATGGCGCAGGCAATTGGTACGGGCTGGTCTAAGGAGATTGAGCAGGATTACCAAAAAAGACATAAATAGAAAAATACATTTGCAAATAAGCGTGAAAACCGCTATACTAGACGTATAGAAAGGCGGTGGAAAGGAATGGATGAAATGACAGAAAAGGAACTGATCACAGTGCTTATTGATAAATATACAGACTTACAGCGGATTAAGAAAGCAAATGGCGAAGTTGTAAACACAGAACTTGAATATCAGATTAAAACGACGGTTGCTAAACTGGCTTCTATGGGTGTGAATGTGGAGGACTTAACGCTTTAATAAACAAAAGGCTTGAATTTTCATCCCAACTATAGTACAATGGTCTCCTAAAACTTATGTGAATTTTTCTAAACAAAAAAGGTAACTATTTAGTTACCAAATATGTTTACTTTTCGTCACATCATCAGGAGTCTGTCCGGATGGTGTGATTTTTTTTCGTGAAACAACGAGACACGCAATCGCACAAACCTGTCGTGGGTTGTGCTTGCACAAAACCCACAGCAGGTTTGTGCGATTATGTGACGACTGTCACGATGATGAGCGCCAAGGGCGCGAAGAATGCGTGTCGTTGTTTCACAAGATTCACGAAACGAAGGAATCAGGAGGAAGTTGTACCATGGAACAAACCTTTATGAAGGAGAAGAAGATACTGCCACTGGTATTGTCGATGTCGTTGCCGATGATGTTGTCAATGTTAGTCAATTCTCTTTACAATATTGTTGACAGTTATTTTGTTGCACAGATCAGTGAACAGGCAATGACGGCATTGTCGCTGGTATATCCGCTTCAGTTATTGGAAACGGCGATCGCGGTAGGATTTGGTGTTGGTATCAATGCGGCAGCTGCCTTTTATCTGGGAGCCGGGGAACGAAACAATGCCAATGATGTAGTGACTTCCGGAACATTACTCAGTATTGTACACGGAATCCTGCTTACCCTGTTTAGTATCGGATCCGCACGTTATTTTGTTGGAATGTTTACCGACCGGCAGCCAATATTAGAAGATGCTGTAAAATATGCGTGGATCGTCTTTGCATTTACCATTCCCAATGTAGTGGCGATCACATTTGAAAAGATCTTTCAGGCAGAAGGACGAATGAAAGTATCTATGATCAGTATGCTTTGTGGTTGTGTTGTCAATATTATCCTGGATCCGATGCTGATCTTTGGAATTGGTTTCTTTCCGAAAATGGGCATAGCCGGTGCAGCAATGGCAACCGGGATCGGACAAGTGATACCTTTGATAGTATACATTATTATATTTATTAAGAGACCGATGGCATTTCAGATGACCTGGCATAAAAACCTGATACGGAAGCGGTTGTGCCGACAGATGTATGGAGTGGGGATTCCAGCGACATTAAACCTTGCTCTGCCCTCCTTTATGATCACGGCATTGAATGGCATCCTTGCTGCCTATTCCCAAACGTACGTACTGGTGCTGGGAATTTATTATAAACTACAGACCTTTATTTATCTTTCGGCGAATGGAATCGTTCAGGGAATCCGGCCAATCATCAGTTATAATTATGGTGCCGGTGAGTCCGCGAGAGTGAGACGTATTTTCCGTACGTCGTTAGTTATGATTGCTGCAATTATGGCAGCCGGGATGGGGATTTGCCTTGGATTTTCAAAAAATCTGATGGGGCTTTTTACGACCAATGCACAGACAATTGCTAAGGGAGCTGCGGCAATCCGCATAATCTGTATGGGATTTGTCATTTCCTCGCTTTCGGTTACGGTAAGTGGAATGTTAGAGGCACTTGGAAAAGGAGGCCAGTCCCTTGTGATTTCATTGCTGCGCTATATTATCGTCATTATTCCGGCGGCTTATGTGTTGGGAAAACTGTTAGGCGGCACGGCCATTTGGAATTGTTTCTGGATCGCGGAAGTGACGGCAGGTGCAGTGGCATTTGTTTTGTATAAGAGATTAAGAATTGCTTTGTAAAGAACGGAGACAAAATCCATTTTTGCCTTTACGTTTGGCATCGTATAGAGCGGCGTCAGCAAGTTCAACACACGTTTCTAAAGAGTGTCCGGAACCGTAGATGGAGCAGATACCGATACTGCAATGTACCTCTTGACTTTTGGCATGGGCCTTTTCTTGCAGACACTGCATAAAAGTTTGAATTTTTGTTTCCAATGTTTTACGGTCTGTGACATTAGTCAGGAGAACGGTATATTCGTCACCACCAAATCGGCAGACAATATCATCGCTGGTACAGAGGGCATATAATAGATTGGCAATTTCCATAATCCAATAATCTCCGGCAGAATGCCCTAAAGAGTCATTTATTTTTTTGAAATCATCAATGTCTACAAAGAGAAGGGAAGCAGTATGATCGGATTGCATACTTTCGATATAGGTTTTCATTTTCTGTAAACCGGCAGCTTTATTGAAAAGTCCCGTTAACGGATCATGTTCCGCTTTAAAATGCGCCTGTAAAAAGGCATCCTGCGTCCGTTGCAGACGTAGTGACATATCGATAAAATCCACTGAAAACATAATCTGTGTTGAGACGACAAGTGCGATGTTCTGCAATGCGATACCATAGATGAAAATAAGTGCTACGGTAGCAAAAGATGGTAAAATAAAATAGGAAAGCATCGCGTAGAAAAGCGGACGGTCGAGCTGTCTGCGGTATTGCATCAAAAGGGTAAAATTAAGAATGATTCCTAAAATTGCCAGCAATTGGGAGATAATGTAAAATGGTCCGCGGTGATACAGATTTTGCGCATCAATATAGTATAATATGCCTGTGAATTGAGAAAGGATAAGCAGGAGGATTCCTATAATACTAAGTCCGTACACGAGATACATACGTTTGGGAACCCGATTTGCAGGGATAGCAAGAGAACGCCATAAAAACCGTGTAAATAAAGCCATGTATATAAAATTAATAGAAAATACAAAAAAATTACTGATACGAACCAGATAAAATGCAGCTAAACCGGGAGTGCCACGAAATATATAAGCGATAATATCATTGATAAGTAATAAAATGCAGCTTATCTGCATGACCAGCTTGAGTTTCTGGCTGGTACGCGATTGCATATGACTGAGTAAAAGGGCAGTGCAGGAAAAGCAGCAAAGTACGATTCCCCAAAATTCCAATGCGATTTGAAATATTGTTAATGCGTTCATAGTAATGGCCTCCATAAAAACTGTCTCTTTGTAGAGTAGCACAGAAACTTAAATTTTGCAAATAAAAAATTAGATGTTGTTTTGTAAACTGGT
>DJNB01000026.1:23349-27918 GCA_002435545.1 Lachnoclostridium sp. UBA6475
TAAGTTGTTATACGAAAAAAGGAAGGAGAATTGCATATGAAAACAAGAGAGGAAGCATTGAATTACGCACTGTCTTTTGCGGAGACTTATCAGGATGCTCCTTTCCGGGATCAGAACTGGCAGCTGGTGCGTGTGAAAGGGTCGAAAAAGGCGTTTTTGTGGACATATGAAAAAGAGGGAAAGATCTGGCTTAATGTGAAGGTGAATCCGGAAACGAGGGAGTTTTGGCGGGCAGCATACGATGCCGTCATACCGGGCTGGCATCAAAATAAAGAACACTGGAATACGGTTATTTTGGATGGAACGATACCGGAAAAGGAAGTCCGGCAGATGATCGCGGAAAGTTATGACCTTGTTACCGATAGTCCGACAAAGCGGATTTACGAGGCAGTAAAAAAGATTCCGAAAGGGCATGTGGCGACTTATGGACAGGTCGCGCGAATGGCGGGAAATCCGAGGATGGCACGGGCAGTTGGAAATGCTCTTCACAAAAATCCGAATCCGGAGCATATTCCCTGTTTCCGGGTAGTCAACGGCAAAGGAGAACTTGCCGGTGAATTTGCCTTTGGCGGGGAGGGCGGACAGACCAGGTTGTTGGAAGAAGACGGCATACCCGTGGAAAATGGACGGGTGGATTTGGAAAAATATGGAATTGATCTAGGACAGTAACTTTTTGGAAGGCCGGTAAACGATCAATGCGATAAAGATCAGTACTGCCGTAACGGAAAGGCTGATCGGATACGCCATCATAAGAGTATGGAACGTGCGGCTGGACGGAAATACACCGTACACCCACGCAATCCGGACTCCGCATACACCGACGATCGTAAGCAGGGCAGGAACCAGTGAAATTCCAAAACCACGGAGGTAGCCAGACATCAACTCATACATCATACTAAAGATGTAGGCGGTAAATACGAGAAGAAGTCTTGTGTAGCCAAGGTCGATAACCTGTGGATCGTGATTGAAGATGGCAAGAAGCTGTCTGCCGACAAACAGGATTATGAGGATGGCGGCAGCCGAAGCAATGGCGTCTTCGATCAGACACAAAGCAAGTGTTTTTTTGCAGCGTTTCATCTGTCTTGCGCCGTAATTCTGACCGACAAAAGTGGTACATGCCTGACTGAAAGAATTCATGATATAATAGGCAAAGATTTCAATATTAAAGGCTGCACTGGATGCCGCAATTACGATGGTTCCGAGACTGTTAATAGCCGCCTGGATCACGATGTTTGCAATGGCAAAAACGGCACTCTGAATGCCGGCAGGAAGTCCTATTTTTAAGATTTTCCCGAAGGTAGTCATTTCAATGCGCAGATCTTTGATATCCACATGGATAAATTTATCTGTTTTCAGCAGTTTATAAAAGAGAAAACAGGAACTCACCACATTGGAAATTACGGTAGCGATAGCGACGCCATCTACGTTTCTGTGACATACGATTACAAAAAACAGATTTAACAATACATTTAATACACCGGAAAAAGCCAGAGCAATAAGAGGCATTTTGGTTTCTCCGATGCTGCGGAAAATCGCAGATTCAAAATTGTACAAAAGGATGGCGGGCATTCCGATCAGGTAGATACGCATATAACGAAGTGCTAAAGGGAAAACTTCAGCAGGTACATTGAGCTGCTGTAAAATAGTGGAAACCAATAATTCTCCGAGGATGGCGATCAATACACCACCGAGAAGGGCAGCTACGATCGAAGTATGTACCGCATCATGAATCTGTTTTTTATCCTTTCTGCCGACGGCATTGGCGATGACAACGTTGGCGCCAAGGGCGATACCGATAAAAAGATTCAGGATCAGACCGATGACCGGGCTGTTTGCGCCGACAGCAGCAACGGAGGCGGTGCTCTGGGAGCCGGTAAAATTACCTACGATGGCGATATCGGAGGCATTAAATAACTGTTCCAAAATTCCTGTTGCAGCAACCGGAAGTGCATATTGTGGGATTTTATTCCAGATATTGCCATTCAACATATCTAATTTAGGACGTTTTCCTGTAGTACTCATAAAAAATTCCTCTTTTTCTCTTAGTTTTTCATTGATATTCTATTATAAAGCACAATATGCTGTATAGCAAATAGATATAAATTATTATAAACTATAGCCGGGAGGAATGATAAATCAGCATCCGGTTTCGTATTCACAGTATGTCCGGTACGTCCTTCCGTACTGTTTTCTGCCATTTACATAGCGGAAAGGACGGATGGAGAGGGAACCATAATAATCGGCATCTTCGTCAGCTGCTCTTTTCGAGGGAATGCGGAGTTTACCATGGCTTTTTCCGCTCTCCACGGTTTTTGTAATTCCTTCGGTTTTTATTTCATAGCCATCGGCACCTTTTACTTTGGCCCATTCAACATCAAAGCGGTATTCCGGATTTTTTTTCGAACCGGAAGGAGTGACGTCCGCATAGCAGAAGGTAAAACTTTCGGAAAAATCATTTGGAAATTCCAACGTGGTATTGTCATCAAAATCCTCGGAAAAAAGTTCATCAAATCCATTTTTCAGGATCTTGTCGGTTTTTCCCTGAAAGATTAGTGTGTCGATGGTGTCACAGAGAGAACATTCCTCTATTTTCCGGATGCCTTTTCCAAAAATCATGGTTTTGACACGGCGTCCCGAAAAGGCAAAGGATTTGATCTCTTTTACCGAATCCGGAATGACAATACGATTTAGTTTCGAACCGTTATCGTTCCGTGAAAAAGCGTTTTCTGCAATTGTTTTTACAGAATTTGGAATAACGATATCTTTCGATTTTCCATAATAATATAATAAAGTTCCTTTATAGATCAAAAATCCGTTTTTCGGTTTAAAATCCGGAAGATAGTCTTTAAAAAAGTCACCAAGTTTGTCATCTAAAATGGAGTAATATTTGCGCTTGCCATGATCAAACCATACGATGTCATCGGGTGTCGCAAAATCCAGCAGGTTGACAATGCTCTCGACATCCAGATCACTGGTACGGAGAAGGAGAAGATCCACCATATTGGAGTCAGATTCCTCCGGACTCTGTTTCGGGGTAACCGGGAGGATTTTTTTGACATTTTCATTTACAACCAGACAATCGCCGTCTGAACTCTTTTTTAAAAAATCATCTCCTGCAAGGGTATCTCCTTTTGCCGGATCAATGCTGTCATACTCGTACAGATCAATCGTATCCATGGACGAAGAATCCGGCGTTGGTTCGGCTGGGATTCTTGTCGCTGAAGGAGAGGCAGGAGTCTGTGTGGCGGTAGACGCCGGTGCTTGGGACTGCGTAGTTTGAACTGGCTGTCCACAGGATGTAATTCCCAGACACATCATCAGAATAAGGGCTGTCAGAGTTTGTTTTTGCTTCATAAAGATATCCTCCGTGCTTTTTCTTGATTTCAGCATAACAACTATGGAAGATTCTGTCAATAGATAAAAAATTAAAAATTTACTCTTGACAAATAAAAAAAATGGGTCTAAGATATAGTCAATTCATCGGATAAATGCTTTGAACAGGATATGACTTCTCGTATCACCGCTTACAGAAAGCTGTTATTTGTGAGAGACAGTAACAAGGAACGGGAAAGCCCTCACCTGCGAGCTGCTCAGGGGAAAGGTACAGAGTATCGTAATATCGTACCGAGTAGTCCGAGCCGGGACCTTACCGTTACATAAGGGAGTCTTCGGATCGTTTTTTGACAGATGGTTTGGTGGCAGTTGAGAGGTCGGCAGCAGAATGCCGGCAAGCAGAGTGGTAACGCGGAAGTGATATGGATACATTTTTAGCCTTCGTCTTTGCAGGGTAAATCTTATTAGGTTTATCGTGCAAAGAAGGAGGCTTTTTCTTTTGCATAGCATGGCGCCGATGGAAATACATTTAGAAAGAGGAGCGCTTTATATGACGCTCCGGATTGGAGGATATTATGAATACATTAGTTATCGTATTGATCGCAGCGGTTGTCTTATTTGCTGCCTACGTTTTGTATGGACGCTGGCTGGCAAACAAATGGGGCATTGACCCAAAAGCGGAGACTCCTGCGGTAAAATTCAATGATGGAAAAGATTATGTACCTACCAATGGATGGACCGTGTTCAGCCACCAGTTTTCATCCATCGCCGGTGCGGGACCGGTTACGGGTGCGATTCAGGCAGCAGCCTTTGGATGGCTTCCGGTTTTGCTCTGGGTATTGATCGGTGGTGTATTCTTTGGTGCGGTTACCGATTTTGGAGCCTTGTATGTATCGGTAAAAAATCAGGGAAAATCCATGGGAATGGTAATTGAAAAATACATAGGTAAATTTGGACGAAAAATCTTCCTGCTTTTCTGCTGGCTGTTTACATTGATCGTAACGGCAGCATTTGCCGACATGGTTGCCGGAACATTCAATGCGTATTCGGTAGAGCAGCCGGGAACATTAGCCCCAGCCGCTGCGACAAACGGAGCAGCCGGTATGGTCTCCATTATGTTTATGGTATTTGCTGTTATCTTCGGACTGGTTCAGAAAAAATTCAATCTGTCCGGTTGGAAAGAGGCCGTATTTGGTATCGTGTGCATCGTTCTTTCCTTTGTGATCGGTATGAATT
>DJNB01000026.1:27987-30386 GCA_002435545.1 Lachnoclostridium sp. UBA6475
TTCTTTGCAGCGGTACTTCCAATGTGGCTTTTGAAACAGCCGCGTGATTACATGACGACGTTTATGTTTATCGGAATGATCGCCGGTGCAGTGATTGGCTTGTTTGTCGCTCATCCGAGCATGAATCTTCCGGTTTACACAGGATTCAATAATGAGACACTCGGTACGATGTTCCCAATCCTGTTTGTCACCGTTGCCTGTGGTGCGGTTTCCGGATTCCATAGTCTGGTTTCGTCCGGAACATCGTCGAAAACCGTTGAAAATGAAAAAGATATGCTGAAAGTCGGATATGGTGCGATGGTACTTGAGAGCCTGCTTGCCGTACTGGCACTCTGTGTCGCAGGCGCTGCCGCAGGTGCAGATGGAACACCGGCCGTCGGAACTCCATTCCAGATCTTTAGTCAGGGAGTTGCCGGATTCTTTGAAATGTTTGGCGTCCCTGTATATGTAGCAACCGTATTTATGACAATGTGTGTATCGGCACTTGCTCTTACCAGCCTTGATGCCGTAGCGCGTATCGGACGAATGAGTTTTCAGGAACTCTTCAGCGTCGATGATATGGAACATGCCGCTCCTTGGAGAAAATTGTTCTGCAATACGTATTTCGCTACGATCGTTACGCTGTTATGCGGCTTCGTACTTACAAAAATTGGATATGCAAATATCTGGCCATTGTTTGGTTCCGCCAACCAGTTGTTAAGTGCATTGGTTCTTCTGACACTCTGCGTATTTACGAAAGTGACGGGACGAAGCAACAAAATGCTCTTCCCACCGTTGATCATCATGCTCTGCGTAACATTTACCGCCTTGGTACAGAGACTGATCGCTATGGTAAAAGCCATCGGAGAAGCCGCTTCCACGACAATCCCGGCAGGTGCCACATCTTGGGGTGAGGTATTTATTGCCAATGGATTGCAGCTGATCATTGCCGTATTACTTATCGTTCTTGGACTTACGATCGTCATCAACTCGATGAAGAGTTATGTCAACAGCAAGAAAAACAGTGAGCAGTAAAAGATATAAATAAGAAGAAAGTCACTCTCTGCATCTGGGACAGAGGGTGATTTTTTTGTTGTGGGGAGCGGAAAACTGTGATATGCTAAGAGTAATAGTTTAGTAAGGGGAATGCAAAATGGACGAACAACAAAAACCACACAAACGAAGAGTACGTTATTCAGGAAAATATCCCAAAAAATTTGAGGAAAAATATAAAGAATTGCAGCCGGAAAAATATCAGGATACGATCGCTCATGTTATCCGAAAAGGAAATACGCCGGCGGGAATGCACATTTCCATTATGGTGGAGGAAATCCTTGACTATCTGAAAATCCAGCCGGGAGAGATCGGTTTCGATGCGACACTTGGTTATGGGGGACATACGAAAGCGATGCTTGGCTGCCTGAAAGGGCAGGGGCATATTTATGCTACAGATGTAGACCCGGAGGAATCCGCAAAGACGAAAGAACGTCTGAAGGCACTTGGCTATGACGAAGACATCTTATCGGTCCGCCTGCAGAATTTTTGTACCATTGATGAGATCGCAAAAGAAGTCGGCGGATTTGATTTTATCCTTGCCGATCTCGGAGTCTCTTCGATGCAGATTGACAATCCGAAGCGCGGATTTTCCTTTAAGGTGGACGGCCCGCTTGATCTGCGGCTGAACCAGAAAGAGGGGATCAGTGCGGCAGAACGACTGGCAAATATTGGCAGAAATGAACTGGCAGGAATGCTGTATGAAAACTCCGATGAACCGTATTGTGAAGAGATTGCCAAAGCCATTACGGATGAGATCCGGAGAGGCCATGCCATTGATACCACGACAAAACTGCGGGAGATCATCGAAAAGGCGTTGGATTTTCTGCCGGAGAAAGAGAAAAAAGAGACGGTAAAAAAGACGTGCCAGCGAACCTTTCAGGCACTCCGCATTGATGTAAACCACGAGTTTGAAGTGTTGTATGAATTTATGGAAAAGCTGCCGGATGCACTTAAACCGGGAGGACGTGTTGCAATCCTTACGTTTCATTCCGGAGAGGACAGGCTCGTGAAAAAGGCGCTAAAAGAAGGCTATAAAGCGGGTATTTACAGTGAATATTCCAAAGATGTCATACGGCCTTCGGCAAAAGAATGTGCGCAAAATGGGCGCGCCCGTTCGACGAAGATGCGGTACGCGAGAAAAGGAGAGTTGTAAAAATGATGGAAAAAGGGATGTTGCTTTATCTATTGATCAATATTCTTGTCTGTATTTTATATGGGATCGACAAGTGGAAGGCGGCGCATCACAGATGGAGAATACCGGAGGCCACATTGATGCTGTCCGCTGTTTTCGGTGTGTTTGGCGCTTTTATAGGAATGCATTTGTTTCATCACAAGACACACAAACCGAAATTTTATATCGGTGT
>DJNB01000062.1 GCA_002435545.1 Lachnoclostridium sp. UBA6475
ATGCGGTCTCGTATCCTTCTTTTTCCGCTTTTACCTGCCAGTATCCTTCCGGAACATCCCAGGCATATGAACCCGCCTCATCTGTTACAAGCGGATTTTCCTGATCATATTCAGAAGCATCCCACACAGTGCCCTTTTTATCCGTTTTCTTTTCCTTATAATATAACGTTGTCGTTACATCGGATAGGCGGTTGGTCGTCACTCCTTCATATACATAACCACTTGGATCAATGATCCAGCGAATTATCATATCTTTTAAACTCAGTTTTCCGTTAAGGAAATCATCAAAATCTCCCGATTCAATCATCGGTATGATACATTTTTTTATAGCAAGTGCCAACAATCCACAAGCAATTGCTACACCGGAACCCGGCAATGCCATTGCTCCAAACACACCGATTACTCCTGCAATGTATGTAAACACCATTTTTTCCGCAGCAATATCGGCCATCTTTTGTATTTCCTTTAATTTGGCTTCACGCTGTGCCGGAGACAGACTTTGGTCACTCATTACTTCCTGCTTCATCCAAAGCAAGTTAATGACATTTCCCTCAAAGCTAAACATACTGTTGGCACTGTCTACAAGAAAGCCTCCTGTAGAGCTGTCCATGCCAAACAGATCAAAAATTGTCTTCTGAGTTGTTGACTGTCCTTTTTTAATAATGTAGCGGGCAACGGTATTATCTACCGCTTTTGGATCTACAAGATACATCTGAATCGTATCCGCATTGAGTTCTGTCTTTACCAGTGCAATGTCCTGCGCCAGATCTCCTTCGCCCATTGTATATCTGCTAAATCCGTCTTTCTCAAAGAAGTCATAAAGTTTTCCGATATCTTTTGCTGTTCCCTCTTTATCAAACACTTTAAGGAAATCAATGATATCACCAACGCCTTCTGACAGATCCGAACAAGCATTTAATTCTGTATCCTCTTCCCCACTCTGTGCCGCCTGTTTTTTCTCCAACTCTTCCGCGTATTCAGTCAATGTCATCTTATCATAAGAATATTCTACAACATCTCCTGATTTTAACGTAATCTCTGCTTGATAATCGCTCTCCGTATCCGTTATCTGTTCTGCCGTCGCTTCTCTCCAATTTTCCGGGATTGAAGCTTTTTCTTCGTCAGTCAGGGTCACATTTTCCTCTTCATCTACCTGCGTACCCCCGTCCGGTTTTGCTACATACTCAATGGAGAGATTTCCCGGTACATACGATGCATCATTTCCAAAAAATCCATTTGTCACATATGCATTTTTATCTGCATCCCACTTTGCTTCCAGTTTGCGGGAATATCCTCCCCTGCTGCTGATAACAAATACTCTGCTGATCTTATCCGCATTTTCATATTGAATACTGAACTGATATGGCTTTCCAGCCTGAAATGTAATATATTTCAAGGTTCCATCATTTTTTAACAGATCAAAGGTTTTATGTCCGTCTTTATAGTCATGTGCCTCGATATAAAGTGAAACACCGGAAAGTTTTGGTCCATTTTCAATCGTCGTTATCTGTTTTGATAACTCTGCTTCCTTTCCGGATTTTTCAACCGATACGATCTTGACCGTATAATTTTTAAAATTCTCCGGGTAATCCAGGGTAATATCTGTAGAATATTTTCCCGTCTTGGATACCATTACTTCTTTGACCAGTTCTCCATCTACGTAGATTTCAACATTTTTGCCACTGATACCGTATCCTTTAACCTCTACACTTACTGAATCTTCGCCCTTTTCATAAGAAACATCATCGTTGCACCCCAATGTAAGGCAGGTACAATTTTCGCTTACCGCACCAATAATATTGGATTGCGAAACTCCATCTTTTTCGTAATTTAATACAGCATAGGAATTTATTCTTCCATCCACATTTGGAGTCGTGTATATACGGCATTTTCCTGTGCTTTTTTTAACCGGAATGGTGATCTTATTGTCTGATGTAATCTTAAATTCGCTTTCACTCAAAGCTACTCCATCCAGTTTAATGCTATTCACAACAGAAGTTGCCGGAAGTTTCACAACAAGCTGCATGTCTTTGACGTTTTTAATCTCTTTTTGCTTCAATGCATAATCAAGATTCATCACAACATAACTGCTTGCACTGCTGCCATTAATCTCATACGTTGATTTTTCATGCTCGATTACTTTATCTACCGTATCTGTATATTCCAGATTTGAAAACTCCAGATTTTGCTCTGCATCCGTGAAACTCTTCATGGAATCTGTATATTTTGCTACCTTAATCGTTGCATTGGTGCAATTTTGAAATACATTTTTTCCAATCGATGTAATTTTCTTATTTGCTAAAACCTCTGTAAGACTGGTACAGCCTGAAAAAGCTCCGTCCCCTATTGTTTTAATCGATATTGGAAGTTCTATGCTTCGAAGATTGGTACAATTTTCAAATGCATAACTATCGATATCTGTCATCTCATCTAACAATTTTACTTCTCTAAGCTGGGAAGCATTGTGGAACAAATGGGATGGGATTTTTTTCAATCCTTTTTCAAAGGTTACTTCTTTTATTTTGCTTCCCGCAAATGGTCCATCTCCATTTCCATGACATCGTGCTATCTTCAATTTATTAGGTATCTCTATACTTGTAACGTCCTTTACCCCATACAAAATTGAGTAACCAATTTCTTCCAAACTTGTTGGCAATTCCAAGTCTTGCAAATTAGTATGAGCAAATGCATCATGACCTATCGTCTTTACACTCCGGGGAATTTGAATTTCCTTCAACACACTGCATGAATCAAATGCATACTCTCCTATCTCTTGCAGCGTATTAGGTAATGATACCTTTTCTAATTCAGTACACTTATTCATCACATTATCTGGAATCTTAGTGATTCCATTTTCAAAGGTTACTTCTTTTA
>DJNB01000242.1:0-4003 GCA_002435545.1 Lachnoclostridium sp. UBA6475
AAATGCCATTGTAACGATGGACGAAGTGATCGAGCACCTCTACAATAAGCCATGCCAGGGGAAAGTCGTGATTGACGATGCCATGAAAGAAAAAATTGATGCGTATTATGCTCAGTATGGGGCAGCCAAGTAAAAGAACTTGTTGTGCGGTCTCCCTTACGGGATAAGTTTCTTCAAAGAAGAAAAGAACGGAAAAATCACTTGCATTTTGAGGTGTACTGTGTTACACTATCGAAAAGCAAGTGATTTTTAGTCTAGTATATAATAAGTAAATGAGTCGAATAAGCCGGTATATCATTCTTGCTTTAATTCCAGAAAAACAATTGCAAAGCAGGAGTGAAACAGATTAGGGGATGCATTAGGAAATGTGAAAACTTTTTCATTACAAAACTCCTGCCATACACAGAAGGGAGATTTTGAATGAAAAGAAAAATCAGGACAAAACCAGTCGTGATACGAAATTACCGGGATACGTTGTTTCGTATGCTGTACAAGGACAAAAGGAGACTGCTGTCTTTGTTTAATGCAGTCAATGAAACCTGTTATGATGATCCGGATGATCTGAGCATCACGACACTGGAAGGTGTGTTGTATCTTGGCATGAAAAATGATGTATCATGTATGATAGATATGATGATGCAGCTGTATGAACATCAGTCAACGGTCAATCCCAATATGCCGCTTCGCAACTTATTTTACGTGTCGGATCTACTGCAAAAATATATTTATGAAGAAGGACTGGATATTTATTCCCGCAAGCAGATCAAAATCCCGACACCAAAGTTTGTCGTATTTTACAACGGAGAGGAAGAACAGCCGGAGCGAAAAGAAATCCGGTTGTCGAATGCTTTTGCCGCCAATACCGGCGAGACAAACATGGAGCTTGTCGTGCTCCAGCTAAACATAAACAAAGGAAAAAATGAAGAACTGAAAGAAACCTGCCAAACCCTACAGGAATACGCAGAGTTTACGGAAAGAGTGCGTGACCATAGAAAAGAGATGCCACGAGAGGATGCAATACGGACAACGATAGACGAATGTATCCGGGACGGAATCTTGAAAGATTTTTTGTTGAAAAATAAAGCGGAGGTGTATCATATGTGCTTATATGAATTTGATGCGGAACTGCACGAGAGGGTGCTCCGAAAAGAAGAAAGAGAGGAAGGACTACAAGAGGGGCGGCGGCAAGGACGCCAGGAAGCAAGAACACTTGCCAAACGTGTATTCAAAGCATATCTGAGCGGAAAGAGTCCGGAAGTTATAGCGCAAGAACTGGATGTTCCATTGGAAGAAGTGGAAGATCTGGTGATGTGATAAACGGAATTTGAGCCTGTGAAAAAATTTCTGTAAATTATATAATATAAAGGTCTTTTATGATAAAATATTAAATCATAGGAGGCCTTTTATTATGGCAAACAGAAAAAAAGAAGTTTACAAACCAAAACCAATGACTGAAGGAAAGAGAAATTTGATTCAGGGATTGCTCCAAGAGTATGATATCCAGTCCGCTGACGATATTCAGGAGGCATTAAAGGATCTTCTGTTCGGGACGATTCAAGATATGCTTAAAACAGAAATGGATAATCATCTTGGCTATGATCGCTATGAAAGATCCGGCGAGCCTAACTATCGCAATGGAACAAAGCCTAAGACCGTTCGAAGCAAATATGGTGAATTTGAGGTCAATGTTCCTCAGGATCGACAGAGTTGCTTCGAGCCTCAGGTGCTTCCAAAACGCCAGAAGGACATCTCTTCGATTGATGACAAGATCATTTCCATGTATGCAAAAGGAATGACCACACGACAGATTTCAGAAACAATAGAGGATATTTATGGCTTTGAAGTAAGTGAAGGAATGGTATCCGATATCACAGATAAGCTCCTTCCCAGAATAGAAGAATGGCAAAACCGCCCATTGTCATCAGTATATCCAATCGTTTTTATTGATGCTGTACATTTTTCTGTGCGTGACGATGGGGTGATCCGAAAGCTTGCCGCATATGTCGTCCTTGGAATTAATGAAGACGGAATGAAAGAAGTATTAAGCATTGTTGTAGGTGAAAATGAAAGCAGCAAGTATTGGCTGTCAGTGCTGAATAGTCTGAAAAACCGAGGTGTTCAAGACATTCTTATTCTCTATTCTGATGGACTGACGGGAATCAAGGAGGCAATCTCTGCCGCATTTCCTAAAACGGAACAACAGCGCTGCATAGTACATATGGTGAGAAATACGCTCAAATACGTTGCAAACAAGGATATGAAGTCTTTTGCTAAAGACTTAAAAACAATCTATACAGCTGCCGATGAAGAAGTCGCAAGAAAGCAGTTAAAGACCGTTACAGAAAAATGGTCAGGACAATATCCGAGTGCCATGAACCGGTGGCATGATAACTGGGATGCAATCTCCCCAATTTTCAAAATTTCTCGTATATTTTCTCAACTTTCCAGTATTTACGGGCTTTCCCGACTATCAACATCTATGTAATTTGCACTTTTCCCTTATTTTTTCCCTTGTGAGGAAGCTATAAGGGAAAAAGTGTTGTTTTCGTCTTAATCGTTCCCTACTACCTTATCAAGAAGCCTTGCTGAATTCTTCTTGGCTTCCCTTGTAGCGTGGGCGTAAATATTCATTGTGGTACTTACTGCCGAATGTCCCAAGAGTTCCTGCACATCCTTCGGAGGTGCTCCGTTTGCTAACAGATTGCTTGTGTAAGTGTGTCGTAATGAATGGAAGTGGAAGTTTTCAAATCCTTTCATGTGCTTTCTGATTGACCTGCACATCCAGTCCAGTGCTTCCCTTCCTAAGTACATTCCGTCCTGTCTGACACACACTAGTGAAATCTCTGTGTAGTCCTCCGGCACTTCCTGCGTTCCGTCCAATGAATACAGTTCGTAGTAAACTCTGTTCTTTTCTCTGACTTCCTTGTAGTAATTTCTCTGATAAAGCTGTCCGTACTGAAAGCGTTGCTTATGCTGTTCCTTTTTTGCCTTTCGTAAGATTTCAGCGAGAGTATCACCAAAATCCACAATTCTGACCTTTTTACGCTTGGTTGGTCCAAGCTCCAGCTTATGCCTTGCATTGTTCCGGCTTAAACTCCTACGCACCGTCAGATACTGTTCCTCTAAGTTGATGTCATCCCAGGATAATCCGGTCACTTCCCCAATTCGCAGACCTGCATAATATGCTATCTGCACTGCCAGCAATGAGGAGCTTTTCTTTTTGGTAAGATAAGCTACGATTTCATTATACTGCTGGTGGGTAATGGTCTTTTCCTGCGAAAAATCTTCATCCTCCGTAGCAAACAAATCCACTTCCTGCGTCGGTCTTCTGATTACTACATACTGCATAGGATTGAAACTAATATACTGCTTTGGAAACACCGCATACCGGAAAGCCCTCTGTAACACTGCTGAAAAGGAATGGATACGGTCTATGCTTAATGGCTTTGCTTCCGTACCATCGGGAGCCGTTCCACCGAAGCTTTCTTTTGCTTAAAGGGTGTCTCTTCATAATCTTCACTACCCCAAGATAAAGGGTTACAGTGTTATTACTAAGGGAACTGACTTTCAGTTCCTCATCCACCCACACATCCAAAAGCTCTCCCAGTGTGATGTTCTCCGTTTTGGCTACGATTTTCTTACTTTCGTATTCCTCCATAGCCTTGCGGAGCAGTTTTTCCGTTTCCGATTTACTTTCTGTTCCTACGCATTCCTTCTGAACCAAGTTACCACTGGCATCCTCCACATAATAGCGGTAATACCATTTCTTGCCTTTTTTCCTCATAATCGTTTCTCCTTTCGATATCGACAATCGGAACTGATGAAATGCTTCTTGCGTGTAAGTATATCATAACTCCGGTTGTCTAACTATACCGATTCGGAATCTTCCGATAAAAGATTTGTAAGCCTCTGTGTGGCTGTCTCCGGTTTCTTGGAATAGAGCCTTATCACATCTGCCATATCATTAAAGGTATTGACTGTGTCAGTGCACGTCAACTATTGA
>DJNB01000242.1:4083-5568 GCA_002435545.1 Lachnoclostridium sp. UBA6475
TGGTGTGAGAGGACGGCGGTTAATCACCGCCTCCTACTCGATACATAGTATGCGTAAAACTGATAGTTTCGTGTGTACTCAATGCTTAAGTTTATTCTTCTTTCAATGCCTTCTTAATTCTGCTAAGTGATTCTGGAGCAATCCCCAGATAAGTAGCCACATAATGTTGTTTTACCGTTTCACATATCATAGGATACAACTTTTTAAAATGAATATACCGATCTGTGGCATTCTCTACAAGAAATCCATTTTCCCTATATATTTTATAGCGTAATGCATTTTCCAAAAGCATTATATAAACATCTTTAAGCTGATTATTTTCATAAATAATCTTTTTCATTTCCTGAATATCAAAGAACATCAAAGTTGTTTCTTCTAAGGTTTCCCAAGTAACAATGCTCTCTCTGTAACCAAACAATCCTTCATCCATACAAAGAGTTCCCGGAATCGAAAAACCGCGAGTAATGTCATTACCATCACCATCTACATAATAAGCTCTACAAATTCCATTTAGTACCAAAGCTGCCGTTTTAGTTTCTTCACCCACATTTTGCAAAATGCCACCTTTGGCAACTACATGAAAAATGGACTTATTTACAATCATTCCAAGAACTTCTGCATCTATATCCACACCATTTTGTTTCGCTATTTTCATTAATTGATTAACTAAATATTCTCTATCCATGATTCTCCTATAAAGTAATTATATAAAATACAACCGAAATCAAATTCATTCCACCATGTGCAATCATAGGAACAATAAGATGTTTACCCTTTTTATATCCCCATATCCATAACAAACCTACAACAAAGGAATGTCCCATGTTGAACCAGTCAAGCAAACCAAACATCATATTAAACAGTAAGAGCGCCGTAGTTTCTCCCAAAACACCTGCGCAAAAGTTCTTTGCAAATCCTCGAAAGAATATTTCCTTACAAATGCCACTTACAATCCCCAGCGAGATAGCCATCAAAACGATTTCACTCACAGTCAATCTATCCCATCCGCCAAATGCCAAATCAGTTCTCCCTCTCATCACAATAAGAGAAAACAAACTAATTGCAGAAGATGCACCTGCCAAAACAACTCCAAGAACGATATCTTTGCTTAGAGTTGACTTATCAAATATTTCTTCTTTCAAACTAATACCACTTTGTTTATACAAAAGGATAGCACTCGGAAGAAGAATAAGATTTGCCAATATCAGAACTAAGCAATACACGTTCAGATTTGCATTCGCATAACTTGCTATATCAAGTAAGTTCATTCCTATTTGATAATTTTGACAAGAGCATAAGACCTCATACCCTGCTACTATTATTGTTAAAAAGGTTGTGATCATTAGTGCTTTTTCAGCATTCTGTAAATTTATATGATTCATATTTTGTCACCTCCAAGGTGACTATATTACATAACCATATTCTTTTCATTGACATATGTTAAGAAAATTCGAGTTTTTCTTTTATTGTACCAAGTCGCTAGCG
>DJNB01000242.1:5682-5909 GCA_002435545.1 Lachnoclostridium sp. UBA6475
TTATGTAGTATTGTTAAGTTACAAAGCCAAACAAATTCACAAACAAAAAAACTGCCATGAATAGTATAACATTTATTTTTGAACTTAACAATCACATTTTTAAATTTTTTATCCGTCCGCCTCCACAAATGATCTATTTTTCATCTTTTTACTGTAACTATTCAGTTACTTTTTACTATAAATTGATCATTTTAAGGAGGTTCCCTTATGGACAAATATTTCAATTC
>DJNB01000071.1 GCA_002435545.1 Lachnoclostridium sp. UBA6475
GCTCTTCCAGCACACTCATATCGCGGATTCCGACAAGACTCATGTGAAGTGTTCGCGGAATCGGCGTCGCCGTAAGCGTCAAAACATCAATGTCATTTTTCAACTGCTTCAATTTTTCTTTATGTGTCACGCCAAAACGCTGTTCCTCATCGACGATCAAAAGTCCGAGATCCTTGTAGACAACATCTTTTGCCAGAAGCCGGTGTGTCCCGATAACAATGTCAATTGCGCCTTTCCGCAGTTTCTCCACCGTCTGCTTATTTTCTTTTGGCGTCCGCAGACGGGAAAGCATCCCCACTTCGACGCTGTAATCGCGCATTCTCTGCACAAAGGTGTTGTAATGCTGGCCGGCAAGGATCGTCGTCGGCACAAGGACGGCCACCTGCTTGCCATCCAAAACAGCCTTAAAGGCGGCGCGGATCGCAATCTCCGTCTTTCCATATCCGACATCTCCACAGATCAGGCGGTCCATTGCCTTGACGCTCTCCATGTCCTTTTTCGTATCTTCGATCGCGCGCAGCTGGTCTTCCGTCTCCTCGTACGGAAACATTTCTTCAAATTCACGCTGCCATACCGTATCTTTTTCAAATGCGTGACCCTGCTTTGCCTGCCGTTTTGCATACAGATCGACAAGTTCCTGCGCGATCTCCTTGACGGCACCTTTGACACGGGTTTTCGTCTTTTTCCACTCCGGCGAATTGAGTTTGTTTAACTTCGGTACTTTCGCCGCATCACTTCCCGCGTATTTTTGCAGCACTTCCAGAGAAGTCGCCGGGATATACAGATTGCTCCCGCCGGCGTAAGCCACTTTCAGATAATCTTTCGTAATATGATCGACTTCGATCTTTTCGATTCCCTCGTAGACCCCAAGTCCGTGGTTTTCATGAACGACGTAATCTCCGATCTTTAAGTCGTTAAAACTGTGGATTGCCGCTCCTTCATAACGTTTGACACGCTTTTTCCGCTTCTTCTTTACGCCGCCAAAGATGTCGCCCTCGGTCATTACGACAAAGCGCAGATTCGGATACTCGAATCCCTTCCGCAGTGTCCCTTTGCTGATCATGACCTCGCCCGGAAGCAGTTCGTGCGACAGATCTCTGCTGTAAAATGCCGGAATCTCGTAATCCTGAAGATCCTGGCAAAGCCGCTCTGCACGCGTTCCCGACGCGGACAGTACCAGCACGCGGTACCCGTTTTTCTTCAGCCGCAGAATGTCCTTGGCAAGCAGCGAAAAATTGTTATTGTACGAAGGGGCTGCCTGCGTCTGAAAATTGTATTTATGTGCGACATTAAATTCCTTTACTTTCATATCGAGCGCCGTCATAAGGATAAGCGGCAGCTCGGACAATTTTTTCAAAAGTACCGGCAGCGAAAACAGGACTTCCATCTGCCCCGGCAGAATATACCCCTTTTCGAGACGGCTTACCATGCTCTCACGGAATTCATACTCAACCGCTTCGCCCTTTTCGATGCAGCGCGCCGGTTCGTCTAGATAAACGCAGACATCTTCTCCCTTAAAATAGTCAAAAAACGAACTGACATTTTTTGTAAAATAGCTGACATAACTTTCCAGATTGACAAGTCCGTGATAGACTTCATACGTCTCTCGGAAATTTGCCACGCTCTGGCGGAGCCGCGACGCTTCTTCATGCTTTCCCTCTTCTTCAAACCGACGCACGCAGGTCTGCATCTCCTCTTCCATGCGGTGCATCCCCTCTAAGATGCGGTCCTCTTCCAGAAAAATTTCCGTCGCAGGATAAATTTCAATCTCGGAAACCGTCTCGACCGAGCGCTGGCTCTCTACGTCAATCCGCCGGATGCCATCTACTTCGTCCCCCCACAGTTCGATACGATACGGACATTCCTCCGTCAGCGGAAATACGTCAATGATTCCTCCGCGCACCGAAAACTCGCCTTCTTTTTGCACTTGTCCGGTATTTTCGTATCCGATTGCGATAAGATTTTTCTTAAATTCTTCCAAATCCAGAATTTCTTCCGCTGCCACATGAATCCGGTTTTCCCGGTATCGTTCAAACGGCAGGCAGTAATCCATCCCGCCGTCCAATGTCGTTACGACGGTGAGCGGTTCCTTTTCCAGCAGCCGCTTGATGACTTTCAGCCGCTCTTTCACGATCGCCTGCCCATGTACGTCCGCACTGTAAAAGATAAAATCTTTCGCCGGATAATACATGACGTCGTGGTCGTAAAGTTTCAGATCTTCCACAAGTTCTTTGGCTCTCACTTCATTGTGCGTGATGACAAGCCGGACCCTCTTACCGCGCCCTGTCCCATAGATCATATGGCTCTCCTGGGTATCCATACATCCGATCAGCTGAACCGGAAATTCACCCTTTTTTATCCCGCGTATGAGCTGGTCATATTCTTCCAGTTCCCCAAGAGGGGCAAATAACGTCTCCAAATCTCTCTTTCCTTTCCAAAATTTTCCTATTTCTTTTTCGCATTAAAGCGGTTCATCGCCACATCGACGTCCTGTGTCACAATCGTTTCCACAGCGGCGACGGCTTCATCTAACACTTCACTCATCTTCTTTTCGTCCTCTTTGGAAAAATGTCCCAGTACATGATTCACAAGATCACCGCCCTGCGGCTTCGCTCCCACGCCCACTTTAACCCGCGGAAATTCGTTGGTTCCAAGGTGGGAAATGATATTTTTGATGCCATTGTGCCCGCCGGCACTTCCTTTTCTCCGCACACGGATCTGTCCCACTTCCAGATCGATATCATCGTACGCCACGATAATATCTTCCGGCTCAATCTTATAATAATCAGCGATACTCCTCACACTTTCGCCGCTCAGATTCATAAATGTCTGCGGCTGCGCCAGTATCACTTTTTCGCCTTCGATAAATCCCTTGCCGCACACGGCTTTATGCTCTTTGCTGTTTAATGGAATATGATATTCATCCGAAAGTCTTGCTATGACTCCAAATCCAATATTATGTCTTGTCCCGGCATACTGTCTTCCCGGGTTTCCTAATCCTACAATCAGTTTCATACGCGCCTCCAAATGTACATTATCTTTTTATTATACCAATTTCACGGCTTGTCGGCAAGGGTTTTGTGAAAAACCGGAAGCGGCGAAAAAAACCGGTCACAACCGCAAACACAGTTATGACCAGTTCTATACCATTGCGTGCCGCATCGCTCACACGCGTAAATTCAATTTTCTGCCTGTTCCTGCAATGCTTCTCTGAAGCGCGCAAGAATCGCATCTTCCAGTTCTGCCCGCATTTGAGGATTGATTGGATGAGCGACATCGCGGAACTGCTCGTCTGGTGTTCTCTTGCTTGGCATCGCGATGAAATATCCTTTTTCACCTTCAATCACTTTGATATCGTGAACGACAAAACAATCGTCAAATGTCACAGATGCTACTGCTTTCATCTTCGAATCTTTATCAATGACCCGAATACGAACGTCTGTTACCTGCATACCCATATCCTCTCTTCTGCTTTTTCATTCATTTTGCGCAGCGTAACTATTCAGGACACCACACATTAGATCCTGAATAGTTACGATTACAATACATAACGGGCATTCGTCTCCAACACGATCTTGACGTCTTCCGGATCCCCTACATAATTGGAATTTGCACGGATCGTATCATGACTCTCCACGATACAATTCTCAATATACGTATTGTCTCCGATATAAACATCGTTCAATATGATCGAATTGCGAATCACCGTATTGTTTCCTACATATACTTCTTTAAATAAGATAGAATCGGATACTTCGCCGTTGATAATACATCCACTCGAAACCAAACTGTTTTTCACTTTGGATCCGGCATTGTACTTCGCCGGTGGCAGATCCTCTATCTTAGAGGCAATTGTCGGATACTGTGAGAAGAAATAATCGCGGATATCACGATTCAGGAAATCCATATTGGTCTTAAAATAGGAATCCACTGTCGTAATATTGCTCCAGTAAGAATTCATCTGGTACGCATAAATCTTCTTCAAGCCGCGGTAACGTACAAAAATGTCTTTTACCAAGTCAAAACATCCTTCACTTCCCGCACGCTCTATCATCTCGATCAATTGTCTTCTACGAATAACGTAAATACCTGTGGACACCGTTGTCTTTGACGTCACGATCGGTTTTTCCTCAAATTCCGTCACAAGACCCGATTCATCCACAGAGACAACACCAAAACGACTTGGGTCATCCCTCTCCCCGAGATCCTTTGTCACAATTGTGATGTCTGCATTTTTCTGTACATGATACTCCAGCACCTTGTTTAAATCAAGTTTATAAACGCAGTCTCCGGAAGCGATTACAACATATGGTTCATGACTTGCTTTCAAAAAGTCAATGTTCTGCGCGATCGCATCCGCCGTTCCACGATACCAGTAACTGTTATCCTGGGTCTGCGTCGGAGTAAATACAAACAATCCCCCTTGTTTACGTCCAAAATCCCACCACTTTGAAGAATTCAAATGCTGGTTGAGTGATTTTGAATTATATTGTGTAAAAACCGCCACTTTACTGATGTGGGAATTTGCCATACTGCTCAGTGCAAAATCGATACTGCGATAACCCCCTGCAATTGGCATCGCGGATGTTGCTCTTTTCTTGGTCAGATCCCGCATCCGTGGGCTTTCACCACCTGCTAAAATAATTCCGATTGCTCTCATATGATGTCACCTGCCTTTATCAAAGTTCCGCCGGCTTCCAGCGTATTGTTTGGATAATCCTCACTTGTTGTCACCCCTGATATGGCAGTATTTTTACCAATTGTCACTCCGTCCGGAATCACGGTGTCATCACCGACGGTTACCAGATTGAATGCATAGACATCCGGTTTCACCTGATTTACAACGCCATCTTCGCCTTCGCCCAATACACAATTCGCTCCAATGGTTGTATTTTCTGCAACAATGGTTTTATTCAATACCGTATTCTTTCCAATATGCGTCGAACTCATAACGATGGAATCACGAACCACCGCGCCCTCTTCAATCACAACATTGGAACCGATAACGGAATTATGCACCTCGCCATACACTTCACAGCCGTCTCCCATAATTGCCTTGTCAATAACAGCTGAATTTGCAATGTACTGTGGACGAAGCCACTCATTTTTTGTATAAATTTTCCAAAATTCTTCATACAGATTAAATACCGGGATCAGATCGATCAGTTCCATATTCGACTCCCAATACGATCCCAATGTTCCTACATCTTTCCAATAGCCGTTAAACTCGTATGCAAAGATACGGTCACCTCTTTCATGGCAGTATGGTATGATGTGTTTACCAAAGTCACATCCCGGCTGGTCACGCAGTGTGATCAGTGCTTCGCGGAGCACCGGCCAGGAGAAAATATAAATTCCCATGGATGCCAGGTTGCTTTTTGGTTGTTCCGGTTTTTCCTGAAATTCCACAATCTGTTTGTTGTCATCTGTAACACAAACCCCAAAACGGCTTGCCTCTTCCATCGGAACAGGAATCGTTGCCAGCGTTACATCTGCATTGTTTGATTTGTGGAAATCCAACATTACTTGATAATCCATTTTGTAAATGTGGTCACCGCCAAGGATCAGAACGTAGTCCGGATTATACTGCTCCATATACTTTAAGTTCTGGAAAATCGCATTGGCTGTACCTGTGTACCATTCACTACTTGTACTTTTTTCATACGGTGGTAAAATTGATATGCCTCCGACATTTCTGTCTAAATCCCACGGAATACCGATTCCAATATGCGTATTCAGTTTCAATGGCTGATATTGTGTAAGCACCC
>DJNB01000144.1 GCA_002435545.1 Lachnoclostridium sp. UBA6475
CCTTTACCGCTGGCAAGAAGCTTAAAAGGCAACGCAAAAAGGGGAAGTCGCGGAATCATGTTGCCTTTCCACGCCGAAACTAGGAGAAAAGGCAACGTAAACAGAGGAAGTCGCCAGAATCATGTTGCCTTTCCGCGCCAGGACAAGGTGAAAAGGCAACGCAAAAAGGGAAATCAAGCGGAATCCGTTGCCTTTCCCACGCCTCACAAAAACCAACGAGGAAAAATTGGCAAAACCAGTTGTCTTTGTAAATGAACTATGTTATACTGAATGAGTAATTGGAAATCAGGATTTCTTATAAGTACATTTCGTACAAGAATTCACACAAAACGAAATTAAATAGAAAGCGGGGAATTTGATGGAGAGAAAAATTTTACAGAGAATGGAACAATTGGAGAAAATCAAGAAAGGTCTTGAAAAGAGATTGCAGGGGGTACAGATCCGAAAAGTGGAGTGTAGAAGTATTCGTGGGCATTACCGCTATTATTTGGATCAAAAGTATGTCAAAAAGGAAGAAGTGAAGTCGATTAAACGGCTGGTAGAACAGGAATATTACGCAAAACTGTTTCCGGAAATAGAAAAGCAAATTGCAAATTTAAAGAAGGCATTGCGAAATATTGATGAATTTAATTTGGAAAAAATATACAATGATATGCATGCGGGGAAAAGGAAATTGATTACGATGGGGATTTTGAGTAGGGAAGAAAAAATTCGCAGATTTGAGGAAGAAACGTATGAGAGCAAGCCGATTGACGATGAACGGAATGAATTTTTTACCAATAAAGGGGAACGGGTTAGGTCGAAATCCGAAAAGATCATCGCGGATCATTTTGAGAGACGGGGGATTTTATATCGGTACGAAAAGCCGCTGTATTTGATGGTGGATGGACAGAAGAAGCCTTTTTATCCGGATTTTACAGTGATGAATAAGAGGACGGCGAAGATCATTTATGTGGAGCATTTTGGGATGATGGATGACAGTGGTTATTATAATGGGACACTGCGTAAATTGGACATTTATGAGAAAAATGATATTCTGATCGGGCGGGATCTTTTGGTGTTTCATGAAACCGGGAAGAGGGCGTTGAATATAAAAAGTATAGATAAATACATAGACGAATATATGTTGTGACAAGGCAGAAAAAGCGTTTGTTTCGTTTTAATCCTGCTACGAGAGGAAATTTCCAAGGATTGACAGAAGTGAGAGGAGAGGGTATACTGAAAATATATTTTAAATTCAGTTAAACGAAATGAGGTGGAAGCTATGTCATATGACGTAGAAAAGGAACAAATAGGGTTGACACTCCAGGTGGATATGGATGAAGTTATTAATTATGCAATTCAGCAAAATAGTACGGAAATAATACGAAATATTTGCATTAAAAACAATTCGGATAAGGAATATGATAATCTATGTGTTCATATTGATACAGATGCCAATTTATTTGATCCGCTAGAAATAGGTGTGGAGAAAGTACGTGCTGGTGAAGAAATTCATTTGAGTATGGTTAAAATAAAGATAAATGGAGAATATTTAGCTTCGTTGACAGAACGAAAAGCATGTACAATGAAATTTTCTATATATTTTAATGATCAAGTGTTATTTTCTGAAAAGAAAGATATTATTGCATTGGCATTTGATCAATGGCCGGGATTAAAATATACTCCTGAATTATTGACTGCATTTTCTATGCCAAACCATCCAATGGTAGTAAATTTAATACAACTGGCTTCTCAGTATCTTAAGAAATGGACAAGCGATCCCTCCTTGGCTGGATATCAGTTTGATGACCCAAATAGGGTAAAACAAATGGCCGCGGCAGCGTTTGCGGCTATCCAGCAAAAAAATATTACGTATGCGAACCCACCTTCAAGTTTTGAGGAATTTGGACAACGGATACGATTGGTGGATGCAGTATTGGAACAGCATTTGGGAACCTGTATGGATATGACGCTTCTTTATGTGGCATGCTTGGAGGCAATGGGATTAAATCCTATTATGATATTAGTGCGTGGACATATTTTTGCAGGTGTTTGGCTTGTAGAGGATTCTTTTTCAGATATGATTATGGATGATCCATCACATTTGGAAAAAAGAATGGCAGCAGGAATTGGAGAAATATTAGTTGTAGAATGTACAGCAATGTGTGCAGGAAAGACAAGAAGTTTTGATGAAGCTGTAGATATGGCAGAAAGAAAGGTCTCTGATTATGGTGATTTTGAATTTGTTATAGATGTTACAAGAGCAAGAAGTATGGGAATTCGTCCGCTTCCGATACGTATTATGACAAATAATGGATTTGAAATTAAATATGAGGAAAGAAAAGAAGTAACAAATGCTCCATTAAAGATGGAAACCACTTTTGACTTACATAATTTAAATGCCAAACAAAATGTAACCAAGCAGATGCAATGGGAAAGAAAACTGCTTGACCTTAGCATGCGGAATATGCTTATTAATTTAAGATTTACCAAAGCAGTTGTGCCACTTTTGTGCAGTAATGTAAGCTCTTTAGAAGATGAACTTGCAGATGGGAAGGAATTTTATGTGATGCCACGCCCTGATAATATGGAAATCAAAGGAGACGAATTACAGGTAGAGGCACTTACTGATCTTGGGGTATTTCATGAATTTATGGAGTTGGAATGTAAGCATCTTAAATTGCATTCGCTTTACACAGAAAAAGAACTTAATCGTTGTTTAACTAAAATGTATCGTTCGGCAAAGACCTCAATGGAGGAAAATGGTGCAAGCACATTATATCTTGTTCTTGGATTGCTTCGATGGATTGAAGAAAAAAAGGATGCGGTAGTACGGTATGCACCTATTATTCTTTTGCCGATAGACATTACAAGAAAATCAGGAAATAAAGGGTATGCGCTGAGTATGCGGGATGAAGAAGCTCAAATTAACATTACCTTATTGGAATTTTTAAAACAGAATTACGATGTGAAGATCAATGGACTTAGCCCATTGCCGATGGATGAACATGGTTTGGATTTACCTAAAATCTTTGCTATTATTCGGCATGCGGTCATGAACCTTCCAATGTGGGATGTGTTAGAAGCGGGATTTATAGGAAACTTTTCATTTTCCCAGTTTGTTATGTGGAATGATATTCATAGTAGAAGTGATATGCTTGAGCGAAGTAATATTGTAAGAAGTTTGATAAAAGGACATGTTGACTGGGATTGTTCGATTCCGGATGGAGTGGATACAGAAGAAGCATATTTGCCTATTACCGCGGATGCTTCACAACTTCGAGCAATTAATATGGCTGTAAATGGGGTTAGTTTTGTGCTTCATGGCCCTCCGGGGACAGGAAAGTCACAGACAATTACAGCTATGATCTCGAATGCGTTGACAAGAGGGAAAACTGTTTTGTTTGTCGCAGAAAAAAAAGCAGCGTTGGAGGTTGTGCAAAGAAGATTGTCAGCGCTTGGAATTGGCGACTTTTGCCTTGAACTACATTCTAATAAAGCAACAAAGAAAGCTGTATTTGACCAATTAAAAAAAATACTGGAAATTAATACGTACGGAAAAAAGACAGAATACAATGAAAAAATTGTAGATATAAGAAAAATGAGGAAGGAACTTGATTCATATGCTGGTAAGCTTCATGTAAAAAGAAGCATTGGAAAGAGTTTAAAAGAATTAATAGATATTTATGAAACGATTCCGGAGTATGATAAAGAATTAAGATTTTCTTCAGAAGAAGTGGAAACATTAACTTTAAATGAATTGGAGAGACAAAAAAGGTTATTAGAACAGTTAGTTGCAGTTGGAAAAGCAGTGGGACATCCTCATAATCATCCATTGTCCGCGGTAAAGCAGACCATATATACACAGACATTAAAAATGGATTTACTGGAGGTAATTTCAAATTATAGAAAAGCAATACAGGAAATTAAAGACAGTTCTTCTTGCTTTGTAGATGAACTAAAAATTGAGAATCCCGTGTCAAAAGCGCAGTGGGAGAAATTGTATTTGCTTGCTCAGAGTGTGATTGGTATTGAAAATGTCCCGGAATTTCTTTTTCAGATAGATAATTTGGATAGAGAGTTTGAGTTTCCAATTATTTATGCCGAAGAAAGAGAGCATTTTTTACAAAAGAAAAATGAGTTGTTACAAAAGTGGAAAGAAGCGTTTTTATATACTAATATGGAGATGTATCGAACAAAATATGATGAAGCAAATAGAAAAATATTAGGAAAAGGTAAAGCTTTAAAATTATTACTGGCGGAGATTCAGTCATTTGCAATGATAGATATTGAGGTTGAACACATTCCTTCAATTTTGGCTGAAATGGAATTGTTTCAAAAAGAAGATCAAAAATTGAAAGATATGAAGGAGCAACTTTCTTTTGACTGGAGACAGATTTTAAGTGAAAAAAATACATATGATGAAGTAAGGAAATATAAAGAAGATTTAGTAAGTAAACTTTCTGTTGTTAGTGAAATTTCTGATGAGGTAAAGAAATTGCAACAAGATCATGCATGGCAAAAATGTATTGGTGATGCTAAAATGCTGGTACAGAAATTTAATAATTTGAAAGAGATAGAAACGCAGGTACAACAACTTCTTTTGATTGAGTTTAATGAAGAGGGTGCGTGGACCGATGAAAGCGAAAAACTTTGTGAATGCCTGACGATAAATGCGGACGTAATTAAAGACTGGATTGTATATCGACAGGTTGAAGAAGTTTGCAAAAAAGACGGATTGCAAATTGTTTGCGATGCATACGAAGAAGGATTGCCGCATGAGCAATTGATAAATGTTTATTTAAAATCAATATATAAGGCGATTATTCTGTCAATCATTGAAAACGAGCCTATTCTCAATGGGTTCACAGGAAATAGTTTTAATGAAAAAATTGTGCAGTTTAAGAATTTGGATGAACAGTTTATGGAACTTACGAAAGAAGAAATGTATTATAAACTGTCGTATAATTTGCCTTCTATGATGGAGTCAGTTGAGATTAGCAAGGAGATGAACATACTTCGGAGAGCAATAAGCAGTAACGGAAGAGGTATATCCATTCGAACGTTATTTGAGCAGATTCCGGTTGTTTTGAAAAAACTTTGTCCATGCATGTTAATGAGTCCAATTTCTGTTGCTCAATATCTCTCAGCGGATGTTGAACCTTATGATATTGTGATATTTGATGAAGCATCGCAGCTTCCGACTTGTAAAGCAGTAGGCGTTTTAGCAAGAGGAAAGAGTGCAGTTATTGTAGGAGATCCGAATCAGATGCCGCCAACTAGTTTTTTCGCTGGAAATTCGGTTGATGAAGACAACTTGGATATTGAAGATTTAGACAGTATTTTAGATGACTGCCTTGCTTTAGGGATGCCTTCTACACATTTACAATGGCATTATAGAAGCCGTCATGAGAGTCTTATTGCATTTAGTAATCATGAATTTTATGAAAATTCGATGATAACGTTTCCATCTGTAAATGATCGCGAAAAAAAGGTGCATCTTGTTAAGGTGGAGGGATGTTTTGACCGCAAAAAAGGACGTATTAATGAGGAAGAAGCAAAAGCAATTGTAGGAGAAATTAGGAGACGATATGTTAATCAAGAACTTAAAAAACAAAGTATAGGAGTTGTTACCTTTAATATTAGCCAGCAGATGCTGATTGAAGATATGCTTCAAGAAGAGTATGAGAAAGATTTAGATTTTGATCATTGGGCAAATTTATCAGAAGAACCTCTTTTTGTTAAAAATCTTGAAAACGTGCAAGGTGATGAAAGAGATGTTATTTTGTTTTCTATTGCATTTGGACCAAATGAAGAAGGAAAACTTTCTCTTAATTTTGGACCATTGAATAAAGAAGGTGGATGGAAACGTCTCAATGTGGCAGTTTCGCGAGCTAGATCAGAAATGCTTGTATTTTCAATAATGACAGCAGACATGATAGATCTTAAGCGAACAAAATCAAAAGGTGTGGAAGCCTTAAAAGATTTTCTTGAGTTTGCTGCAAAAGGAGAAATTCATCAATCTTATTTGGATAGCCATAGTACCAAAAAACAAGGAATTGTTGACAAAATTTGTATGGAAATTGAAAAGGCTGGTTATAAATATCAGACGGAGGTGGGACATTCCCGATTCAAGATGGATATAGCAGTTTTGAATCCTTATAATGAGAAAGAATATCTTATGGGCATTATGTTAGATGGAGATTTCTATCGACAATCAATAAATACCAAAGATCGCGAAGTGGCTCAAATAGAAGTATTGAAAGGATTAGGATGGAAACTTCATCGAATTTGGACGCTTGATTGGTGGGACAACAAACAAAAAGAACTGGATAAGTTGTTCTCTCTACTGCAAATTGAAAAGGAAAAAGCTTATGAAAAGGCTGGAAAACCTCAGGCTCAAATGGCATTTGAGAGAAAAATGATCATTTCGAATGAGGATAAAACAGAAATGTCACAAGAGATTAAAATTGCCGAAAAACCGAAAGAAGTGGGTTCTTCAATGTTTGTTGCACAAGAAAGAAACTACATAACAGAAGAATATCAGCAAGCCGAAAGTGAAATTATTCCGCTAGCTACTACGGAATATATTCAAAAAAAACACATTAAAGAAATTGTTGAAAAAGCACAGCAGCTTATTGATGTGGAGGCGCCGATCAGTCATGAAACACTGGTGAAAAAGATATTGCGTACATTTGATATATCTAGGTCAAGTGCGGCTACTATTGAAGCTACAGAAAAGGCATTAAAAAAGGTAGTTGCTAAAACGAATAAACAAAATGGAGTGAAATTTTATTGGCGTAAAGAGCAGGATCCAAATACGTATTATGTGTACCGATTGGAAAAGGACGGCACGGAAAAGAGAAATTTGGATGAAGTATGCCAGCAGGAATTAAAAAATGTTATATGTGTTACATTGATGAAAAACGGTTCTTTGGATAAAGAAGAGCTAATTAAGAAAACGATTCGCACAATGGGTTACAGCCGTAGTGGAAATGCGTTACTTGATGCTGTTCAAAGAGGACTCAAATTTGGTAGAAAAACTGGTGAAATTATAGTGGATGACAATAAAAAATTTAATCTAGTACAATACGAGGAGAGACAATTATGATTCGACACATTTTATTTTGGAACTATACGGACGCAGTAAAGGAAAAACACGGCGAGGAAGAAGCGCTTCGTTTTATGCAGGATTCTGTGGCGACGATGAGGGGAAAGATTGAGGGGCTGCTGCAGGAAGAAATTGGGAAAAATATTGCGGGCGGCTACGATCTTGTCTTTTATGCGGAATTCACGGATGAAGCGGCGTTGAAGGCGTTTATGAATCATCCGCTGCATGTGGCGCACCGGGAACGCTGCAAAGATATTGTGACCGATCGGCTTTGCGGCGATCTGGTGGTTAGCAATTCGTAACGGATCACCGCGAAGAGGAGGATGGAGACGTTTAGCGGTTTTTGCTCTGGTGGGGACATTGAGCATTGCGGCTGTTTCCTGTGGGAAAAAGGAGACGAAACCGACGCAGGAACAATCACAGCAAATCACGGACGAGATCAAGCCGGCATCTAAGCAGGCTTATGAAGAATGCCCGGATGCCATTGATTATTTTTGCAGCGTAATGGAAGTTAAAAAACAGCAGTTAAATCTTATTTTTAACTTTAAGACACCGCATGGGGCATATTCGTATGACATTGGTGTGGATGGAAAACAGGATGTGACGGGAAGTTACATATTTTTTACGGACATATACAAAGAGACAGAAGATTCCGAAGAGGAAACATGGTCGATCGCCAAGAAGGTTACCGAAGCGGAAAAGAAGGAGCGGAATCTGGAAAAAAAACTTGGTTTTCGGTGCAATAAAAATCTTTATGAGAAACTCAATTTCGAAGAACCGGAAGAAGATCCGAAGGCAGTAAAATTGTCAATTGATGAATCTACCGTAAAGATGTACGATGAAAAACGACTGGACACGGACGCTATCTGGGAGTGCTGGAATGGGTACATTGATCAAACAGACCATTTTGCGGTGTCGTATTATGGGGACACTTCCGGATGGAAGACGGGACAATTTGATGGTAAAAAATGGAAAATGCAACAGCATACGGTATTTGGGGATGGAGAGTATTATGGTTATGGTGCTGAGGCAGGACTTTTGTGGGGGTTCGACGGAAAACGTTTGATGGCGGGGGACAAGAACGGAAAGACATTGTACGATTTTACTATCTCAGAGTGGTTAAAAAAGAATCATTTGGAGCAAGATGCGACGGACAAATATACGATTGAGCGATTGACACAGAAAAAGGTAATATTTAACCGCAATCTGGAATCAAAGAAAAGGATAGCGTCTTATGTCGTTGACTTAAAGACCCTGAAAGTGGAAAGAAGTTTTGACCGGGAACTGTGTGGCTGTTATTATGAGGGCATTTTTTACCGCTTTGACAGTGATAAAAATATATTGGAACTTATCAATCTGGAGACGGGAGAGACGAAAGAAAAGGTGGATTATTCGGCGATTTCGGAGGGAATCCCGGAGAGCATTCCCTATCGGAGTTACAATGAGGAGATGCAGGAATTGGATTATATCGAATACTGGAAAGGGGATGAGCCGATCCGGTATTGTGTCAATGAGAATACCGGCGAAGTCTATTTTTCCTATTTTAATGGGGTATTTCATTATAACAGGGAGACAAAGGTACTGGAAAAAATTGTCGATTCGAAGAACCAGAAACTTTTTCCGGATATGCACGGAGAGATCCAAGTCGGTTCGGATGGAAAGATCTATATGCTCGGTTTTCTGGGCGGTGGTGACGACGAGGGACCGGTTGATTTCTTATATATGACACCGGAGGAAAAGGAATAGTTTCGTATTTGAAATTTATGGGAACTTTTTTGCTTCTATAACTATCATTATTTATAGAGGAAGAAAAGAGTACGGAGAGGAGAAATATGGAAGCAAAGAAGTTTTGTGAAAATGTAGAAAAATACCAGAACGATATGTATGTCATGGCATACGCAATACTAAGGAATGAAACAGATGCGGAAGATGCAGTCAGCAACGCGATATTAAAAGCTTATGAAAACATCGGCAAACTTCGCAGCCTGCGGAAAATGCGGGCGTGGCTTTTGGTCATTACGAAAAATGAAGCTCTGCTGATCAAGCGGAAGAGGCTGTTTCTGCCGGGAGATGAGACGGTACATTCTTATGCAAAACCTGTCGAGGCGCATTACGATGAATTGTGGGATGTGCTGGGACAGATGAAGGAGGAATACCGTCTTGTTGTTGTACTGTTTTATTATCAGGGATTACCAATAAAAACGATCGCTGAGGTGCTGGAACTGCCGGAAGGAACGGTGAAATCCAGACTCAGCAGAGGGAAAGAAGAACTACGTAAAGCGTTGGAAAGAGGTGATAAAAGATGACAGAATTTGACAAAAATATACAAAAAAAGATAAAAGAAATGCCGATTCCGGACAGTTACCATGAAAAGGTAAAAGAGGTGCTGGAAAAAATTGAAGAGGAGGATCCTCCCCTTGCGAAAAAGAAACGGCATCCGGTAAAGGCAGCAGCGGTCATTTTGGTGCTCCTGCTTGCGGGAAGTCTGGCATTTTCGGCGACAAGGGCAAAGGCTGGATTTATGGAATTGTTTACGCAGAACCTTCTGTCATTTTTGGGACTGGAACTGGACAGCTCCAAAGAACTGGGAATCGAGAGCCAGAAGCAGGAGGCGGTCAGCAAGCCGGATCTGATGATCGAATTGGAGGAAGTGGTAATGGACACGCAGAACATTTACGCCGTAGTGAAGATTACCGCGCCACCGAGCATTGAATTTAATGAATCGATGTCATTTGACTATTTTGGATTTTGCGAAGGAACGAATTTTAATGCGTCGCAAGTCGTGGGCGGGGCGCGAAGCTGTGAACTTCTCGAAGTGTCCAAGGAAAAGAAAAATGTGGCGACGTTTGTCGTGAATGTGGTGACCGATGAGCAGATTCCGGAAGGAAAGGAAGCCTGCGTTTTCTTTAAGGATCTGATCGCGGATCCGACAGAGACGGAGCCAAATGTGCTGATCGAAGGAATGTGGACGTTGAATTTTATGGCAGAGTATACAAAGTCGCAGGATATCACGATTGAGGGGACGAGCGATATGTCCTATCCATTTCTGGACACGACAGCGACTGTGAAAAAGATAAAACTTCTGCCACTCGGAATGACATTGAAAGCGGATGTGTCAAATGTGCCGAGAGAGGATCTGGGAATCAGCGACACGAGACTTACCATCCGGTTAAAGATGGCAGATGGAAGCGAGCTGATTGTGCAGAGTCCGGATCCCGACGCGAAAGAGATTACGAGCAGCGGAAGCATGGCAGAGTCGGAAAAAGGGGACCGCACGTATCTTAAATACGTGTCACAGTTTGAAAAAGCAGTTGATATTAACCAGGTACTGGGCGTATATATTGAAGATCTGTATGTACAGGTGAGAGGATAAGAAAAAAGGAGGAAAAATATTATGAGGAAGAAATGGAAACGAACCGCTTTGGTGCTGGCAGCAGCACTGACGATCACGAGTCTGCCGGCTGCGGCTGACAAAGAGGTAAAAGCAGAGGGTTACGATGTGAGCAATCCAGTCGTTACCAGTACTTTGAGCACATGGGACACTCTGACATTTGGAAATTATTGGCAGGAAGACACGAATGGAGACGGCGTTGCTGACCAGAATGATGACAAGCAGCCGATCCAATGGCGGGTTCTTTCGGTAAATGGAAACGATGCGTTTTTGATGGCGGAAAAGACGTTGGACAATCAATACTTCAATGAACATCCGAAATCCAGTACGGGAGGAGGAAAAGAACTTTGGTCGACTTGGGAAACCTGTACACTCCGCAC
Source organism: Lachnoclostridium sp. UBA6475 (assembly GCA_002435545.1). Lineage (GTDB taxonomy): Bacteria > Bacillota > Clostridia > Lachnospirales > Lachnospiraceae > Eubacterium_F. The sequence continues at coordinate 10,865 of DJNB01000144.1, forward strand.
CTGGCTCAATGATACGTTTTTAAATGCAGCATTCAATGATGATGAGAAAAATGCCATCGCTGATACAACCGTAGTAACTCCGGGAGAAGATCCATGGAACACGGGAACACTTACCGATGGTGGAAAGGATACGGTTGACAAAGTATATTTGTTATCTCTTGCGGAAATCCGTAACAGCGAATATGGTTTTGACAGCCAGCCGGAGGGATACCTGGGCAACGGTCAGGATTGCTGGCGTCTGTCTCAGACGATTGCTTCGACCAATACTGCCTATGCGACAGCACAGGGTGCGATAACATTTGAGGAAAAAGAAGCAAGAGAGCAGTATCCGTCTGAAATACGTGCGATTGGAAATACCTATTACTGGTGGCTGCGTTCTCCGGGTATGGATGGTATGTCAACTACCGGGGTATTGATTGGAATCGTGGATATCACCGGTGCTACGCAGAACGAAAAACTTGGCATACGGCCGGTTATACATCTGGATCTCAGTAAGACATCCCTTTGGACAAAGGGCGAGCCGGTTTCCGCAGAAAATGACGGATACGCCTTAGAGGTAGCGAGCAGTGCTTCGCCATCGCCGTCGGCAACCCCGGAAAACACTCCGACAGCAGAACCAAGCGAGACGCCGGCAGCGACTCCGGAAAACACTCCGTCGGTAGAACCAAGCGAGACGCCGGCAGCGACCCCGGAAAGCACTCCGACAGCGACACCAATTGAAACGCCGGCAAGTATTCCGTCAACGACGATTCCGGCGACAAATGCTCCAACCCAGAGTCCTGCTTCGAATGCAACGCAGACACCTGTGACGAATGCCACCCAGACTCCGGCAGCAGCTACAGACAAACCGGTCATTCAGCCATCTGAAACGACTGCCGCTCCAGCAACAATGGCAAAAATTGGAAAAGTAAAAATCCAGTCTGCAAAAAATGTGAAAGGCAAAAAAATTCAGTTGAAGTGGAAGAAGGTAAAAGGAGCTGCTTCTTATAAAGTTCAGTATGGAATCGGAAAAGAGCTGTCAAAAGAGAAAACAGCGAGGACAGCGAAAACCACACTGACTTTAAAGGGACTCCGTAAAGGAAAGATTTACCGTATACGTGTCTGCGCCTGCGATGCCAAAGGAAAGAAAGGTAAGTGGAGCAGCGTGAAAAAGGTAAAAGTGAGGAAGTAGAGGATAGGATAATATATAATAGAGAAGCCCTTTGCCGGTGTTGGCAAAGGGCTGTTTTTTTGTGATATATTGTATCGTGTTCTACAGATTCCGTCCTTGATACTGTATTGTTACCACATAAACGGTTTTGTGTGGTTCATCGATACGGAAAATGGCGATGTAGTTATCAATCAGTAACTGTCGGTAACCTTTTCCGGCATATCTGCCCTCGTTTCGCTCTTGGTGGGACTGTGGAAGGGTATCTAAGTTTAAAACGGCTTTCTTGATTCGGTCAACTTGTCCCTTGGCATTTTCAGGAGCCAATTTTTCATTTGCGATATATTCGTAAATGTGGTCTAATTCACGGATTGCCCTAGGGTTGAGTTTTACCTTGTATTTATCCAAAATGTTTTTTCTCCAATTCCGCGAAAACTATTTCTGCATCAACTGCTTCTGCTCCGTTAGCAACTTCCTGTTCGGATTCGAAGATTGCTTGGTCAATGCGGTTCATTCTTGCAAATTTATCATATAGTTCACTGCTCATTACAACCAAGTCGCTATATCCATTTTTGGTGATGAAAATAGGCTCCTGTTCCTTGTGTGCGATATTTGAAATCTCGGTTGTATTGCGTAAATCTTTAATAGGCATAATAAGAGGCATAATGTTTCACTCCTTTCGTTAACATAATTATAGCATAATTATGTTCCGATAGCAATATACTATTTCATAGTAACGGAGTCATATATAAGGGGAGAAAAAGGATTCCGTCTTCTTCTTTCAGGTCATTGGGGTGAAGCACATAAGGAATGTGTAATTGTTTGCTGTATTTTTCCTTGAATTTGCGTAAGGAAGTCAGCGTATAATTTTTGCTTGATTTTACCTCGATTGGCGAAATGTTGTGGCGGCTGCTGATCTTGCTTTTTGCGGTCAAAAAGTCGATTTCCATGCGGAGACTCGCATCGTCACGGGAAGGATTGGAATAAAAGTATAATTTGTGACCGCTTGCCGTAAGCATTTGTGCGACAATATTTTCCATAATCATTCCTTTGTTTACTTCCAATTTGTCAAATAAAAGTTTTTTATAAATTTCTTCGCTCACCAGTCCATTTTCATCAAAGGCATGGCTGATCAAAAGCCCGGTATCTGCCATATAGCATTTCAATGTCATTCGATCCATATTCAGCTTCAATCCGATATTGGGAGCTGTCGAATTGTAGCAGATATTTGTGATCATGGCATCGGAAAGCCAGAATAAGGCGTCCTCGTATTCCCGGAAACGCGCTTCCTTTTTCAAAGAGGAAAATTTGAATTTGGTATCGTGCTTCTGCAATTGAGCAGGGATGTCGTCAAAAATCTGAGCGACTTTCATCTGACAGCCTTCCGCGTGCTTTATGATATCTGCCCGGTAAAGTTCCAGAATATCCCGTTTAACACGGTCTACCTTGTCAAAATCATGCGACTCACAGTACATTTTTACCGCCTGCGGCATCCCGCCGACGATGAGATACTGGCGGAAATAGTCCATAGCTTTGCGGTGAAGCACCTGCCCCATAGGCTTTTTCTTATCAAAACAGAGACGGATAAAATCCATCAGCGTATCGTTGTCGAGCGCCCATAAAAATTCTTCAAAATCCAAAGGATACATTTTCATATGGCGTTCTTCGGAAGGGATGACAATGTCCGTAACATTTTTTTTGATCGTCATCAGCGAACCGGTTTCGATGTAATCATAGCGTCCATCTTCCACAAGATATTTGATGGCAGCGCGTGCTTTGGGAAATAATTGAACTTCATCAAAAATGATCAAACTTTCGCGTTCATAGAGTTTTACGCCATAGAAGTTTGATAAATACAAAAAGAACATATCCAAATCATTCAGATAATGGATAAACAGATCCGTAATTTCAGCAGGCGCGCGGTTGAAGTCAATAAGAATATAACTTTTATATTCATTTTCTCCAAACTGCTGTGCGATATAACTTTTCCCGACACGCCCGGCACCATCGATCAATAAGGCAGTGCGCCCATTTTCTTCTTTCCATTTGCGCATGGAATCATACATTTTCCGTTTCATGATATACCCTTCCTTACACGAAAACGAGATTTTTATAAGTATAGTATATCACGAAAACAAGATTTTTAAAACCCACAAATTACACGAAAACAAGATTTTCTAGTTTTAGCCTTGTTTCATTGTAACAGATATGGTACAATCTGAAAAATGAATTGTAACGTTTTTGGTAATTTGCCGTCTTATTTACAAACAGAGAGACAGAAAGGTGGCGGGAAGAAAATTTGAAAATAACAGAGGAGTCATTTGATGAGATTTACCGCAATTATGCAAAAATGCTGTATGCGTATGTGCTCTCGCTCTGCCACAATCCGACGGTGGCGGAAGATGTGGTGCAGATGACATTTTTGCGGGCGATTGAGAAAGCCGATACGTTTCAGGGAAAGAGTAAGATTTCGACATGGCTGTGCCGCATCGCGAAAAATATCTGGCTGGATCTCTGCCGCAAAGCGGAGGAGAAAAATATTCCGCTCGACGAGTGGTGTGAGCCGGTATCCGAGACGGACATGCTGCAGCAAATGATTGACAAAGAAGAAAATGCAAGGATGTACCAATGTATCCACGAACTTCAGGAACCGTTTAAGGAAGTTTTCATGCTTCGGATGATGGGAAATCTGTCGTTTCAGGAGATCGGGGATATCTTTGGAAAATCCGAGGTGTGGGCGCGCGTGACATTTTACCGCGCAAAAGAGCGTCTGCGTGAACAGATCAAAAAATAGGAGGCGAAGGATATGGAATGTTATGTTGTACAGGATCTTCTGCCGGAGTACGTTGAAGGACTCTGCCGGGAAGAAACGGCAAAAGAGATAAAAGAGCATCTGGCAGGGTGTGAGGAGTGCCAACGAATATGGAAAAATATGTCAAAAAATGACGAAGAACCCGGCAAAATGGAACTGCAAAAGATCCAGCCATTTCAAAAAATCAAAAAAGAGATTAAGAAGGATAAGAGGGGCAAATGGGTGGCAATCGCGCTTCTCGTGCTGGTTTGTGTGGTGTTTGGAACCTTGACGGCCGGACAGATCTTTCCGGCGCTGTCGTGTCCGAGTTATGATACGATTTATTATCATCACCGCGCAAAGCAAATTGCCACGCAGCTTGTCGAGGGTGACATTGAGGCTGTGATGCGGGGCATGGGGGCGCGGGTCACAAATGAGCGTGCCCGGGGTCAGGTGGAATTTTACCATGATACGGTGGATCAGATAAAAGATTTGCAAAAGAAGGTGTTTGACGGAAAAGACGTTTCGATCCAAGTCGGGACAGTGACCTATGAACAGTTTTTATATTCCGATCAGGATTTCTTTCCGCAGACGGACTATCGAACGCCGGTAACGATCACGTATAATGGGAAAAAACTGTATCTGACATTTCTTTTTTACGAGAAAAATTATTACAGCATGATGGTTTCTGACGGCAAAGAAAATTTTAACCGATGGGGCATGACCGAAGAAGAGAGTCAGAATGAAGATACGGTTCATCTTCGCCGGATGTTTGCGCTGCTCGACTTTTATTATTGTGCCAGCCGGCAGGATAACATTGAGAGACTGCTTTTGACCCACCGGATCTCAAGGATTACCAAAGATAATATCGATAAGATGAGAAAGGAAGATTTGGATTTTCATACGGATTACATTGTAAAAAATTGTAATGATTTCAGGCCAATAAAAAACGGCGAATATGTATCGGAATTTCATACCGAAGTACGGGAAAAAGTATACAATATACTCCAATGCTCCGTGAAAAACACGCTTGAAATGACAGACGGCGAATACGATACCGGGAAAAAGGCGTTTAATGCAACGCTCTATTGGACACTCACCGACCGAAACGGCAAAAAGGCGGTAATGACCCAGAAATTCTATTATGGGATGAGCGGCTACGAACCGGCGCAGGGCACCGCAAAAGTGTATGCGGACGAGGGCTTCGACCAGAAATTAGAGCAAAAATTAAAAGAAGGATTCTAATTATTATATAGAAACAGTCAATTTTAACCGTAGTTTTTATTCGGTAAATGAGACTCTGGGTTTCTCATGAGGGATTTAGAACACCGTCGGTGCGTAGAGGGCGTATTTTGCCCTCATGCACCGTTACGTGTGTTCTTCTAAGCGCGAGCGGTCCCGAAGAGAAACCTAGAGTCTCATTTTCTGATAAACAAACCGTTAAAATTGACTTTTCCCCTCAACGATGTTATCATATTATTACTAATTTTGACGGAATATCGAACAAACTGACAGGAGGGGTCGGATGAAAAAGATCGCACAAAAAAAGGTTATCATCATTCCTTTGTTCATAGGGGTGATCGCATTTACCATCCTATTTCTGGCAATGACAAGTCATGACAAAAAGCGCATTGACAAAATCGCGGATGAAACGCTTGCTTTTATGGAAGAAAGGCTCAACCAGTTTGACCGGTACGATCAGATCCGGAGTGAAAGTGGTGAGGACGGCGGATTTACGCTGGAATCCATCTTTTCCGGCTATTCCTTTGTCAATGACGGCATTGTCGTGGTGACCGATGGGAAAAAGATATTAAGCACGAACTACGCGGGGTTAAACGGAAAAAATGTGGAATCCTTTGTAGCGTCGCAGTTACTTCGGAGTACGCATGGGCACCTGATCCGTTTTGAACGCGACAACTCAAAATGGTTTGGAAAAGTGGAAGAAACGGATAAATATTATCTGTGTGTACTTTATAAGGAAAAGTCCGTATTTTCGACGCGGCGGGCGGCGATGGTCTATGGATTCATTATTTATGGACTTCTTTGGATGATGTTAGCGCTTCTGCGTGCGCGTTACGTCCGGCTGAATATGGTTCAGATGCAGAAACAGCTGGATATTGTGCAGGCGATCAGTAAGATGTATTCGGTCAATATGTACATCAATCTGAAAAACGACAGCTGGGAGCTTATCAAAGATTCGGAAAAACTGCAGAAATCGCTGGAGGGAAAAGAACGCGTAGAGGAAATGTTTGAGACATTTATCGAGCGGGAAATGGCTCCGGAAGATTATGCACAATGCCGCGATTTCCTAAATCTGGAATATATCAGAGAACATTTAAAGCACAATAAAGTGATTTCGTGTACTGCAAAACACCAGAATGGCAAATGGATCCTGATGATCTTAGTTCCTCAGAAATACGATGAAAGAGGAGATATTGAGTCATTTCTTCTCTTGTGCCGTGACGTCACCGGAGAAAAAGAGCGGGAAATACAATACCAGGAAGAATTGGAAGAATCTGTAAAACAAGCAGAACGTGCCAACGCCGCAAAGACCGATTTTCTGCGCCGGATGAGTCATGATATCCGGACTCCGATCAACGGAATACGCGGCATGGTTCCGATGTGCAAAAAATACACGGGAAATCCGGAAAAGCAGGAAGAATGCCTGGATAAGATCATGTCGGCGTCCAGTTTTCTGCTTGACCTTGTCAATGATGTGCTGGATATGAGTAAATTGGAGTCCGGCCGTCTGATCCTGGAAGCAAAGCCGTTTTCCCTGACGCAGGTTGTGGACGAAGTGAAAAATATGATCGAGATTCAGGCGCAGGAAAAAAATGTGGAATTTGTGCTGGAGAGCGAAACATTTGAACAAGATCAGCTGGTCGGAAGTTCCCTGCATCTGCGCCAGATTATGCAGAACATTGCGTCCAATGCGGTAAAATACAACCGCGATGAGGGCGGCTATGTCCGGATCACCTGCTGGGAGGAGACGACGGGAAGCGAAGAAGTCTGTTTTCATTTTGTATGCGAGGACAATGGAATCGGCATGAGCAAAGAATTTCAGGAGTCTGCCTTTGAGCCGTTTTCGCAGGAGCGCGACTCCGCGAGAACGCTGTATGCCGGCACCGGTCTGGGACTTGCGATCACAAAACATCTTGTTGAACGCATGAACGGAGAGATTTTATTTGAAAGTGAAAAAGACAAAGGTACGACATTTGACATCCGCATTCCGATGCGGGTAAACCGCGTCCGGATCTCACGTCAGCCAAAAACCAAAAACGACACACTGCGCCGGAAAATACGTGTCCTTTTGGTGGAGGACAACGACCTGAATATGGAAATTGCAGAATTTATGCTGCAGGATCTTGGGGCGGAGGTCAAGAAGGCGTGGAATGGACAGGAGGCAGTTGACCGGTTTAAAAATTCGGAACCGGGAGAATACGATGTGATCCTAATGGACATTATGATGCCGGTGCTCAACGGACTGGATGCCGCCAGAAAGATACGCAGACTTGACCGCGAAGACGCGGAAACCATACCGATCATCGCGATGAGCGCCAACGCCTTTTCGGAAGACATCGCGAGCAGTCTGGAAGCGGGCATGAACGCACATATATCAAAACCAATCAATACGGAAAAACTGATCAAAATGCTGAACCAGTATTGCCGCAGATAAAGGAGATAAGAGACGTGAAAATAGCAGTATTTTTTCCGGGAATCGGATATCGTTTTGAAAAACCGTTGTTATACTACAGTAAAAAATTGGCAAAAGAATGTGGCTATGATACATTTCTTGATGTCGATTACGAGATAAAACGGGCAAAGAATAACATTCGCGGAAATGATGAAAAAATGCGGGAAGCCTTTATGGAAGCCTGTGAGAGTGCGGAAAAATTTCTTGCGCCTGTTCCGTGGGAGCAGTGCGACGAGATCGCATTTATCTCAAAGAGCATTGGGACGGCAGTTGCCGCTTATTTTACCAATAAATATAAACTTGACGCAAAGCAGATTTATTATACCCCGTTGGCACAGACATTTTTGGCAGATCCTGCGCCGGGCATCGCTTTCTGCGGTACGGCGGATCCGTGGGTGCCGGAAGTGGACAATGTGCTCGGCCGGTGTGCGCAGGCACAGATCGTCAGCCACCGTCTGGAGGGCGTAAACCATTCGCTGGAGGGGAAAGACACACTGGAAAATATTGGCATTCTTGGGCGCGTCATGCAGCTTACCGGAGAGTATTTACAACAGTAATTCGAATGAGATATGCCGGATATCATCGTGGTTTTTGTTGGAGATCAGCAGAGCGCCGCTGTATTTATTTACCATATTTTGTAAGATGGAAAGACCAAGTCCGTGTTTATCCGGCTCTTTTGTCTTGGTGGTATATCCTTTTTTTAATATTCGTTCGCGAAAATCGTCGTTTACCGTCTGTCCCGGATTGTCAACGACGATTTTTATGCCATCTTTGTCGTGGCGGCGGTGGATGGAGATGTAGATGCGGTCGCCCGGAGCGCTTGCTTCCAGTGCATTATCGACAAGGATTCCTACGGCATCGACCACTTCAAATTCCGTTGCCGGACAGTGGCAGGTGGGATCGGCGATTGAAAAATGCAGGGACTTTCCCTGCTCGGAGGCCAGACAGTGCTTTTGATACAAAAGAGCGGCAAGCAGTTTGTTGTCAAGGCGCAGAAGCGCGGACGGGAGAAGCGTTTTCTGAAATTCTTTCGTATAATCCGCCAGTTCGCGGGAAATCTGTTCGTTGCTGCTGTCTACATCGATCAGATGAAGGATCGCCTGGATCGTATTGTTGTGACCGTGCTGGGTCTCCCGCACTTTTTCGATCAGATTGTCAAGAATGGGAAGATATTGCTCATAATAGTGCAGTTCCATCGAATTGCGGCGGTTGATCAGGATCTGGTGCGTCAGGATCAACGCGGAATTCAGACCGAGCAGAACGATCAAAAATATTTTTATAAATTCCGGCACATAGGTAAGTTCGGTGCTCAGACTGCAAAGCAGTGCGAGGATGGCAAGAAACAACAGGATGAAATAACTGACAGAGGCAGGAATCTTACACAGACTTTTGTAAAACTGCCGCACCGGCAGATAACGAAGGGCAGCAAGCTGGAAAACAGAGCCGAGGACGGCGGTGGTGAGAGAGAGCCAGGCGGACTGCAGGATGTATTCCGGCGACCAGAAGAAATACCATACAAACAAAATCGGCAGGTTGGAAAGCAGTGTAAGAAGATAACTTACGCAGACCGATAAAAGGGCATACAGATAACGGCGTCCGGTTATAATATGCAATGAAATGGTAAAAATTGTCAGCATCAAAAAGAGTGATAACAGCACCCAGCGGTTGTTAAACTGCTGGATCAAAACCATCGGGATCCAGGCGGCAAAAAAAGGAAGCAGCGTGCGCCGGCAAAGCCACTTGCTGCGCGGCAGCTGCAGCAGAAAAAGGCAGCTGATAAAAAGGATCGTCTGCTGATAAAGGGATGACAGTATGGATAGGACAAAATTCATCTTGGTTCCTCCGGTTTATTTTTTGTGAAAATAATCTTTGCTTTTGATGGCGCGGCTTATCGGAATATGTTCGGCGGTTCCTTCCAACTCCGCATAGCGGTTTGTAAAATCATAATTTTTCGACTTTTCCGTATTGATAATATAGGATTTGTGGCACCTTACAAAGTGCGCCGGCAGTTTTTGCAGCAGTTCCGCCATCGAAAACTGGCGCGACCGGATCTCATCCTCTGCAGTCACATAGTGCAGATACCGCCCCTCGGAGCGCACGTAAATGATGTGATCGAGCGAAATGGTATGATAGATCCCCTCCGGATCGCGGACATACAGCCGCCCGATATAGGAGTCTGCCAGATCATCCAGCTGGACAAAGAGCGTTTCCCTGTCGTAAGGCTTTAGCAGAAAGGCAAAGCAGTGAAACGTATTCAAAGCGTCCGCCATATGGTCAGCATAAGAGGTAACATAGAGGATCGGTGTGCTGCGGTAGGCGGGAATGCTGTGCAGATACCGGCTGAATTCCAGACCGCCCTCGTCTTCCGTGCCTTCTTTGAGCGAGATGTCAAGGAAAAAGGCAAAGATCTTCGGATG
>DJNB01000257.1:0-37138 GCA_002435545.1 Lachnoclostridium sp. UBA6475
AAAAAGCAAGAAATGGCGTGTGCGGAGGCGCCCCACCCAGCTCCAAACCACCGCATCGCACACGCCAAAAAGTAAAAAAGCAAGAAATGGCGTGTGCGGAGGCGCCCCACCCAGCTCCAAACCACCGCATCGCACACGCCAAAAAGTAAAAAAGCAAGAAATGACGTGTGCGGAGCCGCCCCAAGCTACTCCAAGCCGCCGCATCGCACACGTCAAAAAGAAAAAACCAAGAAATGGCGTGTGCGGAGCCGCCCCACCCAGTCCAGAGCCGCCTAAAACAAGAGCCATCCCACCCCAGAGCCACCCCGCCCCCAAAAAACTCAACATCCCATGCAACATTTTCCAAAACTATGCATCAAATCTATAAAGAGAGGAGGAAGACGATGGAAGAGGAAAAAAAGAAACTGGTCAACCAGGCAAAAAAAGGCGATGCGCATGCGTTTGCCAGACTTTATGAGGAAATTTATCCGGATCTGTACCGGTTTGCGTTTTGTATGGTAAAGCAGCCGTGGAAGGCAGAAGACGTCGTGAGTGATGCGGTGCTCAAAGCCTTTGAAAAAATACATACATTAAAAAAGCCGGAGGCATTTCGCAGCTGGATGTTCCAGATTACGGCGAACGAATGCCGAATGGTATTCCGGCAGGAAAAACGCGTTGTATATATGCCGGAAGTGACGGAAATGGGAATGCGGGAGTCGGTCAATGCAACGCCGGAAAATAACTTTTTGATCAAAGAATTGTTAATGCAGCTGGAGGAAAGAGAGCGCATGATCGTTGGATTAAGCATCTTTGGAGGATATAGCGGCAGAGAGCTGGCGCAGTATTTTCATAAAAAAGAAGGCACGATCCGGTCGATCAAAAGCCGCGCACTCGGAAAATTAAAGCAGGCATGGGAATGCAGAAATGAGGGAAAATTATGACGGAAATAGAAAAGAATTTAAAGGAAATGGCAGATGAAATCCCTGTTCCAGAAGGGGTTGCACCGGATCAAATAGAAACGAAATTAAGAAACAAAAGAAAGAAACCGCGCAGATATCTGCGGCGTGTGTGCGTGGCGGCGGCTGCGGTAATTGTAGTCGGAGCGGGCATTATGCTGTGGCAGAATCAGCAGAATCCGAAGACGATACTCCTGCCGATAAAAAAGGTGGCGGAACAATCGGAAAACGGTGCAGACCAACAGTCCAAAACAACCGAAGAACATAAGACCTATGAAGAAATCCGAAAATCCATCGATGAGTATCTTACGGGAAGGGAGAAAGAACGAATCACCATGATGGAAAACGATATTGCGTATGCCGAAGAAGCATCCGGAGAATCGGATATGGCAAAGTATGCGGATGGCAGTGCCGGTGAGTATACCCGGACAAATGTACAGGTTGAAGGAATCGACGAGGCAGATATTGTAAAAACCGATGGAAAATATATTTATGCATTCTATCAGGACGCCGTTTCCAGCACGATTTGTATTGTAAAGGCCGCAGGAAAAGACAGCAGCCGGATTTCACAAATTGTACTGGACGATGTGCAGGTACAAAACCTGTATGTAAAGGATAGATGGCTGGTCGTGCTGGCGGCAAATGAAAATGAATCCACGGAAGAAGCAGACTGCCAGACAAACATTTATCTGTATGATGTGAGTGACGCGGAAAATCCGGTCTGCCGCAGTAAGAACAGCCAGTCAGGAACTTACAGCGATTCCCGTCTTGCCGGTGATATGTTATATACGATTTCTATAAAACAAGTAGTAAATGCCGGAAAAAAGACAGACAAAGAAGAATACATCCCGAAAGTGAATGGGAAACTTCTTCCGGAAGACCGTCTGTACTGCCCGAATGAAGGGGAATCCTCGCAATATCTTGTGTTCCAGAGCATCGATCTTTCCCGGAGCGGGAAAGTCATAGACAGCATGGCAGTACTTGGTGCCGAGGGAACGTATTATATGAGCGAAAAAAATATCTACGTTGCGGCGCCGTATACTGACCACGGAGCCTGGCAGAAAACCAAGATCACCCGGTATTCCTATGATAAGGGAACGATAAAATATGGCTGCGAAAAAGTTATCAATGGAAAGATATTAAACCAGTTTTCCATGGATGAATATGAAGGAAACCTTCGATTTGCCGCCACAACTTACGATTACAGCATGCAGTCCACCAACGGGCTGTACATTTTAGACCAGTCGTTGAAGACGGTTGGAAGCGTAAGCCGGCTGGCTCCCGGTGAGCGGATTTATTCGGCGCGGTTTATGGGGGACAAAGTATATTTTGTCACATACCGGGAGACCGATCCTTTGTTTTTGGTAGATGTGAGCGATCCCGCGAATCCGGTGGTAAAAGACAAATTGAAAATACCCGGATTTTCGGACTATCTGCATCCATTTGGAGAAAATATGCTTTTGGGGATCGGAAGCATACAGGACAAACAGGGAAATTCCTATGTAAAACTTTCCATGTTTGATATTTCGGATCCGGAAAAAGTAAAAGAGATCCATAGTAAAAAATTGGAAAAAAATTCCACTCAGAATATTGGAAATGACCACAAGGGAATTTTGGTGGATGTGCAGAGAAACCGTATTGGATTTGGAACGCAAAACTATGACACGGGAATTTCCCGGTATGAGATCTTTTCCTATGATACAAAAAAAGGATTTCAAAACATAGCAAACCTTCCTTTGGAAGAATCCCGGAGTGCTGTGTCCAGAGGACTTTATATCGGAAAAGATTTTTATCTTTGCAGGGATTCTTATGGAATTTGTGTCTATGATACAAAAAAATATAAAAAAATTCGTTCGATTGCCTATTAATATATCAATTATTTCTTCCGATACATATTGTGACACAGAAGAAATATAGAATTTTTAGGTGGTGAATATTATGAGAGTCGATGCTTATATGCAGGTTAGCCAGCTTTATAAAACCAATAAGCCAAAAGGCACAGCCAAAAAGACCACAGCTGCGGCAACAGATTCCTTAGAGATTTCCGGACCCGGAAAAGATTACCAGGTAGCCAGAAAGGCAGCAGCAGAAGCACCGGAAGTTCGTGCGGATAAAGTAAAAGATATTATGGAACGCATGAAAGCCGGAACGTATAACGTTTCCATTGAGGATGTTGCAGCAAAGATGGCAGATCGTATACTGGGATAATACCCATTGTACCGGGATAAGCGACAGGAGGATGTTTTTTGGCAAGTTTAATGGAAGAGTTGATTGATACACTGGACAAGGAAGACCGGTTGTATGCTGACTTAATTCCAATTCAGGAGGAAAAGATCCGGGCAATTATCGCCAACGATCTTGACTCTTTGTCCCGTCTGCAGGGACAGGAGCAGGTTCTGGTTGATCAGGTGGGAAACCTGGAAAATAAGAGACTGCATGTGACAGAAGATATTGCAACCGTGCTTGGAATAAAGCCGGAAGAGATGAATCTGGAAAAATTGGTAAATAAGCTGAACAATCAGCCAAAAGAAAAAGAAACTTTAGAAAAATTACATGACCGTCTCAAACAGACAATGGGACGTTTACAGGAACTTAATCTCCAAAACAAAAAACTTCTGACGGAAGCGCTGGAGATGGTAGAATTTAATATGAATGTGATAAGAAGTACACGGATGTCTTCAGGAAGCAGCAATTATTCAAGCGATGCCGCACAGGTGGATTATGGTGATTATGGTGCCGGTATGTTTGATGCGAAGCAATAGAAGGAAGAAACGGGCAGGATAGGCTCGTGGACATCGTGTACTTCTATTGTGTTATTGTAACGATTCAGGATTCCATGCCTGGTTACACGTTATTATAAATGCGAGGAAAATGATATGGGAAATTTATTTGCAAGTTTTAATACAGGAGTTTCGGGACTGCATTCAGCACAATCGTCCCTTTATACAACCGCACACAATCTTGCGAATGCGACGACAAAAGGCTATTCAAGGCAGCAGGTAATAGTTACGGATGCTTTTTATTCGACAAGATATGGAGCCTATGCCAACCGTCTGCAGGTAGGAAAAGGAACCGATATTGCGGAGATCCGACAGGTGCGTAATACCTTTTTGGATGCACAGTACCGCGTGCAGGCGAGCCGGCAGAGTTTTTATGAGGCGCAATACAAAGCGGTGCAGGAAATTGAAGATTTGTTTGGGGAACTGGAAGGAGAAGAATTTATCACTTCCGTTACCAATTTATGGAGTGCGGTGTCCAATCTGGCACAAGAGCCAAATAATATCGTACTTCGTTCGGAACTGGTATCCACGGCGTCCCAGTTTACGGAGCGCGCAAATGCACTTCGTGACCAGCTCACCGAATACCAGACCAATATGAATCAGGAAGTAAAAAATCAGGTGGATCAGATCAATACAATCGTCGATCAGGTTCGCGAATACAATGAATTGATTCAAAAATACGAGGCGACCGGTGAAAGCGCAAATGATTACCGCGATTCACGAAATCTTCTTCTGGATCAGTTAAACGAGATCGTTAATGTAGACTGCTATGAAGAAGTAGACGGAACGGTAACCATTTATGCCGAAGGACAGTACCTTTTGGAAGCAAATATCCAGCATCGTCTGACGACGGCGTTTGAGAGCGAAACTTCCAAATTGCTGAAACCGGTCTGGGAAGCAGGCGGCGACTTCTTTTTCCGCGGAGAACTGGCTTATTCCAGTGAAAATGATTCGGATACCGGCTCTTTGCGTGGACTTTTGGTAGCAAGAGGAAATTCCACAACGACGTATCTGGATATCCCGCAAAAACCGCAGGAATCCGATTTTACGGATGAAAATGGAAACTTTGACCAGAAAGCCTATTTTAATGCAACCGAAGAATATAATCGAAAAGTAGAACAGTACAATGAAAATGTGCAGCCATCGATTGTAATGACAATTCAGGCAGAATTTGACCAGTTGATCCACGGAATCGTGACAATGATCAATGATACGTTGTGTCCAAATAAAGAAATCACATTATCTGATGGAACCAAGATGACAGTGCTTGATACCGATAAGGCGCCGATCGGCGACGATGAGAACAAGACGATGGGGGCAGAACTTTTCAAGAGAAGAACCCAGGATCGTTATACCGAAAAAACGGTAACGGTTCTCGATGAAGATGGAAATCCAAAGGCGGTAACCGTATATGAATATAATCCGGAGAACCCGGACGACCATTATTCTTTGTATACGACAGACCAGCTGGGAGTAAATCCGGAACTTATGAAAGATCCGTCCAAACTTCCGCTTAGCGCCAATGAATCTTCCGGTCATGTGGATGGTTACACCCTTGACCTCTGCCAGGATTTGTTGAAGAGCTGGCAGGGCAAATTCGGTGTGCTGGATCCCAATTCCATGACAACGTACAACTTCTGCGATTACTATGGAGCAATGGTTGGACAGTTTGCCACTCTCGGCAATGTGTGGAAGGGAATTATTGAAAATCAGGAAACAACGGTGTATTCTGTAGAAAAAGCCAGACAAAACGAAATGGGTGTTTCTACAGATGAAGAATTATCCGATCTGATAAAATATCAGCAGTGTTATAATGCTTCTTCGCGTTATATCACAGTAATCGATGAAATGATAGAACACTTGATCACACGTATGTAAACGGTGACAAGAAAGGAGGAACAGCATGGGAGCAACATTTCAAGGACTTGAAATTGCAAAATCCGGAATGATGGCATACAATGCCTCGATGCAGACCGCAGCCCACAATCTAGCAAATGTTGGAACAAAAGGATATTCCCGCCAGGTTGTCAAGACCGCAGCTCAGACACGACATGTAAGTTCAGTCAAAGTAGAAGGATCCGGAGTGTATGTTCAGGGGATCGAGAGACAGCGTAATGAATATTACGATGTAAAATATTGTAAAGCAAATACAACCTATTATAAATACAATACGCATAGTTATTATCTGAATGACATTCAGAAAGTGCTTTATGCGAAGGACGAAAAGCAGGCAGGCATCACGACTTCATTTGATGAATTCTGCAAACGTCTGACAGGAACTTCGACGGATGCCGGAAGTGAGACAAGAAGAAAAGAGATCGTTTCTTATGCAGAGACATTTACCAGTTTTGTACAGGAGACGGCAACAAATCTGAAAGCACTTCAGGAAGAGGCAAACGAGGAGATCAAGACAACCGTGGAACAGATCAATGCGATTGCCGAGAAAATTGCGTCACTTACCAAACAGATCAATACATTGGAAGCATACCGCAATCCGGCGCACGATCTCCGCGACCAGCGAAGTGTGTTGATCGACCAGCTATCCGAGTACTGCAACGTTGAAGTAAAAGAAAAAACACCGGCGGATGGCGTCGGTCTCAATCAATATTATGTATATGTCGATGGTGCGATCCTCGTGGATACCCAGCAAGTCAATCCACTCAAAGTGTCGGAACTTGAAACGAGCAAAAGCATTAATGATGTCAGCGGACTTTACAAGGTGTCCTGGGAAGACGGTACACCATTTTACCCATATAGCGCTACGCTTGGCGGTAAATTACAGGCACTTTTCCAGGTGCGTGATGGTAACAACGCCACAACCCTGAAAGGAAAAGGCGACAGTCTTACCAACAATGCAGACGGCAACCTTGTCCTTACGATGAAAAATGCCAATATCAATAATGTCAATCTCCTCAACATCCCGGCACAGGATGGAGAACTGACCATCAATAACTTTACGTATGCATATGACCATTTTGATGTAACCGTAGAAGACGATGGTTCCTTTACTTACCAATTTACGCTGAAATCCAATATCAGCTCAAATCAGGCAACCATATTAAATAACGCGGTAACAAGCGGCTATGAAGTGGTTGTTGGAGACAGTGTGGACTACAAGGGAATCCCTTACTATATGGCACAGCTCAATGAATTTGTCCGCACCTATGCACAGGAATTCAATGACGTACATAAAAGCGGCTATGACGACTATGGCAATGCCGGCATCGATTTCTTCAATGCAAAAGTGCCGGCCACCGGAGATAATTATATCTTTACTACAAAAGTAGACGGCAAGGAACACAGTTTTTCTTCTGTTGCTTCCCAGGATAGCAATGGAAGCTACAGCGGCAGTTATTATTATATGACGGCAATGAACTTTGGAATCAGTGATGCTGTATCGAGAGATCCGAGACTGCTTGCCTGCAATTCCCAGGAACTGCCGGGAAAATCCGAAAACCTGAATTTGAAAAAATTATCCGATTTAAAAGATGATTCGAAGATGTTTCTGCATGGAGCACCGGATTCATTTTTGCAGTCCCTGACAGCAGATGTCGGTGTAGATGGACAGAAAGCTGCTTCGCTTGAAGCGAGCCAGAAAAACATCCGCGATGCAGTAGATATCCAGAGACAATCGGTATCCGGCGTGGATGAAGACGAAGAAACCGAGGGCCTGATGACCTATCAGCAGATGTTATTTAACCAGTATAAAGTGCTTGCCGTAATGAATGAAGTGCTTGACAAACTGATCAATCAGACAGCAGTCTAGGAAGGATGTGACAACGTATGCGTATTACCAATAATATCATCCGAAGCAATACAATGCTTCATATACAGAAAAATAAAGCGACGTCAAACGATTATTTTCAGCAGTATGCGTCTCAGAAAAAGATCCAGAAACCTTCGGACAATCCGACGATTGCCGTAAGGGCGTTGAAATATCGTACGACACTTGTAGAAATAGAACAGTATCTTTCCAACTGCGATGAGGCAGAAAACTGGATGGATGCCACGGAAGAACCGTTAAAAAAGGCAGACAGTATCCTCGATACGATGATTGATTATGTGACACAGGCAGCGAACGGAACAAACAAGGATACGGACCGGGCTACCATTGCCGCACAGTTAAAACAGTACTGTGACTTCATCTATCAGCAGAATGCCAATATGGATTATGCCGGACGTTATCTGTTTACCGGCTACCGCACCGATATTCCGCTGCTTTTCGAAAAGGACAGTACCAATGTCACCTATGTAATGAAAGAAGAATTGCAGATCAACAATATCCAGAAGTATAATTATGTATACGGACAGCCGGAGTATGCGGATGATAAAGCCGCATCCGATTATGCCAAAGAGGCATCCGAATATCTGGAGACACATCGAATCCTGCTTTCCTACGACAATTGTGATGCACGAGATGTGACAATTACTTACACCGATGCTGCCGGCAAATCTCAGACGGTAACGGCTGTGACAAAGGGCATTGCCGACAATAAAACATATAATGAGCAGTATCATCCGGCGGCGAATGAGATCAACTATGTGCCGGAGACAGGGGAACTTATCTTTGGTGATGATATTTATGATTCGATCCGTGCAGGTTCCGATCTTAAAGTGGAGTATTCAAAAACCAATTTTGAGACGAATGATATCCGTCCGGAGCATTATTTTGAGTGTACGGCAACAGATAATGTGACCGGCACAACAAAAAATTATTTTAATATCAAAGAGCAGAAGATCAATTATCAGATCAACTTCAGCCAGACGATCACGGTAAACACACTTGGCTGCAATGCATTTGATACGTCCATGGGACGCGCGGTTGATGATATTTATAATGTGCTCAATAACTTAGATGTCATGGATCAGGCGCTGGTAGCAATTCAGAAGCGGATTGACGACTGCGATCCGAATGATACGGAGAAACTGGCAGACCTGCAGGAATTATATGACCGCACCGAGACAGAGATTTCTTTGCAAAACACGGTGCTTACGAATGCATATACTCATTCTATCACAGTATTCCAAAATGCAAAAGACACGCTGAATGTGGCACTTGCAGAGCATGGTTCCCGGTATAACCGTCTGAAAATGACGTCCAGCAAACTGGAAGTACTGCAGACAGATACCAAAGAATCCAAATCGGAAAACGAAGACGCAGATCTGGAAGAGGCATTTGTTAATTATACCCAGGCAGATCTGTTGTATCAGGCATCTCTGCAGGCGACGGGAAAAATATTAGGAACATCACTTTTGGATTTTATCTGATAACAGAATGGAGGAAAGGATATGTTAGTAAAAACAAAATATTTTGGGGAAATTAATCTTTCAGAAGACAAGATCATCACGATGGAACGTGGGATGTTTGGCTTTGAAGAATACAAAAAATATACGATTCTTTATGACAGCGAAAAAGAAGGACGGCCGAATGTGTCCTGGTTTCAGAGTGTAGAAGAACCGGGGCTGGCATTTCCGGTCATCAATCCACTGGTAGTAAAAGAAGATTACAACCCGGTCGTAGAGGATGAACTTTTGAAGGGACTTGGCGAGATTACAGAGGAAAATATTGTAATTCTTCTGCCGCTTACCGTCCCACAGGATGTAACCCGGATGACAGCAAACCTGAAAGCTCCGGTTATTATCAATGCGGACACAAGAAAGGGAGTACAGGTTGTTGTAGAAAATGAAGACTACGAGATCAAATACAAGATTTACGAGATTCTGAAAGGGAAAAAGGAGGCGTAAACGATGTTAGCACTGGCAAGAAAAGTAAATGAATCCATCGTGATCAATGACGATGTGGAAGTGACGATTTTGGAAATCAAGGGTGACCAGGTTAAGATCGGCATCAATGCGCCAAAATCGGTTCCGATTTATCGAAAAGAATTATATGTACAGATTCAGAAAGCCAATCAAGAGGCTATGAATTCGGCAGATCCAAATGCTTTAAATGAGTTGTTCAAATAAGGTTAACTTTTTTTAGGATCGTGCCGATATGTTCTTTAAGAAACGATGAATTTTGCATTAAGATACACATGGAGGTGTTTAGAAATGGAAATCGAAACAATATCAAATGTAAATTCAAATTATGGTACCACAGAGGTTGTGCGTACGACACCAAAGACAACAACCGGTGAGAGCGCAAATATCGAGTCGCCAAATCCGGCGCTGGATGTACCACAGGTTCATACAGCAAATGCAAAGGGAAATGCTGGACAGCAGGGAGGCAGTAACCAGCAGAAGAAAGAGCATGCGGCAAGCGAAGCATCGATTAACGATGCGGTATCTAAGGCAAATCTTAAGATGGAGCATACAAGATGCGAATATTCTTATCATAAAGAGACGAACCGTGTGTCTATTAAAGTATTGAATGCCGATACGGATGAAGTGATCCGTGAGATCCCGCCGGAAAAATCTTTGGATATGTTACAGAAGATGTGGGAAATGGCAGGAATCCTTGTAGACGAAAAGAGATAAGGAGGAGATAATATGGCAATTCGAATGAGTGGTCTGTCCTCAGGACTTGACACCGAAGCGATCGTAGGTGCCCTGATGTCAGCACAGAGTTTGAAAAAGACCAAGTTGACACAGGCGAAGACAAAGTTAGAGTGGACGCAGACGAAATGGAAAGAACTGAATACCAAATTATATAAACTGTATTCGGAGCAGGTTTCCAAATTACAGTTACAGTCATCGTACATGACGAAAAAAGCGACATCTTCCGATGAGACAAAAGCAAAGATCACCGCTTCTGCGAAAGCAGTAAACGGAAGTTATACGATGGAAGTAAAAAATATTGCCACAGCGCAGTACCTTACCGGAAGTAAGATCAATGCCACCAGCGGAAATACGAAGATGTCAGAATTGGATCCTGCACTGGTAAACAAAGAAGTAGAAGTTAAAGCAGGCGACAAGACGACCAAATTCACGATTACGGAAGATACAACGATCAATGATTTTACAAGTGAATTGAAAAAAGCAGGTCTGAATGCAAACTTTGATACTACGCAGAAACGTTTGTTTATCAGCAGTAAAGACAGCGGCCTTTCCAATGCTTTCTCGATCACCACTTCCGGAATCAGTGATACGGAAATAACGGCGAGAAAGAATTTGCGTGATGCGGTCGGTTACGACAGTATGTCCACGGCAAATAAAAACATTGTCGATGAAGCAATGAAAAAACTGGAGACATCCGGCGTCGATACAGCAGAATATCAGGAAGCACTGGATGCGATCACGGGAGCAGCGTTGAACACCCGGACCGAGAAGACAGAGGCAGCGGCATCTACGTATGTAAAGGCAAAATTATACAGTGATAATTATGCTTCCTATGAGGAAAAAGCAAAAGAGAGTCTGAAGTCTACTTACTTTACAGACGATGGTGAAGTAAAAGACGAATTAAAGACAAAATATGCGGAAGAATTTAACATATATACGCAGGAAGAGAAAGAAAAACTTGGCGTTGAAAACATGACAGAGGAAGAATATGTCAATTGGCGCGCCAATAAGGTATATGATGAAGCAGTTGCCAAACAGGCAGACAGCGACACGACAAGTTTTGTAAATAATCAGATCAGTTCCGATGAAGAGACAAAACTTGCAGTAAAAGAGGCAGCTTATGCCGGCAAGACAGAAGATGAGATCCGGGCTTTGGACAGCCGGGCATTGACGAAATATTATGGTTCCGGCAACGATGCAGATCCACTTAATATTTCTGCAATCGAAGGAACATCAACATTTAGTGCCGACAGCATTAAAAATGATATTTCAAGTGTTGTCAGTGATTATGCTTCGGTTGCTGACCGTACGTATGCTTTGAGCGATTCTGCTTTGACGGGTATTGGTCTGGCAGATATTAAGGTTGACGACGACGGTAATGTGACAGTAAATGGAAAGACAGATGGAACCCTTCCGGAGGATATGGGCTTGGTAAAAGCATCCGACAGTGAGATCCTTCTGAACGGAGCGAAGATGACATCCTCCTCTTCCACTGTTTCCGTAAATGGATTGAATATTGAGCTGACCGGCCTTACAAAAGCAGGAGAGTCAATTACATTCACGGTATCCAGCGACACCGATGCGGTATATAACACGATCAAGAATTTCTTTACCGAGTATAATGCTCTGATGAAAGAAATGAATGAATTGTACAATGCCGACACCGCAAAAGGGTACGAACCTCTGACAAGTGAACAGAAAAAAGAAATGTCAGACGATGATATAAAATTGTGGGAAGATAAGATCAAAGCATCCCTGCTCCGTGGAGACAGTTCACTGGGTTCCGTTCGCAGTGCGATGCGAAATACCATGATGAGCCAGGTAACTTACGAGGGCAAGACATATTCTCTGGCAAGTTTTGGAATCTGTACTTCCACAGACTATACAGAAGGCGGATTGTATCATATTTATGGTGACAGTGAAGATTCTGTATATGCAGATAAGGATGATAAACTGAAAAAGGCACTGGCAGAAGATCCGGATGCTGTAGTAAGTGTACTTTCCGACATCTTTAGCAAACTTCGTACTACAATGAGTGAGAAGATGGCAGGAAGCAAAGTCAGCAGTTCCCAGACGTTTTATAGTGATATCAAGATGAAAGATGATATCAAAGATTATGAAAAACAGATCAAAGAATGGGAGACAAAGCTGGCAGACATGGAAGATGCTTACTATAGTAAGTTTACCGCGATGGAGACTGCACTTGCAAAGCTCCAGTCCCAGCAGAGTTCTTTATCCGGTTTGTTTGGAAATTAAGTAAAACAGAAGAATAAAAATTGGCGCAAGAGTATGAAGAGATTTCTTTATACTCTTGTGCTGAATCATCAGAACGGGAGGAAACTATGGATCAGAGAGCGATCAATGCATATCAGAAAAATGCAATTATGACAGCTTCCAAGGCAGAATTGACGCTGATGCTTTACGACGGAGCGATCAAATTCTGTAACATTGCTTTGAGTGGATTTGAAAAAAAAGAGTATGAAAAGATCAACACCAATTTGAAAAAAGCACAGGCGATCATTACAGAGTTTCGTGCTACCCTGGATCACAAATATCCGGTATGGGAAGATTTTGAAAGAGTCTATGATTACATTTACCGATGCCTGATAGATGCAAATATTCACAAAGACGAAGAAAAATTACAGGAAGCGCTTAAATATATCCGCGAAATGCGGGAGACCTGGAAAGAAGTGATGCGTCTCAATAAAGCAGGCAAATAGTAAGGATGTGACAGGATGGCAATAGAAGAAGTTTATGTCAATATGATGGTTGACACACTGGAACGGAAAAAAGCGATATTACAACAGATCCTTCATCAGACCAAAGAGCAGGAAACACTTTTGAAAGATGAAGAGATGGACGTGGATGCCTTTCAGAGGATTCTTGATCTGAAAGGTGAAGAAATCGAAAAACTGAATCAGCTGGATGAAGGATTTGACACGCTGTTTCATCATGTGGAAAAAGAGATCAACGAAAACCGTATGGCATATAAAAGCCGGATCCGGAAGATGCAGAAGCTGATTAATGAAGTGTCGGAAATGGGCATCCGGATTCAGGCGCTGGAACATCAAAACAGTGGACATTTTAAGATTTACCTTGCCAATCAAAAACAGGTGGTAAAGAAGTTCCATACCAATAACCGCACGGCGGCAAATTATTATCAGAACATGGCAAATGCCCATAAACCGGGCAGTTCTTACTTTTTTAACGAGACAAAATAAAAAAAGTAAAAAAAATGAAAAAAAAGGTTAAGTTTTCAAAAAGACCACCGATATATATTATGTAAGAAAGATAGTAACTAAAGTAGGGAAGCAACTTTGGTGCAGGGCCCGCATCAAAGCCTTACTACTTTAGATATTATAAAAATCAAATTAAAAAAATATCGGCAGGGAAGCCGATTTAAATTCAAGGAGGAATGACTTATGATAGTACAACACAACATTACATCAATGAACGCTAACAGACAGTTAGGTATCGTAGGAAACAATTTGGCAAAGGCTACTGAGAAACTTTCCAGTGGTTACAGAATCAACCGTGCAGCAGACGATGCAGCAGGTCTTGCAATTTCTGAGAAGATGCGTTCTCAGGTTCGTGGTTTGAATCGTGCATCTGACAATGCTCAGGATGGTATTTCTTTGATTCAGACAGCTGAAGGTGCTTTGGATCAGAAACATGCAATCTTGCAGAGAACTCGTGAGCTGGTAGTTCAGGCTTCCAACACCGCTGTATTGGATTCCAGCACAGCCGATGTTGACAAGATTAACGATGAGATTAAGGAACTTAAGAAAGAGTACGACCGTATCGATAGTGATACAGAGTTCAACAAGAAGAAACTTTTGGATGGTAATTACAACGGTTATCTTCAGATCGGTGCTAACAAAGAGCAGGGTTATGAGTTGACAAT
Source organism: Lachnoclostridium sp. UBA6475 (assembly GCA_002435545.1). Lineage (GTDB taxonomy): Bacteria > Bacillota > Clostridia > Lachnospirales > Lachnospiraceae > Eubacterium_F. The sequence goes on from DJNB01000257.1 coordinate 14,118, forward strand.
CTCAAGTACTGCTTGGACAGCTATCACATTGACAAATGATGGTAAAGCAAACTCTGGTCAGCTTGAGACAGTAGATACTATGATTAAAACCGTATCTAGCGTTCGTAGTAAACTGGGTGCTCAGCAGAACCGTCTTGAGTACACTGTAAAAGTAGATGACAACACCGCTGAAAACATGCAGGCAGCAGAATCTCGTATCCGTGATACAGATATGGCTGATGAAATGACAAGATTCTCGAAAGAGAGCATCTTGCAGCAGGCTGCTACTTCAATGCTTGCTCAGGCAAATCAGGCAAATCAGGGTGTTCTTTCACTTCTTCAGTAATTGATGTTTTGAATTCATTACAACAGAACAAGTTGTACGAACACATAGTTAAAGGGAGAATCCTGAGAGATTGGGGTTCTCCTTTTTTCGTATTCAAAAGAGAGAAAGGGAAGCAGTATGGAGTTTTTGGATTCTTATTTTGAGGATGAAGTGCGGGAAGGATTTCCGGTATCCGGTTTGATGAAACGTGCCTGGGCGGCACAGCTGCAATTGTTTGATGAAGTCAGGAAAGTATGTGAAAAGCATGGAATCACATATTTTGCAGAATGGGGAACACTGCTAGGGGCAGTTCGCCACGGTGGAATGATTCCGTGGGATGATGATCTGGATATTTGTATGAAGCGAAAGGATTTTCAACGCTTTCTTTCTGTTGTGAAAGAACTGCCGGAAGGATGCTGGATTCAGGATTTTCGCGTTTCAGAAGACCACGATGATCTTATTGCCAAAATTGTGAATACGCGATCGAATTTTTTGAATGAAAAACAGTTGGAAATATATCATGGGTTTCCTTATCATTGTGGTATTGATATTTTTGTATATGATTTTTTCCCGGCAGATCAGAAGGAAAAAGAAGAATATATTTCGTTACTTCAGGATATTGTAAAAATCGTTCGCTTGTTAAGCTGCCGTGAAGAGACGAGAGAACAGATAAGTGATGAAAAACTGGAACAGTGTCTGAGACGATTAGAAGATTTATGTGGGATAACATTTGATCGAAAACATTCATTAACACAGCAGATATATGAGCTGCTTGAGACAAGGATTGCGCCTCTGTATAGCGAACAGGAATCCGATGAATTGACAAATATTCCTAAATTCGGCATTAATCCGGAATATCGTATGCCTAAGAGCTGCTTTGAGGAATCTTTTGAAATTCCATTTGAGATGACAAAGATCCGGGTGCCGGCAGGGTATGACCATTTGCTGGATCATTGCAAATACGGAAATTACATGAATCCGGTACGGGCAGATGGAATGCATGATTACCCATTTTACAAGGAATTGAATGAGTATGTATTAAAAAATTCCGAGACGGCACTTCTGGAATATGTGTTTCAAAAAGAAGATCTCGAAGCGCATCCGCATTGTGAAGAAAAAAGTTTGAAACAGAGGGCAGGTGAGTATGCCGGTTTGTTTGCGGAAACCGGGCAGAGTATCCGGCAGTTTCTTTTGGAGAATGACTATGATACTGTAAAACAGCTGACAGCAGACTGTCAAAATCTGTCAATTCAGATCGGGACGGAAATAGAGAATGCCTATGGGAGACTGGCGATTATTGAAGTGCTTGAGGAGTACTGCGAATTCCTTTATCGGATTTATGAGAAACTGGAAAAAGAAGGAAAACTTTCTGAGACAGAGGAGATCATCCTGGCGTGGCAGGGGTATGACGATAAAATGCAGTCTGCTTTTGGAGAATTTATGCAGAGACAGGAAATGGTATTTATTCCATATAAGTCCGATTACTGGCATACGATGCAGCCGTTGTGGAAACAGGCAGGCGAGGAAGAAAATGACGTGACGGTCATTCCGGCGCCGTATTATTACCGCGATTGTTATGGTGGTGTGAAAAGGGACACCATGCAGTACGAGATGGAAAATTTCCCGGAAAATGTGGTGCTGACAAATTATCTGGAGTATGATTTTAAGAAACATCAGCCAGATGTGATCGTAATTCAGTGCCCTTATGATGAATACAATTACGGAATAACGATGCATCCATTCTTTTATGCAAAAAATCTGCGGCAGTATACCCGGAAATTAGTCTATGTTCCGGCATTGATCGTGGATGAAACTTATGGTATTGACGAACATATGAGAGAAATGCTGCGGCCGTACTGCAATACGCCGGGTGTGGTTTTTGCAGATGAAGTAATCGTTCCTTCTGATACTATGAAGCAGGCATATGTAGATATTTTGACCGAATTTGCGGGCGAAGAGACGAATTCAATCTGGCAGGAAAAGATTACAGTCAGGGAAGAAGTGAAGAATGCCGTGCCGGATGGCCAAAATACACAGGCGGAGCTTCCGGAGGAGTGGACGAAGAAACTTCAGAAGCCGGATGGTTCTGCAAAGAGAATAGTGTTATATACTACGAGTGCCAGTGCGTTGTACTGTTATGGTGAAGAGGCATTGGGAAGAATACAAAATGTACTGGATGAGTACAAAGAAAAGCAGGAAGAAACGGTATTATGGTGGTTTCCGGACAAAAATGTACGTCAGATCATGCGAAAGAGAAATCCTGCCATTTGGAGAAAATATTGTGATATCCTGCAGAACTACAAAGAGGCGGCATGGGGAATTTTAGATGATTCGGGCGATGCTGCAAGAGCCGTGGCTGTCTGTGATGCTGCGGTCGGTGATGGTGGTGTGTTATTGCACAAATGTCGTAATGCAGGAAAAGAAATTACGCTGCAAAAATATTAAAAGCGAGGAGGGACTGTCATGAACTTTCCGGATTCCTATTTTGAAGATGAAGTGCGAGAAGGGTTCTTCGTTCCCAGTTTGATGAAACGAGCCTGGGCGGCGCAGATGGAACTCTTAGAAATTGTACAGAATATATGTGACAAACACCAGATTCCAATGTATGCGGAGTGGGGGACACTGCTTGGTGCCGTGCGGCACAAGGGGCGGATTCCCTGGGACGATGACATTGATATGTGTATGCTGCGTGAAGACTATGAAAGGTTTTCAAAGATTGTTGAATCGGAGCTTCCGGAAGGATGCTGGTTTATCGATTTTCATCAGGTAAAAGATGCAGATTTTATGCTGGGTCGGGTAATGAATTCAAAGTTTCATGTCGTAGAGGGCGAGATGCTGGAAAAGTATCATGGATTTCCGTATGTTGCGGGAATTGACATTTTCTGGCTGGATTCTCTGCCGGAAGATGAGACCGTTTGTAAAAACTATCAGGAACAGATTAATTTGATCTACCGGGTGATGCTGGCGCTGCAGTATGGAGAAGATTTTTCTAAAAAAATGTCAGATAAAGAGATTGAATACCATATCTGCCAGGTGGAAAAAATGTGTGGAGTTTCCCTGCGGCGAAATACCTCTCTTCGAGAACAGCTGGCAGATCTTTTGGAAAAAAAGACGTGGGAAATGGGACAGGAGAAAAGTTCAGGCGAGATTACCAATGTGTATTTATGGCGTAAGAATGCCTGTTATCATCTGCCGAAAGAAGCTTATCAGACAGAAAAATATATCCCATTTGAAAATACAAAGATCCGTGTGCCGGATCGATATGAGGAGATCCTGGCGAGAAAATATGGAGAAAATTGGAAAGTGCCGATCCGTTGCGGCGGACTGCATGATTATCCTTCGTATGCAAAGCAGCAGAAATTTTTGAAGGAAAATGAGGCAGGAGAATTGTTTGCTTATCATTTTTCGAAAGAAGAAATGGAGAAAGTCCGGGCAGAACGGGAGAAAAAGGTGACGTTACGGGAAGAAGTGGAGGCATTTCTTCCGCTGTTTAGCGAGATTCATGAAGAAATCGAAGAGACCATACAAAGGACAGAGTGGAACACGGTGCTTTCACTGCTTGGAGAGTGCCAAAATACGGCAATCCAGGTTGGAACTCGTGTAGAAGAACAAAAAGGCGGAGAGTGCAGTATTGTAAAAAAATGGGAAAACTACTGTGAAACTGTATTTGGCATCCATCAAGAGATCGGTGAAGAAAGCTGGGGGGATCCGGAGGTGTATGCACATGATGTACGGGAACGGTTAAATGCAGAAATTCTTGACATCACGGCTCATTTGGATGAATTAAAAGAAAAGAAAGAAATTGTATTTATTCCATATAAAGCGGCTTTATGGCAGGGCGGCATGCAGCGTGCCTGGGAAGAGGCAGTGCAGCGGGAAGATGCGGAAGTTTATGTGATTCCTGCGCCGTATTATTATAAAGATGCTTATGGAAGGGCAAAAACAGAAAAAGTCTGCTATGAGACGGGAGATTACCCGGCAGATGTGAAGATCACAAACTATGAAGAGTATGATTTTCAGCTTCACCATCCGGACAGAATTGTAATCCAGTGTCCGTATGATGAATATAATTACGGAATTACAATCCATCCATTTTTCTATGCGAAAAACCTGGTAAAATATACGGAAGATCTTGTCTATATTCCTGGACTTCAGATGGATGAAGCCGGGGAAGGCGAGGATCGTGAAAGATATAATCTGAAATCCTATTGCAATCTGCCCGGAGTGGTTTATGCAGACCATGTGATCGTGCAGTCCGGGCAGATGCAGAAGGTGTATGTAGAACTTTTGACAGAATTTGCAGGAGAAGATACAAAACCAATCTGGGAGGAGAAAATTTCTTCTTTTCCGGACAAATTATAAAGTGTCGATCAACGTTAAAATCTGAGGGATCGGCATCAGGCGGTCATCGACTTCTTTTGCGCGGTGATAGCGCAGGATATCGGTGGCAGTCTGCTGCATGGCAGGAAAAGCGCTTCGCGTCAACTGGTTTGCATAAATGACGATATTCACGCCATGGCTGCAAAGTTCCTCTTCCGTGACGGTGTTGAACGAAGTCGGAACGACAACAAGAGGAGTCGTCGGATCTGTCTTTCGGAATTCGTCGCAAAAGGAAAAAATTTCCAAAGGATCCTGTTTGCGGCTGTGAATCATAATAGCGTCAGCGCCGGCATCGACAAATGCGGCTGCTCTTGCCAGGGCATCCTCTAGTCCCTGCTCCAGAATAAGGCTTTCGATGCGGGCAATAATCATAAAGTCATCGGTCAGCTGCGTCTTTTTCCCGGCCCGGATCTTTTGGCTGAAATGTTCAATTGAGTCCTGAGTCTGCGGCACATCCGTTCCAAATAAAGAATTCTTTTTTAAGCCTATCTTGTCCTCAATGATGATCGCGGATACCCCCATACGTTCCAGTGAACGGACAGTATATACAAAATGTTCGATCTGGCCGCCGGTATCTCCGTCAAATATGATCGGTTTTGTGGTTACTTCCATGACATCATCTATGGTTCGAAAACGTGAGGTCATATCGACCAGTTCGATATCCGGTTTTCCTTTTGCCATGGAATCACAGAGGGAAGAAATCCACATCGCATCAAACTGATCCAGTTCCCCTTCGTGCTCGACTACTGTTTTTTCCACGATAAGTCCGGTCAGACCGCTGTGGACTTCAAGTGCTTTGACGATCGGACGGATCTGGAGCAGCTGTTTTAAACGTTTTCTCCGAAATTCAGGCATTGCAAGTTTTTCGCGGATCTTGTCGTCGATATGTTTTACATTTTCATTGTAAGTGTAAGGAACATCAATGATCTGTCCGCCGTAACGTGAGAGCAGACTTTCGACATTTGCACGGATTGCTTTGAGGGGGCCGTAGTTCCAGTTATCCCCATGGACGATATAGTCCGGGTGATAAGTTTCTACGATCTCATCGTACATGACATCTTTTTGGATGACAATACGGCTTACACCGGGGAGTGTACGGATCAACTCCATTCGCTGTTCAAAAGGAATGGTGGGAAACTGATTGTAACGGATCATTGCCTCATCAGACAGAACGCCTGCAATCACTTCGCCGTATTTTTGCGCTTCATGTATAATGTTGAGATGCCCTTCGTGGATGACATCCGTTGTAAAACAAGTGTATACAGTTTTCATACGATTATCCCTCACTTTTCTGATCTGGTAAACTTCTATAAAAAGTATAACATATTGGAACGTATTTTGGGATATCTTTTTGTAAAAAGATGAAATTTGTCTTTTCTTTTGAAAAGAGGGATAAAAACTTCTGGGGCAGTTGATTTTTAGGGGGTAAACAGGTATAATGAAAAAGTGGAATTCATGGATTCGGTGGAATAGCCGGCAAAATGGAATAAAAGGAAGGTGAGCAGGATGTATTTGAAAAAAATTCATATAGAGAATTATAAGGCGATCGAAAAGCTGGATATTGAATTAAAACCGGGAGTGAACTTACTTATTGGGGATAATGGAGCAGGAAAGACTTCGATTTTGGAAGCAATTGCAGTAGCTCTTGGAGGAATGTTTGTAAATGTAGCAGGTGTCAGCACGAAAAATATTGTAAAGGAAGATGTTCGTTTTATAGTAAAACCGCTAGGGGATTCATCTACATCAATCGAATACTGTGAGCCGGTTTCAACAGGGTGTATACTTCATATATCCGATAGTGAGGAGTTTACTTGGAATAGAATAAAGAAAGAGGTGTCAGCAGCACATACCAAAATTGATAGTAAAGATGTATGTGTATGGATGAAAAAAATGACGAATAATTCGGAAACAAGTCTTCCATTGATTAGTTTTCAAAGTGCTGCCAGAGCCTGGCGAGTTAGAAGAGGGGATTTTGGAACAGAATTGAAGAAAAAGCTGGATGATAGAAGATGTGGATATATTGGATGTCTGGATTCTTCAATGGATGTAAAGTCTGTTCAACAGTGGTGTCTTAAACAGGAAGTTATGCGTTCCAATAAAGGTACGGTGCGTGAGTATGAAATGTTTAAGAATATAGTAGCTTCGTTTATGAAAGAAATAAATGAATTGGATGATTTTCCGGTTGTTTATTATTCACCGCAGTTTGATGAATTGATTTACAAGGATAACAACGCAGAAATGCCGATATCAAAGTTGAGTGCCGGTTATCAATCGTTATTGTGGATGATTATGGATTTGGCATATCGAGTATGTATGTTAAATCCGGAATTGAATGATAGAGAGCAGATTACGGGAATTGTTTTAATAGATGAAATCGATCTGCATTTGCATCCAAAATGGCAGTGGAATGTGACGGAGGCGTTACGAAAAACCTTTGAAAATGTTCAATTTATCATTGCGACACATTCCCCTATTGTGATATCGGCATCCAAAGAAGCAAACCTTGTTCTTTTAGAAAATGAACAGGAGGTAAAATATTTGCCCGATTGTTATGGATACGAAGTGGAAGATGTACTTAAGTTCAGGCAGGAAAGTAGATCAAGACCAAAGATTGTAAAAGAGTTAGTTGATCAGATAGAGACTGCTATAGATGATATGGAGTTTAAAACAGCTTCTGATGTATTAGAAAAACTGAAAGTTGTATTAGGAGAGGATAATTCAGAGTATAAGAAGATGGCCGGCATGGTGGAAGATGCCAGGCTGATAGAGGAGTGTTGATATGCTGTATATTGTCAAAGAAGGGTTGCCAAATGATGTTAATAGAAAGATTATAGAACTTCGGAAAAGCGAGGAATGGAAAAGTATCAAAGAGGGTGATACAGAGGCAATTCGCCGGGTATTTGATACAAATTTCCCCAAAAATGATGTGAAAGAAATATTATTGAGGGAACAGCACGGAATTTGTGCCTATTGTATGAGACGAATTTGTATGGATAGTCATTCCAGAGTAGAGCACCTTATGCCATTAAGCAAGAATAAGGATAAAGCTATTGATTATATGAATATGCTTGGCGTATGTGATGGTGGAGAGAAGGCGATAGACAATCAAGGGCGTATCCTTTGTTGTGATGCTCATAAAAAACAAACAGAAATTGAATTAAGTCCACTTAATAAGATGCAAATGGATAAAATAGCTTATGACAAAGAGGGAAGGATATTTACAAAACCAAGAGATGAGGCTATGGAAAGAGATATGAATGAGGTTTTGTTATTGAATGGAATTCAAAAGAAGGATGGAACTGTAAGAGATACATCAACAGAATTATTAAAAGGCAGAAGAGATGCATATGACAGAGCGAGACGAATGATGGAGACATTAAATAAAAAAGGAAAGTGTACATCTGTTGTAATAAAGAAATTGATGGAAAAATTATATGATAGTGTTGAACGAGAAGAATATGTTGGAGTAAAGTTGTATTATTTCAGAAAAAAATATAATTCCCTGCGTGCAAGAGGAATGTAATATATAGAATCGATGGGAGGACTGATCTTCATGACGATAAAGCGAAATATTCTGTTAAATCCCGGACCATCCACCACGACCGATACGGTGAAGATGGCGCAGGTGGTTCCGGATATCTGTCCGCGAGAGGAAGAATTTGGAAATATCATGAAAGAAATGCGGAGTGATCTTGTACGGATCGTACATGGAGATCCACAAGAGTATACCGCCGTTCTTTTCTGTGGATCGGGGACGATCAATATTGATGTGTGCCTGAATTCACTCCTGCCGGCGGGGAAGAAAATACTGGTTGTGAACAATGGTGCTTACAGCGCAAGGGCAGTAGAAATCTGTGAAGCCTATGGACTGGATGTCATGGATCTGCAGTTTTCGCCGGAGATGCTTCCGGATCTGGAACTTGTGGAGAAGACATTGCGGGAAAACCCGGAAATTGCGCTTGTACATACAACACACAATGAAACAGGCACCGGTATCCTCAATCCAATCCGGGAGATTGGAGCTTTGGCACATAAGTATAATGCGGTATTTACGTTGGATACGACATCTACCTATGCGATGCGACCGATTCATGTGCAGGAGGATAATATTGATTTTTGCATGGCTTCCGCCCAAAAAGGCTTGATGTCGATGACGGGACTTTCTTTTATCGTGGGACGAAAAGATATCATCGCAAAGTCCGCTGCCTATCCAAAGAGGTCGTATTACTGTAACCTGTTTCTGCAATATGACTTTTTTGAGAAGACCGGGCAGATGCACTTTACACCGCCGGTACAGACAATTTATGCGACGAGACAGGCGCTCAAAGAATATTTTGCAGAGGGCGAAGAAAATAAATGGAAACGCCATACGAGAGTATTTGAAGCCATTCATAAGGGGCTGGAGCAGCTTGGCTTTCAGGATGTGATCAAACGGGAATGGCAGGCAGGCCTGGTTGTCTGTGTACGCTACCCGGATGACAAAAATTGGAATTTTAATAAAATTCACGATTATTGTTTTGAACGGGGATTTACAATCTATCCGGGAAAGATTTCCGATATGGATACGTTCCGGCTGTGTGCCCTCGGTGCCATTGACCAAAAGGACATTGAGGATTTCTTTGTTGTGCTGGAAGAGGCGCTGAGGTATTATGAGGTGGCGGTTCCGGTGAGGTATGAGTAGAGAAAAGATAACCTTAAAAATTACAATCCCCCCTCTTAATATTTAGGGCAAATTGTCCGATATATATTATAGTGCAAGGATAGCATGAGAAATTGCAAGGAGGCAAAACAATGTTTGAACAACAAAGAGATTATAAAGGTATTCTTTATTTTATATGAAGGTTATGTTTGAATAAAAGTGAGGACATAGCCTTTTTGTCGTAGACAGAATGGCTTTAGAAAGAGAAAAGCGACATGATTCAGATAAGACGAGCAGTTTATGAAGATATACCAAACATCATGAAATTCATGGACGAGCACTGGAAACCAGGTAATATACTTGCGAAAGACCGTGACTTTTTTGAATGGCAGTTTTGGGAAGATGGAAAAGTAAATATGTTTATTGGAATTGATGATGAAACGGATAAGATTTATGGAATGCTTGGTACAATTTTGTACAATAAGAGTGAAAATCCAGATATATCCGGGTGTACCTGGCAGACAATTAAAAGTGAAAATCCGTTGCTTGGAACAGATCTGCAGGATGTTATGTGGCAGGAAATTCATCCACGATATAATTGCTCCATTGGATTAACGAAGAAAGCAGTGGAAATTAATAGAGTAATGTATGGATTACGTCCCATAGTGATGCAGCATTACTATCGACTCGCAGATCGAATGGAATATAAAATTGCAAAAGTAATTGATAAGATTATATCGCGAGCAGAGAACACAGGATATCGCTTAGAACCAGTTTACACTGTGGAAGAAATGAAGCAGACAATTTCAGAAGAAGAACTGAGGACAGGAGTTTTAAGTAAAGATTATTGTTATATTAACAGACGATATTTTGAACATCCGGTATATAAGTACGAAGTTTGGAAGATTATTGATGAAAAAGAAAATTCAAAGTCCATTCTGATTACCAGAGAGGAAACTGCGAATGGTAGTAAGATGTGTAAAATCATTGATTTCTACGGCGATTTGCAGGATCTTGGAAAAATCGCACATGCTTTAGACCGATTGATGGATATAAGACAATATGAATATATGGATGTTTATTCATATGGTGTGCCAACAGAGGTATATGAAAGAGGTGGCTTTATATGCTGTGATGAAAATAGTGTTAATATTGTTCCAAACTACTTTCATCCTTTTGTGCAGCAAAATATTGATTTGCGTATGATGGAGCCGACTCAGAAAGGCGTCAAGATGTTTCGCGGTGATGGAGATCAAGATCGACCTTGCTGATTTTTGAAAAACAGGTATACTGATAAATTATAGTTGAAAAGATGTCAATATTTATATAAGATATAAGTATTGTAACTTACAATAGAATAGAAAATAAATATATTTTTGGAGGTAAATAAAATGACTTTACAGGAAAAACTTGAATTTTTGGAAGATATTATGGATGTTGAAGATGCATTGTCTGAGGATATGCTTTTGGAAAATATTGAAGAATGGGATTCTTTGAGTGTATTACTTTTAATTACTCAAATGAAGAAAGAATTTGGAATTATCATTTCAACATCAGATATTAAAGGATTTAAGACGGTTTCAGATATCTGTCAATGTATTCCGGATTAAGGATGAGATGCAAAAAATTGAAATTAGGGAACCAGTTTGTGAAGATGGAGATATAATATGTTAGGCCAATTTTCGAATGTTAAAATTCAAGGTATTGCATCAGCAGTTCCTAAGAGAGTGGAAGACAATAGTCAATTTGAGCCGATTTTGGGAAAAAGAAGAACGCAAAAACAGATACGCATAACAGGTGTTGAAAGACGTCATGTATCAGAAGAACCCCAGCAGGTATCAGATTTGATGTATGTTGCTGCAGACAGATTATTGAATCAATTGAAATGGAAAAGAAATCAGATAAAAGTGCTGGTATGTGTGACACAAAGTCCAAATTTTTTGATTCCGTCAACGGCGTTCTTTATGCAAAAAAGATTGCAGCTAGCAGAAGATTGTATGTGCTTTGATGTCAATTTGGGATGCTCAGGAGCTTGTTCTGGGATACAGATTGCGTCATCTTTGCTGCAAGCATGTGATAGTGGAGAAAAGGCACTGGTATTAGTAGGTGAGCTTTCTTATTCGACCTGCTATAATGAGGGTATGCCGTTGAGTGATCTGGCGAATAAAATGCTTTTTGGAGCTGGAGCTGCGGCAATTGGGTTAGAAAAAGCAGAGGATGTGACAATGAAGTTTATGACAAAATCCGATGGAGATCGTTATAATACAATTATTCGTTATTTTAATCAAGAAATTGAAATAGATGGCGGAGCTGTGCTGGAATTCTCCATAAATAAAGTTACTAAAGACTTATGTAAGTTTAAAGAGTATTTTAATATTCAAGAAAAAGATATAGATTATTACGTATTTCACCAGGCGCAAAAATTGATTTTAGACAGTATTTGTGATGAATGTGGAATACAAGAAGAAAAAGAACTTAGAAGCCTAAATGAGTATGGTAATACATCGAGTGCTTCGATATTGTTGTCGATATGTGCCAATATTGAGTTGTTTAAAGACAAGAAAGAGCTAAAGATGTTATTGTGTGGATTTGGAGTAGGCTTGGCTTGGTCAATGATCTATACAAAAATACCAACACAAAATATCTTGCCAATAATTGAGACAGATGTGCATTATTGTGAAGAATAGGAGAAGTGGAATATTATGAAGTATTATCTGGTTACAGGTGCTTCTTCCGGAATCGGCAGACAGGTAGCAAAAGAATTATCGAACAATGAAACAACGTTAATTCTCGTGGCGCGCAGAAAAGAAAAACTGGAAGAATTACAATGTGAATTGAACGGAGATAGTATTGTGATTCCGTGTGATTTATGCAAACAGGAAGATATCGAGCATGTATTTGAGGTCTTGCAGAATAAAAAAATTAAGTTGAGTGGGATGGTTTATTGTGCGGGAATTTGTACCATTACCCCAATTAAAGCAATGGATATGGAAGCATTAAAAGATATGTTTCAGATTAATGTATTTGCATTTTATCAGATGTGTAAATGTTTTGCACAGCGTAGTGTTTCTGAAAAAGGAAGTGTTATCGTTGGAGTTTCTTCCTATGCTGCAGTCACACGAGAAGCAGGGATGTCTGCGTATGCAATGACTAAGGAAGCTATGAATGTTCAGGTTCAAGTATTGGCGAAAGAGTTCTTAAAAAGAAAGATAACAATCAATACAGTGATGCCGGCTAATGTAAAGTCTAAGATGGCTTGCGAATGCAATGATTGGACAGAGGAAGAAATTGGAAATGTGGAGAGCAGACAACCGTTGGGAATTATTCCTATTGAAACGGTGGTAAATACAATTTTGTTTTTGATGTCGGAGGCTGGAAAGTATATTACAGGAGAAAACCTCGCTATAAGTGCAGGTTATCAAATATAAAAAGAATGGAGAAATGAATGATGACAAGAGAAGAAAAATTACAAAATATTGCAGAAAGCTTGGATATGGAATTGGAAGAGATAAGTGAAGAGCATGAATTGGCGGATTACGAAAACTGGGATTCTATTGCAGTCTTGTCTATTATTGCTGTTATTAATGAGAAATTTGACAGGTATCCGCATGCCAATGATATATTAAAGTGTAAGACAGTAAAAGACTTGATGCAATTGATGGAGTAGATTTAAAAATGATGAATCATAAAAATTATATGGTTACGGGTGCTTCATCGGGTGTTGGAAGGGCGCTGGCAATAGAAATAAGTAAGAGAGGCGGATGTGTTGTTCTTGTGGCCAGAAGAGAAGAAAAATTGCGTGAAACGTTAAAACAGATGAAAAACCCAGAGAAACATATCTGTATTCCTTTTGATTTGACTTGTTTTGATGAATATAGAAGTTTATTTGCTCAAATCAGAGCAAAGGGAATAGTATTGGATGGTTTGGTGCATTGCGCAGGGGTTGCTCCTATTACGCCGTTACGTGCAATCAGTTATAAAAGTATGAGCCGGATTTTTGATATTCACTATTTTGCTTTTATGGAATTGGTAAAATTCTATGCGAAAAAAGGTGTGTCAAATGGAGGAAGCATTGTGGCAGTTTCCAGCACGGTAATAGAACATCCATTGAAATGTATGACTGTATATGCCTCAGCAAAAGCGGCAGTAGAAGCAGCTTGCAAAAATTTAGCTATTGAGTTATATGATAAAAGCATTCGCATTAATACTGTTGTTTTGGGAGGTGTAAATACAGAAATGACACAGAATACAGAGGATGTCATCGCTAATGACGCGATAAGCAGAGATGACTGGTCAAGTGTCAGACATTTAATGCCTATTCCAGAAGCCAAAGAAGTAGTGGGACCAATTTTGTTTTTACTGGGAGAAGATGCAAGATATATAACAGGCAGAAAAATAAATGTAGATGGAGGAATGCTGTGATGAAGCATGATGAAAATAAAGTATTGTTTCATGGAAAAACGGAAGATGTTACGTATGGCCAACTTGTTTCTGCAATGAAAAAAACAGGTGCTGAGGATTGTGATGTTTTGTTTGTACATTCAGAGATCTCTTTTGGTGCTTTAGAAAAAGGAGTACGTAGAAATGAAATCAAAGAGATACTCGTAGATGCTATCAAAGAATTACATGTGAAGACATTAATTTTTCCAACATTTACATTTAGTTTTTGTAATCAGGAAGTATATGATAAAGACAATTCCAAGACAGCAATGGGAATGCTTCCAGAATATGTAAGAAAGCGCCAAGATGCAGTTCGATCCGATGATCCGATATTGTCTGTCGCAATATTAGGAGAGCAAGAGGGATTTGATAAAATGCTGGGAAGTTCTTCTTGTGGTGAAGGAGGTATTTTTCACATACTGAATCAAACAGATAAAAGAGTTAAATTTATGTTTTTTGGTACATCGCCATTGATGTGCTTTACATACTTGCACTACGTAGAAGAACGAGTTGGTGTTCCGTATAGATATCTTCGGAAATTTTCTGGTCAAGTGATCGAGAATGGAGTAAAAAAGGATAAAGAAATAGAGTTGTATGTAAGATATAAGGGAGTTACGGCCACGTTGCCGACCAATTTTAAACAAGAATTATTAGATAAAGACATCGTAAAGAGTATGGATGTTGGAGATAGTGAGATTTCCGTTGTTGATGAAAAGATGAGTTATGATTATCTGTATAAGATGCTTAAGGACAATCCATATATCTGTGCAATTATGCCAGAAGATGGCGTATTGAAAAAAGAGTATTCATATGGAAATGTTACAACAATGTAAAATGTTGGTGGAGGATAAAAAATGTATGGAAAGTATGATAATATCTGTATTAGGGGCATAGCTGCAGTTGCTCCAGAAGACGTTATTGAAAACATGGAATTTGCTGAAAAAATAGGCGGACGAAGAGCAAAAAAGCAGGTAAAGTTGACAGGAATATCAAAACGACATGTGGTTGTAGAAGGACAAAGTGCTTCGGATATGTGCTGCCAGGCAGCTGAAAAATTATTTGATAAATTAGGCTGGGAAAGAGACAGCATTCGTGTATTGGTATTTGTTACACAGTCAGAAGATGTGAAAACACCATCGACAGCTATGATTGCACAGAAAAGATTGGGAATTGGAGAGGATTGCCTGGCGTTTGATGTCAATCTTGGATGTTCTGGATTTGTAAGTGGTCTGCAAATTGTATCTGCATTATTGAATAATACAGGAGGAAAAGCGCTCCTATTGTGTGGTGATGGAAAATATTATAATGCACGCGAATGTACGTCCACGGATGCAATGTTGTTTGGAGATGCAGGGACGGCTACAGCAATCGAACTAAAAGAAGATTGCCCACTCTTATATGCTCAAAAAACAGATGGAACCCGTCATAAAATGTTAACTACAGCGTTAGATGGTACAATGACAATGGATGGAAATGGTATTTTATTATTTTCTTTGAATGAAGTGGTAGATAGTATTAAAGAAATGAAAGATCATTTCAAACTGGAAGAGGGACAGATTGATTATTATGTATTTCATCAGGCACAAAAGCTAATAATTGATAGTATGACTTCAGAGTGCGAAATTGATCCGAGAAAAGTTCTCATTTCTTATGAAGAGTATGGTAATACATCTACAGCAAGTATTCCATTGACAATATGTCATAATGCAAAGACATTAAAGGAGAATAAGAAAGTCAGATTATATTTATGTGGTTTTGGAATTGGACTTGCTTGGAGTAATGTTGTTATAGAACTCGAAAAGGAAGCAATAATGCCAGTAGAATTATCAAGCTTTTGCTATAATGATTTAGTAATGGAGGAATAGAAAAACGTTATGTATTTGGATGAAATTAATGAAAAAATAAAGGAAATCCGGAGTAAAAGCAGGAATTATATTTCTAATATAATTTATGGAAAACTAGAAAAGGAAAAGAATTATCCTGTGATTTGCCATGAGAATGCAATTGCTATTATAGATGAAGAAAGATATAGGATAAATGTTTTGTTTATGGCATTGGATGAAGAAAATCTGAAAGAGTTATTACAAGAAATCCCACAAGATAGTTATGTGGAATTCTTTCATAAAGAAGAGAACAATGAAAAAGAAAAAACATTTATGGACTGTGGACTTTCTGAGTATGCCAAATACATTCGTGTGACAATAACATATTTGCAAAATCCTTATTCAATCAAGGAAGAGGGGCGACGTGCGATCCTTCAACAAATGTATAATCCTGATCGAGGAGAATATCCCAAAATAGAGGATGCGGAAGAAATATATGATATGTGTATGAAAGTTTTTGATCCTACAATAGACGATGTTTTTTCGGTGGATGAATGGCGAGATATAATTGCAAATAAAGAGTGTATTGTTGCGAAGGAAGAGGGAAAAATCATTGCATTTTATAAATGGAGAATAGAAGGAAAGAAATTGTATGGAAATGTGTCTGTGAATATCGGGGCAGCAAATCTTTTGTATGATCTTGAACGTAGTGTATGCGAAAAATATTGGAATGAAGGTATAAGAACAATATATGCATGGATTAATTGCAAGAATAAGAAAGCACTGAACCGTGGTATACAGGGTATAGAAAAAATAATAAAGGCAAAAAGCGTCCTTTATCAAACTATATACAAAAAGAATTAAAGGAGAGGAATAACAACATGGAAGAAAAAATTTATGCGATTTTGGCAGATATCAGACCGGAATTTGATTTTAAAGACAGTGATAATTTTGTAGAAGATGGATTATTGGATTCTTTTGATGTAGTTACACTGGTTTCTGAAATCGAAGATCAATTTGATGTAATTGTGGATGGCATGGATGTAATGCCGGAGAATTTTGAAACAGTGACGGCAATATGTGAATTGATTGAAAGAAGTGGTAAAAAAGCATGAAAACTACATTTACCGGAAAAAAAATCACAGGTGTTTTGACTGTATTGCCAGAAAAAGAATATATCTATGAGGACGAAATAACCAAAGAACCTGAAGAAAATCGTAGATTGAAACGTTTGAAACGAATCATGGGGTATGGAAAAAGAAGAAGAGCCAAAGAAACGACAACCGTTTCAGATATGTTTATTTATGGTGCGAAAAAATTATTAGCAGAAGGAAAAATTAGCAAAGAGGAAATAGGAGCTATTGTAGTGGTTACTATGTCACCAGATTATTTCTGCCCGACAGTTAGCGCTATTATTCAGGGAGAATTAGGACTTGATTTTGATGTACAATGTTTGGATATATCGCAGGCATGTGCAGGTTATATTGTTGGACTGGTTCAAAGTTTTATGCTTTTGGAGCATATGGAAGGAAAAAAAGTTCTTTTATTTACGGGAGATACTTTTTGCCGCGTTAGCAGTGAAAAAGAGGAACCACCATCTTACAGCGCGCCTTTTGGTGGAGATGCAGCCAATATAACAATTGTGGAAAATACTGGAAATGAGAAGATATATTATGAATTTCATCAGGATGGATCACAGAGAAACTGTCTAGTGATTCCTGACGGAGCATTTCGTAATCCTATGACGGTAGAACAAATTCAAAATCAAGTAACAAGAATGCCAATAACTAGTGTTGTTATGGATGGTTCAACGGTGTTTAATTTTGCACAGAAAGAAGTACCGGTTTTGATAAATAGTTTAACGGATATGGCAGAAATTTCGAAAGAAGATATAGATTGGTTTTTATTCCATCAACCCAATAAATTTATGCTTCAAAAACTGGCAGAACGTATTGGAGTTCCATATGAAAAGATGCCGATGGATATTGTAGGAAAATTTGGAAATTCAAATTCTGCTACGATTCCGACAGCGATCACAGCAGACTTAAAAGAAGAAATGCTTAATAAAGAATCGTTGTGCTGCATGGCAGGATTTGGAGCAGGTGTTGCCTGGGCAGGGATTATTATGAAAATGGGAAACATGGATTTTTGCGATACGATTATTTCGAACTTGTAAAAATCATGATAAGATGAAAACGTTGGAGGTGTAGAGATGAAAAATTCAGTACTTTGTTATCTGGAAGAAACGGCAGAGAGACTGCCGGATAAAGTGGCTTTTTTTGATGCAGAGGGAGAAATAACCTTTGAGCAGCTTCGAAAAAATGCTGTGGATATAGCCTTTGCCATTCAGGAAAAGGTAGAGGGAAGAAGAAATCCTATTTTAACGTATATACCCAAGTCGGTAAAAAATATTACTGCTTTCATGGGGATTTTGTACAGTGGGAATTTTTACACACCGACAGAAGTACGTTTTCCTGAAGAAAAGGTGAGAAGTGTTGTAGAGACACTGCATCCGGCGGCTATTGTTGTTGATACAAAATCCAAAGAAAAGCTGTGTGGGTATGAATGGACGAAAGACATATGTCTGATCAATGTGGATGAAGTTGCGAAAAGCGGCCGTTACGAGGAAAGCCGTGAATTGGTAGATAAGATTCTTGACGTTGATCCGGTATATACATTTTTTACATCAGGATCTACCGGCACACCAAAAGGCGTCATCATCAATAATCATAATGTAATTGATTATACAGACTGGGCTGTGAAAACATTTCCGATTAACGAAAATACAATTATGGGAAATCAGTCCCCGTTTTATTTTGATATTTCTACACAGGATATTTATACGACATTAAAGACCGGGGCAACACTGGGAATCATTCCGCCGATGTATTTTGCATTTCCGGCGAAAGCGCTTCAGTTTATCAATGAAAGAAAGATCAATTTCCTGTATTGGGTTCCGTCGGCGTTTGTATCGATTGCAAATTATGATCTGTTAAAATCAATTCCGCTCAATAATGTGGAACTGATCATGTTTGGTGGAGAAGTAATGCCGGTAAAACAATTGAATTATTGGAAAAAGTATCTTCCAAATCTGAAAACCATTGCAAACGTGTATGGACCGACCGAGGCAACCGTAAACTGCACGTATTATATTGTTGACCGGGAATTTTCAGATTCAGAGGTGCTGCCGTTGGGAAAAGCCTGTGAAAATACAGGGTTACTGGTTTTGGATGAGGATAATAATATCATCGATTCATCCAAGGTAAATGAACTTGGTGAATTATGTGTATACGGAAGTTCGTTGTCTGCCGGATATTGGGATGATGAAGAAAAAACAAAAGAAAAATATGTCGACAATCCAACCAATCCGTATTATAAGGAAAAAATGTATCTGACGGGTGATCTTGTGTATTATAACGAGCGTGGTGAACTGGTGTTTGCCGGACGTAAAGACTTTCAGATCAAGCATTCCGGATACCGTATTGAATTAGGAGAAATCGAGTCGGCAGCGATGGGTGAACAGAGAGTTTCCGTCGTATGTGCGTCGTACGATAAAAAAGAAAAACAAATTGTGTTATTTTATCAGGGAGATATTGAGGAGGAAGCATTAAAAGAATATTTGCTGACAATTATTCCGAAATACATGGTTCCGACCGTATATATTCCACTTAAAAAATTCCCATATAATGACAATGGAAAAATAGACCGCAAAAAGCTGGAAAATGATTACTTGAGTTAGAGGAAATATACTAAAATGAAGAATATGATAATGCAAAAAATAGCGAATATTAATAAAATTCAGGTGCAGGAGTATATTACTAATTATTATGGAATATCAACAGAATGCGATGAAATTAATGTTCTTGTGGATCAAAAAAATGCTTTTGTATTTTCAACTGTAATAAATGGTCTTGAGCAGTTATTTTTTGCTGGCGAAAAGCAACTTATTATAGAATTGTTAATGGAGATAAACGGATCTTATGTAATAGAAGTAGTAACAAGAAAAATGGATGATATTTTGTGGCTGGAAAAAATAGGATATAGAAAGTTTATAACTCTCCAGAGGGGATATCAAAAGTCATTTTGCAATCAAGAGATTCCACCTCACGATTTATTTATTTCTGTGGCAGAGATAATACATGCAAAGCAGATTATGCATCTGATTCATGAAAAATTTGATTACATCAATTCTAAATATATGAATAGTAATCAGTTGGAAAAGTGTATTAGAGAAAAAACGGTTTGGATAGCTACGAATGATAATGAGAATGTGGAAGGTTTTTTAGTGGCAACTAAAATTAAGGCTACATTATGTATCGAATTTGTTTATAATGGCTGCAGTGGATTCAAAGCAGGTTATTTTTTGAAGATAGTAGAAACATATGCCTTATCAAATGAGCTGAAATTAGTGTATGTATGGGCAAATATAGAAGATGAACGTGCTAAAACTATGTACAACAGAAATGGATATAAGTGGGAGCAACGTTATAAAAGTTTTTTTATAAAAGGAATGGAATAATATGAAAGACATACAAACTTATTGTTTTTATCCTATTGATGCCAGAATGTATGTTTTGATCGAGAATAATAATGCATTGATTATTGATCCCAATGTACAGGAACAATTAAAAAATAAATTGAAAGAAAACGATATAGAAAAAGTCACGGTATTATTAACCCATGAGCATTATGACCATATATCCGGCGTAAACTGGCTGCGGGAAAATTTCCCTGAAACCAAGGTAGTATGCTCGGCAGCCTGTTCGAAAGGTATCATGAGTCCGCATAAAAATTTATCTGCTTATTATGAGGTTTTATTTATGGGGAAGGATCCGGAAGTGCAGGAATATGTAAAAAACATGGAAGTTCCGCCGTATTCCTGTGAGGCAGATGTAATATTTAATGGCAAAAAGGAATGGAGCTGGGAAGGACATCCGGTTTCTATGGTGGAGACCCCCGGTCATTCAAAGGGCAGCTGCTGTATTCTTTTTGATAAGGAGTGTATGTTTTCCGGAGATACTTTAGTAACCGGGCACGAAACCATACTCCGTCTGCCGGGAGGCAGTAAAAAGGATTTTGCAGAGATAACGATGCCATTTCTTGATTCTCTGGATGGTGAATGGATGGTTTATCCTGGACATGGGGAACCACAAAAGTTGTACAAGTATTTTGAAGAGTCAGCGAATAAATAAGGTAAACGCAGGAGAATGGTTATGGAAAATGCGATTATTATGGCTGCGGGAATGGGCACAAGAATGCGGCCTGTCACACAAACGATACCCAAACCGCTTGTTAATGTTCACGGTATTCCCATGGTGGAAACTGTGATAAAGGGGCTTGAGAGACGACACATTAATGAGATTTATCTGGTTACCGGTTATCTTGGTGATCAGTTTTCTTATTTGACAAAAATATACAATAATATACATATTATCGAGAATGCCGACTATGAAAATATAAATAATATTTCCTCTATTTATGCGGTAAAAGAGGTACTTGATAATGGCGCAGATTATTTTATCTGTGAAGCGGACTTATATGTGGACGATGTAAAAATTTTTGATAAAGAGCTGGAACATTCCTGTTATTTCGGAAAAATGGTACCCGGTTTTTCAGAGGACTGGGTTTTTGAACAAAATTCTGAGGGCAGGATTATCCGGGTAGGAAAAGGTGGTACGGACTGCTATAACATGGTTGGTGTTTCTTATTTCAATTCCATGGATGCGAAAATTTTAAAACAAGAGATTGAAAAAGCATATGGAATACCGGGATTTGAAACATTATTTTGGGATGATGTAGTCAACCGGAATCTGGATAAACTGGATCTGATCGTTGAACCGGTAGGGGAAGGGCAGATTATAGAAATTGATACCGTAGAAGAACTTGAGAGGATAAATAAAAGCAGGTAAAAGGAGAAAGAGATGCAGGTAGAAACTTTTGTGAATATGCTGAATGTTGATTTTTATACAGGAGTACCCGATTCCTTGTTAAAACCGTTATGTAATTATTTGATGGATACGTATGGAATCGATTCCAAACATCATATGATTGCAGCGAATGAAGGGAATTGTGCGGCACTTGCAGCAGGATATCATTTGGCAACGGGAAAAGTGCCTGCCGTATATATGCAAAATAGCGGAGAAGGCAATATTATTAATCCATTGGCTTCTCTTTTGAATGATAAAGTATATGCGATCCCGATGATATTTATTGTCGGATGGCGTGGGGAACCGGGAGTGCATGATGAACCACAGCACATTTATCAGGGAGAGGTTACGATCAAACTTTTGGAGGACATGGACGTTGCCACTTACGTGATTACCAAAGAGACGACGGAAGAGGAACTGGCAGAGCAGATGCAGGTATTCCGTCAGATGTCAGCCAAAGGGAAAGATGTTGCTTTTGTTGTGAAAAAAGGGGCGTTCTCTTTTGAAAAGAAAGTCAGCTATACCAATCATAATCATATGCATCGGGAAGAGATTATAGAACATATTGTAAATGTATCCGGAGAAGATCCTATTTTGTCTACGACGGGAAAGGCGAGCCGCGAATTGTTTGAAATCCGGGAAAGAAATGGACAGAGCCATAAGTACGATTTCCTTACGGTGGGATCTATGGGGCATACTTCATCCATTGCGCTTGGCGTGGCACTGCAAAAACCGGACAAGAAGATATGGTGCATCGATGGCGATGGTGCAATGCTTATGCATATGGGAGCAATGGCAGTAATTGGTGCCAACCGTCCATCCAATCTGATACATGTTGTGATTAACAACGGTGCGCATGAGACAGTCGGAGGTCTGCCTACTGTGGCATCCGAACTTGATCTGGTAAAAATGGCAGAAGCCTGCGGATATCCGTATGCCGTCCGTGTGAAAGACTTTGCGCAGCTGGATAAGGAATTGCAGGCAGCAAAACAGAAAAATGCCTTAACATTGATAGAAGCAGAGTGTGCCATCGGTGCACGCGAAGATCTTGGACGCCCGACCACCGCAGCGTTGGAAAACAAAGAGAATTTCATGAAATATCTTCAGGAAAACTGAGTTACATTTTTTTGTTATATCAAAACTTACCTATTTTTCTTCCAAAATTTCCTGAATTTCTTCTGCGGTTTTGCCAGATACTTCTTCAATTTTTTCGATGGAAATTCCAGCGCGATACATATTCTGTATCATAAAAAACTGAGTTTCCGTGCGGCCTTTTTCAAGCCCTTTCTCAATTCCTTTCTCAATTCCTTTCTCGATTCCTTTCTCGATTCCCTTTTCGATTCCCTTTTGAATTCCTTTTTCAATTCCCTTTTCAACTCCTTTGGTATATCCATTCGCCATAGCATCTTCCCAGATGCCTTCACCTAGATTACACATTGTCTCCACGTCCTTTCCCAAATCCTGACTTGAAATATCATATTCTTCTTCCATGATACTAATACGTTCAT
>DJNB01000257.1:37161-37402 GCA_002435545.1 Lachnoclostridium sp. UBA6475
TCGCTTGTCAAGCCTTTTGAGAACAAAGCCCCTAAAAATCGAAGTAAATCATGAGAATCGTCTTGTTTTGCAAGGTGATTGGAGATGCCAATCATGACAAGATTGATTAGGTTCAGATTACCGTCCCACTTATGCTCTCCAACTAAGTCATCCTGTGTTAGATGGATGTGGCACATGCTGTTTTCCGGCATGTTCATACAGATCCACACGCTGTAAACTTCGCAGATGTCGCCATAATCCT
>DJNB01000013.1 GCA_002435545.1 Lachnoclostridium sp. UBA6475
GCCGGAGCGGCGGTTTTTATGAGCCGTTCGGGAAAAGTAGCAGACGAACAGACAACGCCGGAGACGACACAGATCCCTGTAGTAACAGCGGCACCGGAACCGACCAAAGATCCTCATGAAGGCATGGTTCGGAGCAATCTGACCGGAGAATATGTCACGAAAAAAGTGGCAGAGAAACGGCCATACGCTGTCATTATCAATAATATTGAGTATGCCAATGCCAATCAGCAGGGAACTTCACAGATCGATGTGTTGTATGAAGCCCTTGCAGAAGGCGGAATTACGAGAATGCTCGGAGTGATCCAGAATGTGGACAAGATCAAGAAACTGGGATCTGTACGAAGCGCGAGACATTATTTTGTCAGCTTTGCCAGTGAATGGGATGCCATATTCTGCCATTTTGGACAGACGAAATATGCGATTTCCAAGATCGAAGAACTGGGAATCAACAATTTAAGTGGTCTGTCGGCCATCGGACCGGTTGTTTATGCCAGAGATTATTCGTATAAGGCACCGCACAATGTATTTACAACCGGCAAAAAGATGAAAAAGGGAGCGAAAAAACTTGGCTACCGTACCAAGGTGAAATCCGATAACGTCGCAGAACATTTTGCGTTCTACGAGGAAGATACCGATCTTGATTCCATCGACGATACGACGTATATTAAACTGCCATTTTCCAATTACTCGACGTGTTATCTCAAATACGATACCAAGAGTAAGACATACAAAAAGTATGAATATGGCAAAAAGCACAAAGACCACAAAAACAACAAACAGCTTGCGTTTAAAAATGTTATCGTACAGCTGGTAAAAGAGAAAAATATTGATAAAAACGGATATCAGCATCTTTTCCTTCACAAGAGAAAGGGAGAAGGATATTATCTTACCAATGGAAAACGTGTGAAGATCACATGGCGTAAGAGCGAGGCAGATCATAAGATGACATATTATGACGAATCCGGAGACGTACTTACGATCAATCCGGGAAAAACATACATTGCGGCATATCCGACAAGCAGAAAAAAATTGATTTCATTTAAAGAAAAGTAATGAATTATAATTGACAAAAATTGGAAAACAGAAAGGAATCAGTATGAGTGAGAAAAAACATCAGACATCCCAGGGAAGTGATTTTTTAAAGCAGGGAAGCATCCTTGCGATGGCATCCCTGATCGTACGGTTTATCGGTATGATCTACCGAATCCCCATGTCCAATATACTGGGGGAAGAGGGCAATGGTATCTATGCTGTTGCAGTGGACGTATATGATATTGTGTTGATTATATCCTCTTACAGTATTCCGCTGGCATTGTCAAAGATCATTGCCGCCCAGAGCATACAAAAGCAGTACAAAAATACCGGAAAAACGTTCCGGCTGACCCTTTTATTTGCGGTGGTTTCCGGTGGAGTGTTTGGCATCCTTCTGTTTGCCGGTTCCGGATTTATTGAGACACATATTTATCCGGACTATGCCGGAGTTCGGTATCCACTCCGTATACTTGCACCGACGATATTTATCGTTGCCCTTCTGGGGGTGTTCCGTGGATTTTTCCAGGGAAAGAAAACGATGATCCCGACGGCGGTATCCCAGGTGGTAGAGCAGATCGTCAACGCCATTGTGAGTGTAGCCGGTGCTTATTACCTTATGAAGTGGAACGCAGACAGCCCGTTTAAGAGTGGCTGGGGCGCTGCCGGTGGTACGCTCGGAACGTGTATGGGAGCGTTTTTTGCCCTTCTTTTGGTGGGATTTGTCTATTGGATCTATCGACCGATCCAGAACAAACTGGAGCGGAAGGACCACACGAGACAAATGTATTCTGCGGCTCATATTTACCGTATGCTGATCCTGACGATCCTCCCGGTTATCTTGAGCCAGACCGTATATCAGATCAGTGGACTGGTGGACTATTATCTGTTTGGAGATGTACTTGGACAAAAAGGAATTGACTCCGTTACGATCAAATCCATGGTTGGAATGTACAGTTCCAAATACCGCCTTTTGACGACGCTGCCGATCGCCATCTCGACGTCGATCGCTTCTTCGATGATTCCGAGTGCGGTAGCGGCATATACAAAACGGGATGAAAAACTGTTAAATGACAATATTTCCTCCGGGATCAAATTTAATATGATCATCGCTTTTCCGTGTGCCATCGGATACACGGTGATCGGCCAGGGGCTTATCCGTATGCTGTTTCCGTCGTCCGATTATATTACAGGTGGAAAATTGATGCTTGCCGGTTCTGCCGCCATCATCTTTTATGCCATCTCCAATGTAACAGGTGGTGCTTTGCAGAGCATTGATAAAATGCGTCTGCCGGTGATCCATTCGGCAATCTCGCTTGTGATCCATATCGGCATCGTGGTGGCACTTTTACACGCGACAGAACTCAATGTGTATGTATTGGTGATCGGGAATGTGACATTTCCAATTGTTGTAAGTGCTTTGAATATTTGGGCGTTAAAACGTTATATTCCGACTTTTGAAGTGAAACCGCTCACCACGTTTGGAGTACCGCTTTCTGCCAGCCTGTGGATGGGCGTGGCAGTAGCGATCGTATATACGCTTATGAATCGTCTGTGTCTGACATTCTTAGGCGGCTATATGGCGAATGCTCTGGCATCGCTGGTGTCCGTCGCGGTGGGAGCGCTGGTATTTTTCTGGATGTTTTTATCATTGAAGGGAATGACCAAACAGGAATTGTTTGATTTCCCGATGGGACGTAAATTATATCTCGTTGCCAGAAAATTACGACTTATGGAATAACTTCTTTGTCAATGCGAAAAGATAGTCTGTATAGCCGGCGGCCGGGACATCTTTCGATGCGACAAGGGCAACGGAACCGATTTTTTTATTGTTATCATAATAATCAACAGAACCGACAGGGGCACCTTTTTTCAGGGGTGCCTTTTGAGCGTCAAAATAACTTATTTTCCTTGTCGGAGCGGCTGCCGTATCATCGCTTTTCAGCAGATAGGAAAAGGTGCTTTTCGGAACCGGCAGAACCTGATCCTCTTTGCCGCCTTTGACCGGAACCGGTTTCAATGCCTGCGTGATATCGGTGTCGCGGTAGATGCGGCAGTTGGCAAAGCCGTAGTCAAGCAGAGCCTGCGCTTCGGAAAAACGCTTCTTGTGATCCGGCGCAGCCATGATAACGGCGATAAGATCCATGTTGTCGCGGCGTGCACTGGCGCTCAGACAATATTTCGCTTTGGAAGTAGAGCCGGTTTTAAGTCCGGTGATTCCATCGTAAAAGCGCACCAGTTTGTTCGTGTTAGTCAAGCCGAACTCGCTCTCGCCCTTTTTGGTCTTGTGGATGATCGTATCCATCCAAACCGTGGAATAATTGCTGATCTCCGGGTGCTTTGTGATCAATTCGCGTGACATGAGAGCCACATCATATGCACTGGAAAAATGTCCGGATTCGATATTGTCATCAAGGCCGGTGCAGTTTTTAAACTGCGTATGTTTCATGCCAAGGGCAACCGCCTTTTCGTTCATTTTTTTTACAAAGGCTTCTTCCGAACCGGCAATCTTTTCAGCCATAGCGACCGCAGCATCGTTCGCACTCGCAATGGAGATACATTTGATCATCGTATCGACCGTCTGTGTTTCATTTGGTTCTAAAAAGACCTGGGATCCACCCATACTCGCAGCGTACTCACTGACAGAGACCGGAGTTTCCAATGTCAATTTGCCGTTATCCAGAGCTTCAAAGATCAAGGTCAGAGTCATGATCTTTGTAATGCTGGCAGGAACCAGTTCTTTGTCCTTGTCTTTTTCATAGATAATATCTCCGGTTGAACCCTCAATCAGTACGGCGGAAACCGCGCTGATGTCAACCGCACTTCCCGAAACAGATTTTTCTTCTGCCAGCACAATTCCAGATATTGGAAATACAAGAGCGAACAGGCAGACGAAAAATAAAGTGAGACGAAATTTCATAATATAACCGTCCTATCCATTTTTTATGCTATATTTTATGCACAGACAAGAAAAAACATGCCGAAAATATGTGGTTATTTAACAACCGTTACTTTACAGCGGTAACATTTTTTGTTTGCGATCACTTTGATGATGGCGACACCGGTCCGCCTGCCTGTAATTTTTCCGAACGGAGAGACACTGGCAATATAAGGGGCAGTGGAGTAGTAGCGCACCGGTTTTTTGGAATGCTGCAGATGAAGATATGCCGTTTTTCCAACCTTTAATGTGAGAGCGGTGGCGGTTAGTTTCCGTTTGGGGATGATCGGTTTGTAATATGCGAGGCGGGTGTGCGGATAGAGAAAAAAGGCGCACAATATAAATAGTAGAACGACAGTATACTTTTTCATAAAAATCTCGGAAAAAAGGGATTATTTCATTTTATGCAGAAAAAAGAGCCGCAAACATAGAAAATACTACATTTGCGGCCCGGTTATTTAATATAAGGAGTATGAAACGTTTATCTTATACTTCAAAGATCAGGTCTCCATAAGAAGGTACCGGCCAGAATTCTTTGTCAACAAGCATTTCCAGCTCATCGATCGGAGTACGGAGTTCGGACATTGCACTAAATACAGTGTCGCGATAGAATTCAGCCTGCTCTTTTCCTTCTTCCATTGCACAGCCCTTGTCGGTTGCTTCGATCAAAGTGTTCAATGCACTCTGTGCTTTGGCAAGGAGGGCAGAACATTTGGTAAGAAGTTCTGTCTGAACGGAAACGGTAGCTTCCGGACAAGCACTCTTGATCTGATTTACAGAATCTGCCAAACTTGTTGTATATTTGATAATGGATGGGATGTACTGTTTTGCAGCCATCTCGATCATTGTCTTTGCTTCGATGTTGATTGCTTTTGCGTATGTCTCGTAGTTGATCTCCGCACGGGATTCCAATTCTACTTTTGTCAATACGTTCTGGCGCTCAAACATTTCAATCGTCTTAGGATCTACGAGAGAAGCAGTAGCATCTACCATTGTTTTTACATTTGGAAGACCGCGGCGTTCTGCTTCTGCAACCCATTCGTCAGAATAACCATTTCCGTTGAAGATAACTTTCTGATGTTCTTTCAATGTCTTCTGGATGAGAGCATCGACAGCAGAATCAAAGTCTGCAGCACCGGCAAGTTCGTCTGCCATGCCTTCCAAAACGTCAGCAACGGCGGTGTTCAATACGGTGTTTGCACCAGCGATCGACATGGAAGAAGCCACCATACGGAATTCAAATTTATTTCCTGTGAAGGCAAATGGTGATGTACGGTTACGGTCAGTAGCATCCTTCTTAACCGGAGGAATGGAACTTACACCGATATCCATTTTCTCGCCTTTGATACTGTGAGTAGCAGTACCGGTAGCAATGATCTGCTCTACGATATCCTCAAGCTGTTCGCCAAGGAAGATCGAAATGATGGCAGGAGGTGCCTCGTTTGCACCAAGACGGTGGTCGTTTCCAGGGTTGGATGCAGACATACGGAGCAGGGCAGCATTTTCATCAACTGCTTTAATGACAGCAGCCAGGAACAAAAGGAACTGTTTGTTGTCATGTGGAGCAGAACCCGGATTCAACAGGTTGATACCGGTATTGGTAACGATAGACCAGTTGTCATGTTTACCGGAACCATTGATGCCGGCAAATGGTTTTTCATGAAGAAGACATTCCAAGCCGTGACGGCGGGCAACTTTCTTCATTGTCTCCATAACGATCTGGTTATGGTCAGTTGCAATATTTGCTGTATTATAGATCGGAGCCATCTCGTGCTGTGCAGGAGCTACCTCGTTGTGCTGCGTTTTGGAAAGAATTCCCAATTTCCACAATTCAATGTTGAGGTCTTTCATGTAACCTGCCTGACGCTCGCGGATCGTACCAAAGTAGTGGTCATCCAGTTCCTGACCTTTTGGAGGCATTGCTCCAAACAAAGTACGGCCGGTAAAGATCAAGTCATCACGTTTCAGATACTGATCATGGTCAACTAAGAAATATTCCTGCTCAGGTCCTACGGAACAGGAAACCTTTGTTACATCTTCATGTCCGAACAAATGCATGATGCGGACAGCCTGTTTGCTGATTGCTTCCATAGAACGAAGAAGAGGAGTTTTCTTATCCAATGCTTCTCCGGTATACGAACAGAATGCAGTAGGGATGCAGAGTGTCACACCGATTTCATCTTCACGAAGAAATGCCGGAGAGGTACAATCCCATGCAGTATATCCTCTTGCTTCGAATGTTGCACGAAGTCCGCCGGATGGGAAAGATGAGGCATCCGGTTCCCCTTTTACCAACTCTTTACCATTAAATTCCAAAACAGCATGAGACGTTGAATCTGCGCCAAGGAAAGAATCCTGTTTTTCTGCGGTCACGCCGGTCATTGGCTGGAACCAGTGAGTATAATGGGTAGCACCATTTGCAAGAGCCCATTCTTTCATACCGTGTGCCACAACGTTTGCGACTTCCGGTGTAAGCTCTTCGCCACTTTCAATTGTTTTTTTCAAAGACTGATACGTTTTCTTTGGAAGGTATTCCTGCATGACTTCGTCGTTAAATACCTTAGTTCCAAATACATCTGAAATTACATTTGTTTCCATAGTTTCCTCCATTCCGGCATGTGCTGCCATAAAAATTTTCATATTCAAATGTGCCTGCAATCCTTTATCCATTATACACAAAAATTTCGTTTGTGCAATAAATAAAAAAAGGGCATCCTCAAAAAATGAGAACGCCCTTGTTCTGCTTTAGCACAAAATCATCATATCATGTTTCGAAAAAAAAGTAAAGAGTTTTTTTGAATTTTTTTTTGAAAGTTTAAAAACAAAAATATTTATATAATTATTTCTTGCAGAAAACCGATAAAAATTCATCAAAAACTTCATATAAAATGTGGGAAAACGTGATCTTCCCGACAGACGCTGCCGGATAGACCGGATACGACGCATAAACACTGCCGTTGATCCGGCATTCGATCGTTCCGACGGGGGCGGAGGTGCTGACCGGTGCGGTTACTGACGCGGGAAGGCGGTAATGAACCACAAGCGTTTCAAAGGAAGCCAGTGGAAGAGTAACCGGCTCCGGGACACGGAGAAATACCTGGTTTTCAATGCCGTCCATGACGCGGAGAGGTGTTTTGCTGAAATCCTGAAAGGAAATGTTTTGTTTCTTAAAGTTTGTAAAGCCATAATCCATCAGCGCTTTTGTGTCCGCCCATTTGCGGCTCTTATCCGGCGGCCAGCCACTGGCGAGGACACAGCTGGTAAGCGTGAGATCTTCCTTCTTTGCTGCGCCGACAAAACAATATCCGGCTTTTCCGGTAAAACCGGTCTTTATCCCCAAAGCTCCGCTGTAAGAGGAGAGAAAGGCATCGTGATTGGTCAGGGAATACGAATGTCCTTTCTTATCTGAGATGGTTTTGGACGGTGTCTGGATGATCTTCAGAAAATCTTTGTTTTGGCAGGCATAGGAAGCAAGCCGGCACATATCCGACGGCGTGCTTTGATGGCCGTCAGCATCCAGTCCGTTGGGCGTTACGAAATGGGTGGCTGTCATGCCGAGTTCTGCCGCCTTCTGGTTCATTTTACCGGCAAAACCTTCGACAGAGCCATCGATATGTTCTGCGATAGCGACCGCAGAATCGTTGTGGGATTCCAGCATAAGGGAATACAGGAGATCATTCAGGGCAAAAGAAGCACCCTTTGCAGCGCCTAAATGTACTTTTGGCATGGAAACGGCGCGGGATGAAAAGGAAACTTCTTCCGATAAAGAACTTTGTTCCAGCGCAAGAAGACAAGTCATGATCTTTGTCGTACTTGCCATAGGCAGGGGAGTCTGTTCTTCTTTTCCATAGAGAATACGACCGCTTTCCGCATCCATCAGGCAGGCACCGGAGGCATAGAGAGAAAGCGGTTTTGGGGTATCAGAGGTTGCAGAGATGGTGTCATCTGCAAGAGAAAAGTCGGGAATTACGGTACTTTTCTTCAGAGGATGTGCATACATATAGCAGACGATCAAAAACAGGATCCCTGCAAAAAGGGAGAAGCAGATCAGAGATTTTGAATGTTTCAACAAAGACCTCCCATAAATACTTTATATTATTTTGTATCTATCCTATGAAACTTTACATTATTTAATGCGTAAAAAATTCATGTAAATGTTTTGTAAAATGTTAAAATTATTGTTGCTATTTTTTCAAAAAAGCATTACAATTACAATTGGAAAAAATTTTGTTTTAACAAAACATAACTATAAAAAAGTGGAGGACTGCAGTATGAGTAATTCAGCAAAAATGTCAGCAAGACAGAGAATTGAATCTCTTGTTGACGCAAACAGTTTTGTTGAGATCGGCGCTCTTGTAACCAAGAGAAATACGGATTTCAACATGCAGGAAAAAGCAGTGCCAGCTGATGGTGTCATTACAGGTTATGGAGTGATCAACTCCGGACTGGTGTATGTTTACAGCCAGGATGTGACCGCAATGAATGGTTCTGTCGGCGAAATGCACGCAAAGAAGATTGCCCGTCTTTATGAGATGGCGATGAAAGCAGGTGCACCTGTGATCGGATTGATCGATTGCGCCGGTGTACGTGTTCAGGAAGCCGTAGATGCATTGGCTGGATTTGGTGAGATTTACATGAGTAAAGTCAAGGCAAGTGGAGTGATTCCACAGATCAGTGCTATTTTAGGCTCATGTGGAGGAGGAGTGGCGGTATCGACACTTTTGAGCGACTTCACTTTTATGGAAGCGGAAAACGGAAAATTGTTTGTCAATTCTCCAAATGCCATTGACGGAAACCGCGTAGAAGCTTGTGATACAGCAAGTGCGGCTTTCCAGGCAGAAGCAGGGAATGTAGATTTCGTTGGCGAGAACGAAGCAGATGTACTTGCCCAGATCCGCAACCTGATCGAAGTGCTTCCGGCAAATTACGAAGATGTGGCTGCAAACGAAGTAGAAGATGACATGAACCGTGTGATCCCGAATTTTGAAAGTCTGATTGGAGATCCTGTGGCAGCATTGACACAGATCGCAGATGCCAATGTATTTATTGAGACGAAAAAGGATCATGCAAAAGATATGATCACCGGATTTATGACACTTGGCGGCGTAACGGTAGGTGCTTTGGCAAACAGTGCGGAGCAGACACTTTCTACCGCAGGATGCCGTAAAGCAGAGAAGTTCATCTATTTTTGCGATGCGTTTGGAATTCCGATGATTACACTTACTAATGTAAAGAAATACGCTTCTTCCATGGAAGAGGAAAAGACGATCGGACAGGCTGTGGCAGATCTGACATGTGCATTTGCCAGCGCAGAGAGCGCCAAGGTTAATGTAATTACCGGTGAAGCATACGGAAGTGCATATGTAGCAATGAATTCAAAACATATCGGAGCAGATCTTGTACTTGCTCTTGAAAATGCCAAAGTCGGTGTAATGGATGCCAAGAGTGCAGTTTCTGTTATGTATGAAGATGATATTAATAAAGAAGCAGATAAACTTGCTGCTTTGGACGAAAAGGCCAAAGAGTTTGAGGAGATGCAGTGCAAAGCCTCAATCGCAGCAAAACGAGGCTATGTAGATAATATTATTGAAGGCTCTGAGATCCGCAAACAGTTGATCTATGCAATGCAGATGTTCGGAATGAGGTGATAAAATGATAGTATTAGCAGCGACAGCGCAAGCAGCGGGAGAAGATTATACGACGATCCCGGAAGCCCTTGTCAATACTGTTATTGCCATGGGAACGGTGTTCCTTGTATTGATTCTGATCAGTTTTATTATTTCTTTGTTTAAATATATTCCAGCTTTGATGGATAAATTTACAAAGAAAGAAGAACCGGTACAACCAATTCCACAGGCACAGCCGGCACCGGCACCAAAGCCTGTTGTACAGACACCGGCAGCACCTGCTGACGATACACAGTTGATTGCCGTGATCACAGCAGCTGTTACAGCAGCGATGGAACAGGACGGAGTTGCCGTACCTGCAGACGGATTGGTGATCCGTTCCATCAAAAAGCGTTCGTATTAAATTGAAATATATCTTTAGGAGGAAAAATTCATGAAAACTTATACAATTACCGTAAATGGAACGGCTTATGATGTTACCGTAGAAGAGACAGCAGGCGGCGCAGCTCCTGCCCCAGCAGCAAAAGCAGCCCCAGCGGCTCCGGCAGCAGCTCCTGCCCCAGCCCCGGCTCCGGCAAAAGCAGCAGGCGGCGCAGCAGGATCCGTAGAGATCAATGCACCGATGCCGGGTAAGATCCTGGATGTGAAAGCACAGCCGGGTGCAAGTGTTTCCCGTGGAGACGTTGTGTTGATCCTTGAGGCGATGAAGATGGAAAACGAAGTTGTAGCACCTCAGGATGGAACCATCGCAAGTATCAATGTAAATGTTGGTGATATGGTTGAGCCAGGAGCAGTTTTGGCGACAATGAACTAGTCGATAGACATAAGAACGGAGGATTAAGATGGAAGTTTTACAAAATCTTATTCACCAGACAGCATTTGCAAACGGTACGTTGGATTGGCGTAACGTAGTTATGATCTTTGTGGCATTCCTCTTTTTATACCTTGCCATTAAAAAGGGATATGAACCACTGCTTCTTGTGCCAATTGCGTTTGGTATGTTACTGGTTAATATTTATCCGTCCATTATGGCACCGGGCGGATTGTTGGAATATTTCTTTAAACTGGACGAATGGTCCATCCTGCCATCTCTTATTTTCCTTGGAGTTGGTGCGATGACAGACTTTGGTCCGTTGATCGCAAATCCAAAGAGTTTTCTCTTGGGAGCAGCGGCGCAGTTTGGTATCTTTGCTGCATATCTGCTTGCTATTGTACTTGGTTTCAATGGAAAAGCAGCAGCAGCAATCTCAATCATTGGTGGAGCCGATGGTCCTACGTCCATTTTCCTTGCCGGAAAACTGGGTCAGACAAATCTGATGGGATCGATTGCCGTGGCAGCGTATTCATATATGTCGCTGGTACCGATCATCCAGCCGCCAATTATGAAACTTCTTACGACAAAAGAAGAAAGAGCAATTAAGATGGAGCAGCTCCGCCCGGTTTCCAAACTGGAGCGAATCCTTTTCCCAATCATCGTTACGACTGTGGTATGTTTGATCCTTCCAAGTACAGCACCTCTCGTAGGTATGTTGATGCTTGGTAACCTTTTCCGCGAATCCGGAGTGGTTCCGCAGTTGATGGAGACAGCCTCCAATGCGATGATGTATATCGTAGTTATCCTTCTTGGTACATCGGTAGGAGCAAAGACAAGTGGTGCAGAGTTTATCAAACCAGAGACATTGAAGATTGTTGTACTTGGTCTGGTTGCATTTGCTGTCGGTACAGCAGCCGGCGTTCTCTTTGGTAAGTTGATGTGCAAAGTGACAAAGGGTAAAGTAAATCCATTGATTGGTTCTGCCGGAGTATCGGCCGTTCCTATGGCAGCCCGTGTATCTCAGAAGGTTGGTTCGGAAGCGGATCCGACAAACTTCCTTTTGATGCATGCGATGGGACCAAATGTAGCCGGAGTTATCGGTACGGCAGTTGCCGCCGGTGTATTTATGGCTATCTTTGGAATTTAATTAGAATTATATAGGAGGAAACTATCATGGCAGAAAAGATTGAAAAAAAGCCGATTAAAATAACAGAAACCATTCTTCGTGATGCACATCAGTCATTGATCGCTACTCGTATGACAACAGAGCAGATGCTTCCGATCGTAGACAAGATGGATCAGGTTGGATTTCATGCAGTAGAGTGCTGGGGTGGTGCTACATTCGATGCCTCACTTCGTTTCTTGAAAGAAGATCCGTGGGAGAGACTTCGTAAACTGCGTGCCGGATTCAAAAATACAAAATTGCAGATGTTGTTCCGTGGACAGAATATCCTTGGATACAATCATTATGCAGACGATGTAGTAGAATATTTTGTTCAGAAATCCATTGCAAACGGTATTGATATTATCCGTATTTTCGACTGCTTAAACGACCTGCGCAACTTACAGGAAGCAGTTGATGCAACCAACAGGATTAAGAAGACCGAAGGCCGCGGACATGCACAGGTTGCACTGGCTTACACCTTAGGCGATGCTTACACCATGGAATACTGGGTAGACATGGCAAAGAAGATTGAAGAGATGGGTGCAGACTCCATCTGTATCAAGGATATGGCAGGCTTACTGGTTCCTTACAAGGCTGCAGAGCTGATTAAGGAAATGAAAGCCGTTACCAAGCTTCCCATCCAGCTTCATACCCACTATACTTCCGGTGTTGCCAGCATGACTTACTTAAAGGCAGTAGAAGCCGGCGTCGATGTTATCGACTGTGCAATCTCTCCTTTTGCAATGGGTACTTCACAGCCCGCAACCGAAGTTATGGTAGAAACCTTCAAGGGAACTCCTTATGACTCCGGTCTTGACCAGAACAAGTTAGCAGAAATCGCTGACTACTTCAGACCTTACAGAGATGAGTGCCTGGCAAACGGATTGTTAAATCCCAAGCTTTTAGGAGTTGACATCAAGACACTTCTGTATCAGGTACCCGGCGGTATGCTTTCCAACATGGTAAGCCAGTTAAAGGAACAGAACGCAGAAGATAAGTACTATGATGTATTAAAGGAAATCCCCCGTGTCCGTAAAGACCTGGGTGAGCCCCCTCTGGTTACCCCTTCTTCCCAGATTGTCGGTACACAGGCGGTATTCAACGTACTGATGGGCGAGAGATACAAGATGGCAACTGACCAGACCAAGGATATTCTCCGCGGTAAATACGGCAAGACCGTTAAACCTATGAATCAGGAAGTAATCGACAAGGTTATTCCCGGTGAAGAAAGAATTACCTGCCGTCCCGCAGACTTAATTTCCAACGAAATGGACAAGTTAGAGTCTGAAATGGCAGAATGGAAGCAGCAGGATGAAGACGTACTGTCTTACGCACTGTTCCCTCAGGTAGCTACCGACTACTTCAAATATCGTATGGCACAGCAGGAAAAGGTTGACCCTGCACAGGCTGATAAGAAGAACGGCGCTTACCCTGTATAAACACAACAAACAAAGAGGCCGGCAGCTTTCGGAAGAAAGCCGCCGGTTTTTTAGAAGGAATAAAGAGGAAGATTTCAGAAGGAACAAACATGAATATGAAAATAAGAAGGAACTATTTACATATAGGTTTCACCATAGTGCTTTGCCTTACTTTTCTTGCCGGCTGCGGACAAACAGAAAAAGTGCCCGAGGTGCGGGAAACCGTGGAACCTCTTACCTCTTATGTGACGGAGGAAGAGTGGGAAGCAGCGGATATGGGGCAGGAGGAAAACAATGCAGCCGTAGCGGCAGTCATGAAAAAGGCGGCAAATAAGGAAGACATTACCATTGCCTGCATCGGAGGCTCCATTACCCAGGGCACCATATCAAGCGGAACGGCGGACAAAGAGGTAGGTTTTAAGAAGAGCTACGTGGAACTTTTCAGCCGGTGGTGGACGGACACCTTCCCGGAAACCAAGATAAATGTCATCAATGCCGGTATCGGCGCAACGGACTCCTACCTTGGCGTACACCGCGTGGATGCGGATGTCCTTTCTTATAACCCGGATTTGGTGCTGGTGGAGTTTTCCGTAAACGATGCGGGAAGCAGCCCGGCGCGTATCAACTATGACAATCTGGTGCGGAAAATCCTGCTTGCCGACAATCGTCCCGCCGTGATGCTTTTGTTTATGGGACAGACCAACGGCTCCAATGCCCAGACCTCCCATGCACTGGTGGGATTTCAGTACGGACTCCCCATGATAAGCTATTGCAATGTCATACAGAAAATGATGGACGACGGGCAGTATACCGCAAAGGAGCTTTCCGGGGACACCACCCATCCTTCCGCCCTGGGGCATGCCATTACCGGGGAGCTTTTGTGTAAGTACTTAAACAGTGTGTATGAGAACTGCGACAGCTATCCGGAGCCGGCGATATTTGTCAAACCTGCATTTACCAACGAAAAATACCTGCATGCCACCATTTTGCCGGCAGAGGATGTGAAAGTGAATGAGCCCTTTACCGTTACCTGCAGCAGCCTCGGTCTGGAATACAAAAGGACCATAGACGGAAACGGCGGACAGTTTGGCGTCTATGTGGACGGCGAATATGTGGGCAGCATCAATACGGACTTTTCCGGCGGTTGGGGCAATTATGCGGCGGCAGAGGAGATTTTTTCGGCGGATGAAACGAAGGAACATGTGGTAGAGATAAAAGAAATGGAAGGATACGAGGGAAAATCCTGCGAAATACTGGGAATTCTCGTATCAGAACTTGACTAAAACCCGTCCTTCGGCTAAAATATTTACAAAATAACGAGTGTTACGATAAAGAAAACAGTTACGGAAACCGGTCCGGCAATACGGACTGTACAGAATGAGAGGAACCATGGCGAGAAAAGAATCCATTACCATAACGGATATCCTGAATACGGCGTTTGCACTGACGAGAGAAGAAGGAATAGCGGGCGTCACGGC
Organism: Lachnoclostridium sp. UBA6475; assembly: GCA_002435545.1. GTDB lineage: Bacteria > Bacillota > Clostridia > Lachnospirales > Lachnospiraceae > Eubacterium_F. Next base: position 14,470 of record DJNB01000013.1, read on the forward strand.
AAGAAATGTGGCAAAGAAAGCAGGCTGTTCCACACAGCCTATTTTCCGTGTGTATCACAACATGGAAGAGCTCTGGCAGGCAGTCTACGAAAAGGCGGTTTCTTTCTTTGAAGATTATTATGAATTTTATCCGAAGATGGGAGACACTCCGTTTTTAAATATCGGCATGGCATATATTTCGTTTGCCAGAGAAGAAAAAAATCTGTTCAAGCTTTTATTTATAGAAGAAATGGAGCAGAAAAAGAGCCTGTATGAAATTTTGAACGGCAGTCAGGGCAGCCTTGTGGCGGAAATACGGAAGGCATCCCAGGACGGCTGCGAAAAGCCGGAGGAAATGTTCATGCGGATGTGGCTGTTCATACACGGGGCGGCATGCATGTGCCTGACGGGAGATTATGACCTGTCGGACAAAGAAACAAAGGAACTGTTGATGCGGGAGTATGCAAATGGACAATAAGCAGGATGTTATAGTCAGGATAGAAGAAAAATATACCTCCATGAGTAAAAGCCACAAGGCGATTGCGGGATTTATAAGGGAGCATTATGATCAGGCGGTATTTATGACGGCGGCAAAGCTCGGCGAAGAGCTTTCCATAAGCGAGTCCACCGTGGTAAGATTTGCGTCGGGTCTCGGCTATGAGGGGTATCCGGAGTTCCAGAAAGCGCTGGCGGACTGGGTAAAAAACAAGCTGAGCAATGTGCAGAAGATGGATGTGAAATATGCCAACCACAGCCAGTCGGAAATTCTTACCTCCGTGCTGGAGGCGGACATTGAAAAGCTGCAGGACACCATAGGAAATCTGGATGCGGATGCTTTTGAAACCGCCGTGAATGTCATTCTGGGGGCGGAAAATGTCTACATCATAGGACTGCGGAGTTGTGCTCCCCTGGCAGAGTTTTTACAGTTTTACCTGAATATGATACGGGGAAATGTAACGCTCTTGAACAGCACCAGCGTCAGTGAAACCTTTGAACAGATGATTCGTATCAGCGATAAGGACGTCATGATTGGCATCAGCTTCCCACGGTATTCCATGAGAACCTTAAAGGCCATGGAATTTGCCAACGACAGAAATGCCAAGGTCATCAGCCTGACGGACTCCATCCATTCCCCCATGTGCCTGTATTCTTCCTGCAACCTGCTGGCAAGAAGCGACATGGTTTCCATTGTGGACTCCCTGGTGGCGCCTTTGAGCGTTATCAATGCCCTGGTTGTGGCGCTTTGCTTAAAGAAGCCGCAGGATGTCAAAACCAACCTGGAAAATCTGGAAAGCGTATGGAACAATTATCAGGTTTACCTGAATGATGAAATTAACTTTATCGATGAGGAGCCTATGTTAGATAATCCTCTCTGGAAAGGAAACGATGCATAAAACAGTGGTAATCGGAGGCGGGGCAGCCGGCATGATGGCAGCCATAGCTTCCGCCGGAAACGGCAGCAAAACACTTTTGATAGAAAAAAACGAGAAACTCGGGAAAAAGCTTTTTATCACGGGAAAGGGCAGATGCAATGTGACCAATGCCTGTGAAACGGAGGAGCTTTTACCCAATGTCATGAGCAATC
>DJNB01000054.1 GCA_002435545.1 Lachnoclostridium sp. UBA6475
CAACTAAGTTTGGAAAGAACCAGAAGTTTTTCGCAAATGACACTGCCTTGTATTCGCCCTCCGGTAGCCCTTCTTTTTCTTGCGCCGCGCCGCGACAACTTTTCCAATATTTTACTTTATTACGGTCAAATTTGTATTTCATACTAATTTTGCCCGTAATATTTCTCATGTTTTTACAATATTTTCCACTTTTTACGGGCATTTTAAAGAGTTTTTGCTTTTTTGCCCGTAATTTTTTTAACTTTCCTCTAATTTTCTACAATTATTTCCAAATTTTACGGGCATTTTAAAGAGTTTTTGCTTTTTTGCCCGTAATCCTCCATCTCCGGCGCACCTACCAGCTGCCCTTCCTCCGGCTGCCTCCCCCCAGCGCGCCCCTCCCACACAATCCAGAAATCAGCAAACCGGCGCCCCCGGAAACCGCCGCAGCCACCCCATCAAAATTCTGCTATAAACCACAAAATAGTCTTGTTTCATTTTTCCCGGCATATGGTATAATGGAGATAAGTTAGGACTTCGGGGCGACATTCCCCGATGAGTACAGTAAGGAGGGTTACTATTATGGCTAGATTTACATTACCAAGAGATTTGTATCATGGAAAAGGTGCGCTGGAGGCGCTGAAGACATTTAAGGGAAAGAAAGCGATCATCTGCGTCGGCGGTGGTTCGATGAAACGTTTCGGATTTCTCGACAAAGCGGTGCAGTATCTGAAAGAAGCCGGCATGGAAGTAAAATTGTTTGAAGGCATTGAGCCGGATCCATCGGTGGAAACCGTGATGAAAGGCGCCGCTGTTATGCAGGAATTTGAGCCGGACTGGATCGTAGCGATAGGCGGCGGTTCTCCGATCGATGCTGCCAAAGCAATGTGGATCAAATACGAATATCCGGACATCACTTTCGAAGATATGTGTAAAGTATTCGGTATCCCTGCGTTGAGAAACAAAGCACATTTTTGTGCGATCTCTTCCACTTCCGGTACAGCTACCGAAGTGACCGCATTCTCGATCATTACCGATTATGAAAAAGGAATCAAATATCCGATCGCGGATTTCGAGATCACGCCGGACGTTGCTATCGTAGACCCTGAACTTGCCGAGACGATGCCGCAGAAACTTGTTGCTCACACCGGTATGGATGCCATGACACACGCAATTGAAGCTTATGTTTCCACGGCAAACTGCGATTTCACGGATCCACTTGCCCTTCATGCGATAAAAATGATTCAGCACGATTTGGTAGATTCTTACAATGGCGACATGGCAAAACGTGATTCGATGCACAATGCACAGTGTCTTGCCGGTATGGCATTCAGCAATGCTCTGCTCGGAATCGTACATTCGATGGCTCATAAAACCGGAGCTGCTTTCGCCGATTATGGCGCACATATTATCCACGGTGCTGCCAATGCCATGTATCTTCCAAAAGTAATTGCCTTTAACGCCAAAGACGAAACCGCAAAAGAGCGTTACTGCTATATTGCTGATTTCATGGGACTCGGCGGTGCTTCTGCCGATGAAAAAGTGGCAAATCTGATCGCATACCTGCGCAAGATGAACGACGATCTGAACATTCCACACTGCATCAAAAACTACGGTGCAGACAGTTATCCAACCGAAAATGGATTCGTGCCGGAAGAAGTATTTTTAGAGAGACTTCCGGAAATTGCAGCAAATGCGATTCTTGATGCCTGCACAGGCTCAAATCCAAGACAGCCAAGCCAGGAAGAGATGGAAAAACTGTTGAAATGCTGCTACTATGATACGGACGTAGATTTCTGATTATAGAAAATAGTATTACATGATGGACTCCGGCACAAGCACATAACTTGTGCCGTGGGTTCTTTTCAAAGGGGAAATATAAACCATGAAAATTATGACCATACATGTAAATATTACAGGAATGCAGCGAGTCGCCACATCCGCAAAAACAGTAACCCAAGTTCTCTTTGATGGAACGGCTGCGGGAGAATATTTTAATGGAATCATTCTTCCGGGCGGGGTCGACACACAAATCAATGTACCGGAGAAAGGGACTCTTTCTGCCAGGTATATGCTGGAAGGCAAAGATAATTCCGGCAATAATTGTAAAATGTATATTTCGAATGATGCATTACAAAACTGCAACACCACAACACCACACATCTTAACTGACAGCGAAAATCTCCGCTGGCTAAATGAGGCGGAGCTGCGTGGCGAGTTGACAATTGTTGAAAATGGAGTACGGATTGAGATTTTTTCAAAATAAATGTCCATAAATTTACAAATCACACTTTCTTCAAATATTTTACATATTTTCCACAAACTCCTTTGTTATGATAAGACCATAAAAATGGTTCCGACGACCTGCCGCCGAGCGTAAGCGAGGGGCAGCACATATTATAAAAGGAGGTCCTTGCTATGAAAACATTACGAAAATTCTTTCTCATACCTATGTTGATCGGAAGTCTGATCCTGACTTCTCCAATGTACACATTTGCAGCCACCAATTCCTCCGCAGGCAGTTCAGCTTCGGCATCTGCCGCTCCGTCAGGAGGCACACAAAACAGCAGCCAAAATTCTGCTGCCGCCAAACCGGATGGGGACAATGGCACACCGCCGGCGAAACCGGACGGTGACAGCGGAACTCCTCCCGCAAAACCGGACGGAGATAATGGTACTCCTCCGGAAAAGCCGGACGGCGATAATGGTACTCCTCCAGATGCTGCCAGCGGCGGTGGAATTTCAGGAAATGCCCCCGGCGGAAATCCCGGCGGTGCTCCGGGCAGCTCACAGGGCGTTTCCGGTTACAATGCCGTGCAGTCTCTCACAAGCGACGCGACATTTAACGGAGAAACCCTTTCTTCCACCGGAACCGATGAAAATGTGATTGATGTCTCAGAAAATGCCTCAGCTACCGTCGCCAATTCCACGGTGACAAAAACTTCCTCGGACAGTACCGGCGGCGACAATTCCAGTTTTTACGGTGTCGGAGCTGCACTGCTTACCCGAAGCGGAAACCTGTACGTGACAGATTCTAAGATCACGACCGATTCTGCCGGTGGTGCAGGCATCTTTGCTTACGGCGACGGAACCGCGTATGCCGCGGATTCCACGATCAATACGACCAAAGATACCTCTGGCGGGATTCACGTTGCAGGCGGGGGAAAATTGTACGCGTGGGATCTCAATGTCACGACCGCAGGCAATTCTTCCGCAGCGATCCGAAGCGACCGCGGTGGTGGGACGATGGTCGTCGATGGCGGAACGTATACCTCCAATGGAAGCGGTTCCCCTGCCGTATATTGCACCGCGGACATCACCGCAAACAATGCCACACTCACCGCAAACGGCTCGGAAGCCCTGTGTATCGAGGGATTGAACACCACCCGCCTTTACGATTGCAGCCTTACCGGAAATATGCCGGAGGACAGCCAGAACGACTGTACGTGGAACGTCATTTTGTATCAAAGCATGTCGGGGGATTCTCAGGAAGGAAACAGCACATTTGAAATGGTCGGCGGTTCGCTGACTGCGAAAAACGGCGGAATGTTTTATACGACAAATACCGAATCGACCTTTGTATTGTCCAATGTCGATATCACCTATGCCGACAAAAATGATTTCTTTTTGAAATGCACCGGCAACAGCAACCAGCGTGGCTGGGGAACTTCCGGCAGCAATGGCGCCGACTGTAACTTTACGGCAATTTCCCAGAAAATGGAAGGCGATGTGATCTGGGACAGCATCAGCCAGCTCGATATGTATATCAAAAATGCCAGCAGTTTAAAAGGTGCTTTTGTGCAGGACGAAAGCAATGCCGGCGACGGCGGCAAGGGATACTGTAACGTATCGATCAGTTCCGATTCCACTTGGACTGTAACCGGTGACAGCACCGTAACGAACCTTTCCAACGAAGGAACGATCAAAGATACCGATGGGAAAACGGTAACGATCAAAGGAAGCGACGGAAACGTGTACGTCAAAGGAACAAGTAACCATACGGTAACCGTTACCGGCACTTACAGCACCAAAGCAGATTTCAGCGGAGCTTCTACCACAAACAGTTTTAGCGACTATTCGGTAAGCAAACCGGACGGATTGACAAATGTATCTGCCACTACTGTTTCTACAGCAAACGGTTCCGCTGCACAGGATTCGAAACAGAAAAATTCTTCCATTCCTTCCTGGCTGGTTATCAGCATTTCGATCGGTGTATTGATCCTCGCCGGTGCTGCCGCGATACTTCTCTATTCGAAAAAGCAAAAAGCGCGCCGGGATGAATAAAACGACACGCATTTATTTTATAAATCATAACGATTCAGAACCATAAATTAAAAGTCCTCCCAAAAGGCTTCACTGTGAAACCTCCGGGAGGATTTATTTTCTTAACGATTCGGCATTCGTCCCAAATCGTTTTATTTCTTCTGTTCTGCCAGATTGATTCGTACAAGAGATTTGCGGAGTGCCAGCTCAGCACGTCGCATATTGACATGCGCATCCAGACTCTTGATCCTTCGCTCGGCGCGCGCCTTCGCTTCCAGCGCACGTTTCATATCAATCTCCTCCGGCCATTCACACGACTGCGCGAGAATGGTTACTTTGTCTGGGAGGATCTCCAAAAAGCCTTCTAAGACAGCGGCTTCCCGAATCACATCATCCTCAGAATTTTCGGTAATCGTCAAAACACCCGGAGCGACGATCGTCGTCAATGGGATATGGTCGGCATACACACCGATGTCTCCCTCTGTCGTCGTCAATTCCACCATTTCGACCTCTCCGGTGTAAAATACACGCTCCGGAGAAATTACCTCTAATTGGAATTTTTTCATATCCGCCATAGCCATCTCCAATCCGCTCTCGCTACTTGCGTGCGATGACATCGTCGATCGTACCTGCATTCAAGAAGCAGCTCTCCGGAATGTCATCATGTTTTCCATCCAAAATCTCCTGAAATCCTCGAATCGTTTCAGAGATTGGCACATATTTACCGGGAAGACCGGTAAACTGCTCTGCCACGAAGAATGGCTGGGAAAGGAAACGCTGTACCTTACGGGCGCGGTTGACAAGGACTTTTTCATCCTCTGACAACTCGTCCATACCAAGGATTGCGATGATATCCTGCAGTTCCTTGTAACGCTGTAAGATTTCCTGTACACCACGAGCCACTTTGTAATGCTCTTCGCCGACAATCTTTGGATCCAGAATACGGGAACTGGAGCCAAGCGGATCTACCGCCGGATAAATACCAAGTTCCACGATCGAACGATCCAATACGGTCGTTGCGTCAAGGTGGGCAAATGTCGTCGCTGGAGCCGGGTCGGTCAAGTCATCGGCAGGCACATAAACTGCCTGAACGGACGTGATGGAACCATTTTTCGTCGATGTAATACGTTCCTGCAAAGCACCCATTTCCGTCTGAAGGGTTGGCTGGTAACCAACGGCACTTGGCATACGTCCAAGAAGTGCGGACACCTCGGAACCCGCCTGTGTAAATCGGAAAATATTGTCAATGAACAGGAGGACATCTTTTCCTACCTGATCACGGAAATACTCTGCCATCGTAAGTCCGGTAAGACCTACTCGCATACGCGCTCCCGGCGGCTCATTCATCTGTCCGAATACCATCGTTGTCTTATCGATAACTCCGGATTCAATCATTTCATAATATAAGTCATTACCCTCACGGGTACGTTCTCCAACCCCTGTAAATACCGAATATCCACCATGCTCGGTCGCGATATTGGTAATCAATTCCTGGATCAGAACGGTCTTTCCTACACCGGCACCTCCGAAAAGTCCGATTTTTCCACCCTTCTGATAAGGGCACAAAAGATCGACAACCTTGATACCGGTTTCCAGCATCTCTGCCTGTGTAGACTGCTCTTCAAACGCAGGAGCCTTTCTGTGAATTGGATGATATTCTTTCACTTTCGGCGGTTCTTTTTCATCGATCGGATCTCCGAGTACATTGAACATACGTCCCAGTGTCTCTTCGCCGACCGGCACCGAAATCGGGGCACCTGTCGCAATCGCTTCCATGCCTCGCACCAATCCATCGGTCGGTCCCATCGCGATACAGCGAACGGTATCGTCGCCCAGATGCTGTGACACTTCTACGACAAGTGTATTTCCATCTTTTGTCGGAATGTGAATGGCATCGTAAATCTCAGGAAGATCTCCGTCCTGAAAACGGATGTCAAGCACCGCTCCGATAATCTGAGTGATAACACCAGCATTTTTCGTTTTCTTCTCTTCTGCCATTGTGGTTCTTTCACTCCTTCCATTATTTGTAAATTTTTATTCGTTACTCGATTGCGGATGCACCCGCTACAATCTCCGTCAATTCCTGTGTGATTGCGGACTGTCTTGCGCGGTTGTACTGCAGACCGAGTGTATCAATCATTTCCTCTGCGTTGCTCGTCGCAGAATCCATTGCCTGCATACGCGCACCATTTTCACTGGCAACTGCCTCGACCAGAGCGCCAAAGATCAGGCTGTTCATATACATCGGAATGATGTAGCCGAGCGCCTCTTCTTCCGTCGGCTCGTAATTCATGAGTGCGCCGGATGTCGTCTCCGGCTCGTCATTTGCCGCCATCGTCTCAATATCCTCCTGCGAAAAAGGAAGCATTTTGATGAGCGTAGGCACCTGCGTCACCGTATTTTTAAATACCGTGTAAGCAAGATAGATTTCATCGATCTCGCCGCTTTCCATCGCTGCCATCGCCGTCTTTCCGATCGAAACCGCATCGCCAAACAGCGGATTATTCATCACTTCCGAATAATCGCCGCGACAGGTATAGCCATTTCGCTGCATCGTCTCCAATCCTTTTCTTCCGACCGGGAAAATAATCGTATCTTCCTTCGCAAAATCGCCTTTTGTGATCAATTTTACGACATTGGAATTGTAACCGCCGGCAAGTCCACGGTTTGAGGTGATCATAATTACACCTTTTTTCCCGAAACCTCCGGTTTTTTCCGTCAAAAGAGGATGGTTGAGATTCTGCGATTTGGCAAGCATCCCGGAAACCGTCTCATACATTTTGTCAAAATATGGTTTTGTCTCCTCGGCTCTTCCCTTGGCATGCTGCAATTTTACGGTCGAAACCAGCTTCATCGCTTTGGTGATCTGAGACGTACTCTGAATACTCTCACGTCGCCGTTTTATATCTCTCATTGAGGCCATTTTTCAATCACCTCACCTTTCACGCTTGAAGAAACTGCTTTTTATACTCTTCAATTGCCTGAATCAGCTTTTGTTCCATTTCCTCACTAAGCACTTTGGTATCACGGATCGAAGCCGGAATTTCCGGATATTTGGTATCAATAAAGGCAAACAGGCCCTTTTCAAAATCCAAAACATCGTCGACCGGAATATCAAGCAGATATTTCTTCGTTGCTGCATAAATAATGATAACCTGATACCAAACCGGCTGTGGTACATACTGACCCTGTTTCAGCACTTCACGGATTCTTTCACCCTGATCCAGCTTCTCTTTCGTATCGGCATCCAGATCCGAACCAAACTGGGAGAATGCTGCCAGCTCGCGGTACTGGGCAAGGTCGATACGGATCGAACCGGCGATCTTCTTCATCGCCTTGATCTGCGCCGAACCACCGACACGCGATACACTAAGTCCCGGATTGACCGCCGGGCGGAAACCGGAATTAAACATCTCTGTCTCCAGGTAAATCTGTCCATCTGTGATAGAAATTACGTTTGTCGGAATGTACGCCGACACGTCACCGGCCTGCGTCTCAATAATCGGCAGAGCCGTCAAAGATCCACCGCCAAGTTTGTCCGAAAGTCTCGCTGCACGCTCGAGAAGACGGGAATGCAGGTAGAATACGTCTCCCGGATAAGCCTCACGTCCAGGTGGACGACGAAGGAGCAGTGACAGGGTACGGTAAGCCGCTGCATGCTTGCTCAAATCATCGTATACGATAAGAACGTCTTTTCCCTGCTCCATCCATTCTTCTCCGATCGCACATCCGGCATACGGAGCAATATACTGAAGGGGTGCCAGTTCACTCGCCGTAGAAGCTACGACTGTAGTATAATCCAATGCACCATTGTCTTCGAGTGTTTTTACAATATTTGCCACTGTGGACGCTTTCTGTCCGATGGCAACATAGATACAAAGAACATCCTGATCTTTCTGATTCAGGATCGTATCAATCGCAATCGCGGTCTTACCGGTCTGACGGTCACCGATGATCAACTCACGCTGTCCTCGTCCGATCGGAACCATGGAGTCAATTGCCTTGATACCTGTCTGAAGCGGCGTATCTACGGATTTACGTGAAATAACACCACTTGCCACACGCTCTACCGGCCGTGTCTTGTCCGTATGGATCGGGCCTTTGCCGTCGATTGGCTGTCCCAATGCATTGACAACACGTCCAAGCATCGCATCACCGACAGGAACGGTTGCGACATTTCCCGTCGTCTTAACGGTATCGCCTTCATTGATATTGGAAGAATCTCCCAAAAGTACGGCTCCGACATTGTCTTCCTCAAGGTTGAGCACCATACCGTAAATCTCATTTGGAAATTCCAGAAGTTCTCCCTGCATCGCTTTTTCCAAGCCATGAATACGGGCAATTCCGTCTGCCACCTGAATGACCGTTCCGACATCCGAAACGTCAAACTCGGTGCTATATTTTTTTATTTCATCTTTAATAACTGAACTTATCTCTTCAGGTCTTAAATTCATGTTCCTCAAACACCTTCTTTCCTTAGAAGTTACACTCTGACCTTGCTCAATCTTCTTGTCATCTCTTCCAGCTTCGCCTGGATCGTATTGTCTACGACACGGTCGTCAATACGAATGCGGATTCCTCCAAGCAGACTCGCATCCACGTTGTAATTCATCTCCAGTGTCTCGTACGAAGACGTTTCTGACAAGCGCGCTTCGATCTTTTGTTTCTGTGCCTCGGAAAGTTCGGTCGGTGTCGTCACATAGACAACGCCAATCTTCTTATATTCTTTTGCTCTTTTGTCAAAATATTCCAGCACGGATTCGATTTCGCCAAAGCGTCCTTTTTTTACGAGTACCTGCAGAAAGCCCATCATAATATCCGAAACTTTTCCGCCAAATACTTCGTCCATCATCGCAAGTTCTTTTTCCCGCGTCATCTCGGGATGATTCATAATATCAATAAATGCTTCATTTTCCTGCAGGATCGAGGCGATCTCTCTGACCTCATCCCATACGGCATCCAGCTGGTTTTCTTCCAGCGCCGCCTCAAACAAAGCATCTCCGTATACTTTTGATACTAATTTTGCCATGTCTCATCACCCATTTCCTTCAATGTTTCGTCAATGAGCTGCGCCTGTTTGTCCTCATCCATCGATGCAGCGACAAATTTTCCTGCCATAGCAGATGCCACATGAACGATTTCCTGTTTCATTTCATCACGAACTTTATTCTTCTCCAATTCCACCTCGTGCTCAGCTCTTGCCTTGATGGTCTGAGCCTCATCGGAAGCCTTGGCAACAATCTCTTTCTCTTTGTCGAGCGCCTTTTTACGCGCATCACTGAGCATCTCTTCTGCCTCGTCCTCGACTTTGTCTAATTTTGCACGATATTGGGTTTCCAGTTCTTTCGCATCCTTCTCTGCCTTTGCTGCTTCTTCAAGCTGGCTGGCGATAAACTCTTTCCGTTTCTGGATCAGTTTTCTCGCCGGATTGAATAACAAATATGAAAGCAGGATAAACAATACCAACATGGCAAGCAATCCAATCGCCGTATCAAAGAGCAATTGCGGATCCAGTCCAAAAATTCGATTATCCATGTCTCTCTCCAATCTTTTTGATTATTCTGTGCTTTTTATGGAAGCAATGGATTGGCAAACAAAAGAATCATCGCAACAGCCAAACCATAAAGACCTGTTGTCTCGGCAACGGCCTGTCCAAGAAGCATGGTTGACATGATATCACCTTTCGCTCCCGGATTACGTCCTACGGCATTTGCACCATATCCGGCTGCAATACCCTGTCCTACACCGGGACCGATACCTGCGATAACTGCTAATCCTGCACCAATTGCGGATGCTGCACTAATTAAATCTGCTCCTGAAAAATTCATAATATGTTTCCTCCTTAAGATATATTTTGTTCTCTTTTACTTGGCTTCGTCCCCTGCTGCATTGGCAATAAATACCATTGTCAGCATCGCGAAAACATATGCCTGCAACGCTCCGGAAAATACATCCATGTACGCATGCAGTGCTGCCGGCCACGCAAGTGTGGCAAGTTTCGGCAATAATCCGTAGATCAACGCCATCATCATCGTACCGGAAAGTATGTTGGCAAACAAACGAAGTGACATTGAAACCGGTGTTGCAAATTCGCTGATGATATTCACCGGCAAAAATAAAAATATAGGTTCAAACAGTCCTTTGATCTTACCCATTTTCTGCCATTTGAATCCCTGGTATTGAATCATTACAAACGTAATCAATGCTAACGGAAGTGTGATACCATAATCCGCGGTCGGCGGACGGAGTCCAAACAATCCGGAAAGATTACATGTAAGGATCAACATAAACAACGCACCCACATAGTTTCGAAAACGCGGGGCAAGTTTTCCGCCCATGTTATCAAGTACCAGTTTATCCACGGTTTCCACCAGAAGCTCGATGACATTTAAAAATCCCGTCGGCGCCTTCCGGTAATCCGCCTTTTTGATAACACGGTTTGCCACGATCGCAAAGATGATCAATGCAACCATAACGATTACCAGACACACATGGCTTGTCGTGATCCAAAATGTGTAACCACCAATGTGTACCTGTTGATACCCATGGACGTAAAAATCCACTTTGTTATCCAAGCCTAAGTCTCCTTTCTCGTTTTTTCAGACAAATGTCTGTGTATAGTTTATTCCGCCAGATCCTGTTTTTCCCGGAAAATGACCGGATACAGGAGTGCCGCCGCCTTCGTGGCAAACAATCCCGCAAACACCGTAACCGGGTAGAAATACTGTCGAAAATAAAAACTCAATAATAATGTCAGCAGGCTGATCAGACTTCGTACCGATGCCTGCATACGAAGATGCCGTATGGCATTCTTTTTTGCCATATCCAGTTCGACATCCAATGTATTAAAGCGATGCCACATAAGCAGGCTGGAAACCAGCGTTCCCAATACCTCACCGCTTACATAGGGAAAATAGGAAAAGGGATAAATCGCAAATATGACGGCACCCACAATCAAAACCACTGCCGCAAGTCCCCACATAATACCGATCACTCTAAGGAGTGTCTTTTTTGCTTCCTGCATGAATGTCCTCCTGCTCTGCCGGCGTTTCTTTCTCCTTGGAGCCGCTGCTGCCATACTGTCCCGTCAGGACAAGAAGGCTGCGCATCGACGCCAATATTCCGATCACCAGCATGATAATAACCCATATCTTAGTTCCAAGCAGCTGATCCAGATAATACCCGATGGCAAGACTGATCCCCATACAGGTCAGCATCGCCAGACCAATCTGCAGTATCATGGAAAGGGCATGAATGACTTCCCTTCGTTCGCGTTGCTTATCTCTTTTTTTCATCGCACCATTAACTCATTTCTTTTGCTTTCTTTACGCAGGCTTTCATCGCTTCGATCACGGCACTCCGGAATCCTTTTTCTTCCAGCACGCGGACAGCTTCAATCGTCGTTCCTGCCGGAGAACATACCATGTCTTTCAGTTCGCCCGGATGTTTTCCGGTCTCAAGAACCATCTTGGCACTTCCCAGTACCGACTGCGCCGCCATCTCATATGCCTGCGCTCTTGGCATGCCGTCTGCCACAGCGGCATCCGCCATCGCCTCAATAAACATAAATACATAGGCCGGTGAACTTCCGCTTACGCCGATCACCGTATCGATCATGGATTCACTCACTTCGTTGGCAACGCCAAAACTGGAAAATATTTCCATAGTCGTTTTTTTGTCTTTCTCTGTCACATGATCGTTATAACAAACGCCTGCTGCCCCTTCGAGCACCAACGCCGGCGTATTTGGCATACTTCTTACTAATTTGATAGTCTTTCCAAATAATTTTTCTATATTCGCGATCGTCTGACCGGCTGCGATCGAGATCACGAGTTTGTCTTCGGACACTTCATTTCGAATCTCCGAAATGACCGTCTCAAATTGAAATGGTTTTACCGCCAGAACCAACACGTCTGCCTTTTTCGCCACTTCTGCATTGTCTGTCGTAACATTTACGCCAAATTCACTTTGAATATTTTGAAGCGCCTCTTCGTTTCTTCTCGAAACGAGAATGTCTTCTTTGGCATACAGTCCTTTACTCAGAATCCCTTTGAGCATTGCCTGCGCCATATTTCCACAACCAACAAATCCTAACATTTTTACCATCCATTCTGAAGCTGTGCTTCGTTTATTCTTCTATCATTTCCACGCGGCGGATATGTCTGTCCACACCGGAAAATTCAGTATGTAAGAATGTATCTACGATACGTACGGCAAGTCCCGGGCCTGTTACCCGTGCACCCAGTGCCACGATATTGGCATCGTTGTGAAGTCTCGTCGCCTCAGCACTAAAACAGTCGCCACAGACCGCTGCACGGATCCCTTTGACTTTGTTTGCCGCGATCGAGATACCGATACCGGTTCCGCAGATCAGGATTCCTTTGTCGCACTCGCCATCGGCAATCGCGTGTGCCACCTTTTTCCCATACACCGGATAATCAACCGGATCCGCACTGTAACTTCCGTAATCTTTGTATTCATATCCATTTTCTTCCAAATACTTGATAATTTCCTGTTTCAATTCATAACCTGCCTGGTCACTTCCCAATGCAATCATAGCTTACCTCCACTGTAATTTCTTTTTTATTTTATAGAGCAGATCTTTGCACTCCGTATAACTTGCCTCATATGCTTCCTCGTCACCACCAAGCGGCGGCTCGGTATCGCCTTCTTCGCCGGCAAGTTCCCGCAATGTATAGACGTTTCTCTCCAATCCATAATCTTCCAGAACTTTTACCTTCTCCGCAAAGTTCATCGTAATGATCACGGTGTCGCGCGTCACCTCTTCCGGCGAAAATGCGACGGAAACCTGTTCCTCACACGGAACCCCGTGATTGATCAGGATATCGGTTACCTTCATATTTCTCGGCTCTTCAAACAGTACGACAAGCCCTCTCGAAAGTACCTCTTTCTCTTTATCCATAAGAATGCTTTTCAGGATCCACTCATTCATCGGCCCCAGCGTAATATTGTCTTTGCTGACAAAGATCACGCGGTTGCAGCACTCATAAGGCTCGACCTGTACGAGATTCTGCCCTGCCGCCTTTTTCAGCCGGTTCATAACCGCCTCTTCTTTTGCCGAATCAAAAAATGTCTCCGACAAGATGCGCTTTACGTGCAGTTCGTCAAACCTGCGAAGGGCATCGTACAAATATTTTCCCTCGGTATCTTCTTCCCTGGATCCCGCCACGACAACTTGTCCCATCGGATAACGCTCTGCCGATTCGGTCGTCGCAAGGATACCGATCTCCTCCGGCCGGTATGTGCCATTTTCCACATATGCCGCAATCTCCCGGTTAATATGGGCGATCACGTCTTCCGTATCTCCCTGGTACAATGTCATCTCCGCTTCCGGCGCGTAATGCCGGTATTTCATCCCCGGTGCTTTCGGCTTCTGGTCGCCGCTCACCTGCATCAACGCCGGATCCATCTGCACTTCTCCGACGATCTCCTGAAGCATCTTCTGCGTAATAAATCCCGGACGCAGAATCACCGGTATTTCCTCGGTCACATCGACGATCGTGGATTCAAATCCGATTCCCACTTCTCCCCCGTCGATGATCATATCTATTTTCCCATCTAAATCTTCTTTTACATGTTTTGCCAATGTCGGGCTTGGTCGGCCGGATGTATTGGCACTCGGCGCCGCGACCGGCACTCCTGCTTCTTCCAAAAACTGTAAAGCGCCCATATGCTGCGGCATACGCACCGCAACCGTATCCAGTCCGCCTGTCGTCTCATACGGCACGCAGTCCGCCTTTTTAAATATCATCGTAAGAGGCCCCGGCCAAAATGCCTCAGCCAACGTCGCCGCTGCCTCCGGAATCTCGCTAACCACCTCTTGCAGCTGCTCCATTTTTGCAATATGCAGGATCAATGGATTGTCCGAAGGACGCCCCTTTGCCGCATATATTTTTTTGGATGCCTGTGGATCCAGTCCATTTCCACCAAGACCATATACCGTCTCCGTCGGAAATGCCACCAGACCGCCATCCCGGATGATCTGAGCCGCTTCTGCAAGTTCTTCCGCCTCAAATCCCCGCTCTTCATTCCAAATAATAACCTTTGTATTCATAGCGTTTTCACCGCTTTCAATCCGAAAAATATTTGTTTTTATTGTACCAAGTCGCTAG
>DJNB01000206.1 GCA_002435545.1 Lachnoclostridium sp. UBA6475
TATTTTGGCTGATTGCGATCCGTCCACAGAAAAAGCAGGAAAAAGAACATCAGGCATTGATCGGTGGTCTTGCCGTTGGTGACAGTATCCTGACAACAAGCGGATTTTACGGCGTTGTGATCGATATGCCGGACGATAATGTCGTGATCGTAGAATTTGGAAATAACAAAAACTGCCGTATCCCTATGAAGAAGGATGCGATTGTAGAAGTACAGAAAGCAGAAGAGTAAGACACATAAGTCACATAAGACACAGTCTGGTGCCGGATTATGGAGAGGATTTCATAGTCCGGCACTTTTTTTGCCCATCGTTATTCCGGATTCCGGGGCAGTGATGTGAAAATCAATATTTTTAAGACAAGAGGGGACGAATCCCTCTTGTGACATATAGGGGGAGTTTATGAAAAAAGAGAGACAAAAATATTAAAATATGATAAAATAGTCGAAATATATTGTAAAATTCAGGAGGAATAGAGTATGAAACATTTACGAAAGCGTCTGCTGGCGGTTTTTCTCGCAGGGGTCATGACTGTGACCAGCGTAGGAACATCATCCTATGCTTATGAAGCAGAAAAAAAGGGGAACCTGTCCGTGACAGGAAAAGATGGAAAGACGATCGAAGAAGAGGAGTCCTGGGAGGAAAAATTCCCAAATGGAACATTTGCGTTTAAAAACGATTCGATAACGATAGAAGAGGGAAAGAATGCGAAAGAGCAGAAGATAACAATCTATCGTCTTGGAGGAACAAAGGGAAAAGCGACCGCAAAGGTGGCAATTACGCCGGCGGTGGCTGCACTGGATGAAGAGGAGAAAGAACTTGTCTATGCAAATGCTGCGTCCAACAAGGATTATACCGTAAAAGTGGAAAATCCGATCGGAGCCGACGGAACCACCGGCAAGCAGCAGGTGAGCAGTTCTTATGACATTGTATCAAAAAAAGAGGATCAGAAAGTTACGCTTTCCCTGAAAGACGTAGAGGGAGACTATGTACGATATTTCTGGCATGTAAAAAAGGACGGAAAATGGGAAGCTGCTGAGGGAGCAAAGGAAACTCTTACGGTAAGCGAAAAAGAGTTTAATGAAAACGAATATGTATGTGTGGTAGAAGCAGATTACAAACTGGGTCTGTCAAAGACGACCGGTGAAGAAAGTTCACAAAAATTGTGGATCAACGTAAACAGCCGTCATATTACAGATGAGAATACATATGAAAAAGGAAGTTATACGGATGTTACACTTGACCGCGAGATGCCATTTAAAACAAGTTTCCTGCAGGTAGACTTTGAGGATGGCGAATGGGTAAAAGATATTGTTGTCAAAGCAACAGATGATGAAGAGCATGAAGCAGAGGAACTGGCATCTTTTACCATTTATGAAGTGGAAGGGGCAGCGTTTACGGAAACCGCCAACCGCTTGTCAATGTGCATCAAGGATGATGAGGAAAAACTCGAAAGCACAATGGGATTTGCACTCAGCAAGGTGAGAGTTGATAAGAGTACAGGAAAAGCGAAGATTAAATTAACCAGAACGGGAGCGACACAGTATGTATCGTCGGTGGATTACAAGACCGTAGATGGAAGTGCCAAAGCGGGAACAGATTACGCAAAGGCTTCGTCTACGGCAAGTTTCAGCGGTGGTATCGAGAGTACGGAGATTGAAGTCGAACTTCTGAATGACAATAAGAAGACAGAAGAAGACCGTTACTTTACCATTCAGCTGAGTAACGCAAAGGGTGGAAATATCAAAAAGAACGCACAGGAGATCCGTGTCGATCTGTTTAATACGGATACTGCGGACAACGATAATGTTGCGACGGCGTCAAAGAGTACCGAGGCAGAAGACGCATCCAAGCGTGTCAAAGAAGGGAAAAAGGCAATTACGCAGTCTGGTAAGAACGAGATTAAAGTAACGCCGGTAAAAGAAAAAGAACAGAAGGTATCTTATGAGAAAAGTGCCGATGACAAAGCGGACATGTCTGCGCAGGCCGACACAGATTTTTCCTATAAGATCAGTACAAAAGGATTGACAAGTAAGTGGGGCAGGACGGCGAATCTTACGGAGGAATACACGGCATATGATAGTAACTCCAAAGAAAAAAGCCTGACAAAATCGACGTTGCAGAATCTTGTGTTTATTCAGATGCTGAAAGAGGATTACCGCGGCAATACGTATTTTGAAGTGGAAGATCTTGCCAATATGTACAGCGGCATGTCCGTTAAAATGAACGTAACGACCAATAAGCGTTTATATGCTGCTTATAATTATCTGAGCGGGTTCCTGCTTGCCATTGGAGATAAAAGTTTTGCGACGAGTCTTACACCATATACGAACGGAAGCGGTGATGACAATATGAAACCGCTGGTCGAGAGTGAAAGTAAAAAGGCGCAAAAAGCAATTTACTCCCAGTATGGAAGTAAATCGAACCAGAGTGTTGAGAAAGAGGTGTCATTTGATGATATATCCGATACGGGTAAGGCAACACATATTGTATTAAAATCATTTATTACCAAACGCGGCGATAGAGTGCGTGATCGAGAGACCAATGTGGTATCGGTGAATGATTTTGTGCTGAAACGCCGAAATATCGATACTGCACCGACCTTAAATATCACAACGGGTAACAGCGGTGACATGAACCGCCTGTCAAATTCTACAGAAAGTGCAGTAAAGACAGTAAAGCAGGGGTTGAAACCGGTTATTTCGCTTATGAATGGCGGATTTAACGGAGATGGAAAATTTTATCTTGGAAGTGAGTTGAATGTAAAGCAGTCGGACAACACAGGTGTTTACAAACTGGAGTCCGTTCAGTTAAAAGAAGGTGGAACGCTTGTTGTCGACGGTAAGATTTCGAATAAATCCACAACGGTAAAATTTACGCGTAATAACCGGAGAATGTCAACTACGGCATCTTACAGCCTGAATTGTGTTTACAATCGTTATCAGAATATTAAGATCAATTGTAAAACTTCTATGCTGCAGGAAGAAACAAGTGCAGAGAAACAGAAGAAATTAGAGACGATACGCAAAAATATTAAAGTGGATGGTGCCGCTGTTACATGGAAGACATCCAATACGGATTTTTCGCATACCGCCAGTGATGTAAAGAATTTTAATAAGATCAATTTTAATCTGCAGGATGGAACAAAGATTCTCTATAACAATAAAGTTTATGAGGGAAATGCAGACATTCCTGTTTCAGACAGGGATCTTGTTGCAAATACAGTGACATTTTCCGTCTATACCAAGGATGCCGTGAATGTTGTGAGAGAGCCGGAGGTTTTGGCAGAAAAAATGGTGTCTTTGTATAAAGATGTGAATCAGGACGGAAAATATACCGCAAAAGAAGACGGTACAGAGCCGATCAAGATTCTCAATCCGGATGAAGCCTATCAGATAACAGATTTTGGAAAAGATATTTTGATCAAGGTGGATTTTGATGTGCAGCCGGCTTGTCTTACGACGCCTCCGGGAGCCAATGCAAACGAGACGTTCCAGGTTGTTCCGGGATTTGTGACAACGCAGACATCGGAAGAACAGAAGACAAAAATGACGGAAGAGATGAAATCGTATCGTGATATTTCCACAAAAGACGGTACGGTAAAAATGTATGGAACGGTCACAAGCGGAACCGTATCGTTCTTGTCAGGATATGATGCGAGTCCTGCGAAGATGAATACGGCAACCAATGAATACGAATGGAATCCGAACTGGAAAGGAAATCTTCGTACCGCGTTTGGTTCTCCGGAAAAGATAAAGGTGTATGAAACAAAGATGCCAAATGGGTTTGTGGCAGCATCGACAAAATCTCAGATCAATGGCTATCTTGGCTGTCTTCACGGAAATGAGACGTATTATCTTACGTCACGTATTAATGAGGCAGGCAAGGAAAAAATAACTTCTACACAGCGGGGACGTTTTTATACCGTACCGGAACCGGCAGCGCAGGGATTTCGTTCCCTTCCGGTATCCGATGCCGAAGCGCCGGAAGACGATGACAACGTAACGGATAAACAGCCGGATGTGGCAGATACCAAACCGGAAGTAAGCCTTCCGAGTCTGAATATCGGTCTTGGATTAGGCAAGTTTATGATGGGAAAAGACGAGATTGGATTTTCCGTAGGAACCCCGATCTTTGGTGCTTCCTCCCAGAACGGAGCCGGTGTTGAGAGGGATATTTTAGGCGTTGAGGGCTTAAAGGATATGAAAAAAGCCATGACAAGCCCAAGCGATAATATCTTTAAGCAGCTGCGCAAACAGCGGAAGGCAACGGACAATAACGGAAATACGGGAAAAGCTGCAAACGCTACGCCATTAAAAGGAAAGTCAAACAAACAGAGTATCGATATTGCGGTAAATCTGTCCTTTGTCTGGAAGTATAGTAAACTTACCGGTAAATATGAGTTTTCATCGGCAATGATCGCGTTGTCGATCGAGGGAAGTGTCCGGCTTCAATACCGTTTCCAGACATGTCCGATCTTTTATGTATACGTGCAGGTGGGGATCGGATTACAGGCACAGACCGGTATCCAGCTGGAGAAAAAAGAAATTGACAACGGGGATGAAACAACCAGTATACAGAATGAGGTATCTTTTGCAGGATTAAAGATGAATCCGAGTCTGTATGTGGAAGCAGGTGCCGGATTTGGTGTGGATCTGGCAAAACTTGAAGTTTATGTAAAGGTATCGGTTTCTTTTGCCTTTACATTTAATAAAAAGACGACGGTGGATGAATTTGTCACGTCGGCGGCGGTCGGATTCCGTGCGGTATTTTTGTTCTTCTCCTACGAGATGGATATTATCGGGTGCAAAGGCGGATATGACAGATCAAGGCTGGAAGATGATAAGAAACCGTGGTTTTTCTCCTGGCAGGTCGTGGGAATGGATATGGGCGGTACGAGTACTTCCGAAGAAGTTGACTCGGATGTCGCAGGAGCGCCGGTAAGCGTATCAAAACCGAAAAATGTATTCCGTATGCAGAATATTAATTCCTCGGATGACAATGCGGCGCAGGATGATATGACGTCACAGGCATACGATATCGACGGCTTAGATGAGTTTCAGGTAAGTGGTTATGGCAACAATGCTTCTGCCGTGGAACTCGGAAGCGGATTTGACAGTGCCTCAGATTATAAACTGCTGACGGTTGGTGATACGAACTACGTTTTATATACGATCAGCCGTAAAAATCCGGGACATAGCCTTAATAATACACAGCTGGTTATGTCAAAACTTTCCACAACCAGTACCGGACAGGGCGGCGAGGATGGAAAAGAGGTCATGGGACTTGTGAATCCGATCGATGCTGCCTCCCAGACAAAATATATTGTGGTTGACCGCAAAGCAGGGGCAGAAGAGGGAACCGGAGACATCAACTACGATGCCGTTGTTGAGGGAGATAAGATTAAAGTGACATGGACCTCTTATCTGGAAAGTGCGGCAGCAGCCATACCGGACAACACCGAAGCACAGGAGATGCTGAAGAAGGCAAGCCGGATGATAGAAGTTAAGACGGCACAATTTGATGCCTCGCAGCCTGACGAGTTTACCGATGCGGTTGTGCTCAGTCAGAACGCAGGATATCATTTTCTCCCGGTAAGTGCGGTATCCGATGTGCACTTGTTTGTGGATACGGAGCCGTATACTGAGACGGAGATGATAGAGCGCGAGAAAGAGTATAAAAAGAAATATGATGAAGATGCCAAGGGAAATAATGCAGATAATAAATCGGGAACAGGAGATCCTTATGCGCAGGCAAATTATGAATATGCGCTTACGACAGATTATCTGTATGGAAAGTATTCCAAACTTCATTA
The DNA here is from genome assembly GCA_002435545.1 of Lachnoclostridium sp. UBA6475. Taxonomy (GTDB): domain Bacteria; phylum Bacillota; class Clostridia; order Lachnospirales; family Lachnospiraceae; genus Eubacterium_F. Next base: position 5,813 of record DJNB01000206.1, read on the forward strand.
CAGTGTAAAACAGGGAGACGGAACATACCAAACATATGTTCTGGATATTTCAGACGAATGGAAAGATCAGAAAACACGTTATGAAGATGTACAGTTTGCGGCAGCAGAGGACAACAGTTATTATCTTTCCTATGTAACAGAACAGAAAGACCAGTATGGTTCTCAAAAAGAAGATGCAAAAATAAAGAAACTGTATGTGCAGAAAGCAACCGTGGAAACGGTGGATGTACAGCAGACAGAGGAAGAAAAACTGGGATTGAAATTTGGCAGACCGGTTTTACTGAAAACACTGGTGGACTATGATGATAGTGATGAGCAGGATGGTATTTATGTAGAGGGAGCAAAAAAAGAAACCCTGGAATCACCAAACTTCTCGAATTTGAAATTTTTACATGGAAAACTGAGTGCTAACGGACAAAAAGAAACATTTCTTCTTTATAATGTCAATGGAATTACGTATGTAATAGAAGAAAGCAGTCTTAAAAATGCGTTGGAAAGTACAACGGAACCAATTATAGAAAAACGATTGTTTGAGACGGATGAAGAACAGGGCGAATCCCAGACGGAAGCTACCATTGGTACGGATGGAGACGGAAATATCTCGGCCGTGTACACGCAGACAGTGCCGAATACGGTAAATAATGCGTTGTATGTGACAAAATATGATCCGGAAGTCGGAAAATTTGGTAAGCCGTTTATGCTGGCGATGAATCATATGCAGGTATATGAAAATTCGATTTCACAGAATATGTCGTCAGAGGAGGCGCAGAAGGCATTTTATGATACCAAGCAGGGTGGCGGGCAAGATCAGTTTATCTTTAACTCGCCGCAGATTGCAATTGGAAAGCCGACAAGTGACAATGAAAACGGTACGCTTACCATACTTACCAAAGGAACCATGACGAAACTGCAAAAGACTACGGTACAGTTTGAGGGAGAAGATTATACAGAATATGTGCCGGAAACGACGCAGGGAAGTATGCAGGGAAGTGCAGGAATTTATGCGATTTCCTATGGGGTAGGAAAACAAAAGATTGGAGAAGCATCCATTTCATTTGAAAAAAATGATTTTGTGGCAGGACAAAAACTGACCGGTAGTGTATCATTCCGCAATACTGGGGATGCGGCAATTCGTGCAAGTGAGGCGAATCCGGCATACATTACGCTGAAAGCATCTACAAAGAGCGGCGAGAGCGAACTTGGAAAATGGAAGGTTGAAAGTAACATTCTTGCCGGCCAGCAGGTGACAACAGATGCCCTGGAGATGAAGGCGCTTCCGGGAGACATTGCAGGAGGCTGTATCTTCTTCGAAGTGCAGGAAGATTCTGGGTATTCCCAGGCCAAAGCGATCAGTACGATTGCAGAAAAAGATGGCCAGGGAAAAATAGAAATTGGTGAAAAAGCGGAACTGTCCATTGAGAATGTAGAAATCACGGCAGGAGATACTCTGGAAAAATGCAGTGTTAATAATATATCCTGTATCATGGCGGATGTTGAGATGACGGTGAAAAATGAAGGAGTAAAAGCCGCATCCAATGTAACATTTGAGGTGAAGCATACATCCGGAAAGACGGACAGCAGAGAGGATAAATACGTTCCGCTGGAAATAAATGGAAAATTGATCACCAGCAGTGATGGAAAAGAGACACCGCTTCTCGGAAATGGAAAATCAGGAGTGTTTGATTACCTCGGTTATACAAATGCCGGAAACACAATATCTGAAAACAAATCCATTCCGGCGGGAAGCACCCGGACGATCAAGGGACGCATTGCAATCCCAATGACGGCGTTTGATCCGGAGGATGCTATCGGAGCAGCAAATCTGCAGTTTACTATGCAGAGCAGTACGGCAGAGTACGAACAGAAAAACAACATTGCCTATGGAAAAGTTGTTCCGGCTACCCGTTTTGACTGCCTGGATAAGGTATCGCTGACAGTTGGAAATCCGGTAAACTTTAATCTGCAATTCGAGGCAGCCCTTGATATCAGCAAGCGGAGTAACATTACGCTTACGGAGATGAAGCTGAATCGAGATGGAAATGCGGAACTTGCAGACAATAAGATCCTTTCCAATGCAGCATACAATGTGAAGACGGGATATGTCAGTGTGACAGCACAGAAGGAAGGCAGTGGTATCCTTCGAATTGCGGATACAACGACAGGTTCCTTTAAGGATATTACCTTCAATTCAACGATATCCGGATGTAATATTTCTACGGATAACGAGGTATTTACCTTTGATAATCCGGTTGGAGGAACAGAGTGGAAGGACGAAGGCGTAGGAGCGATCGTCCAGAATACAATTCTTCCATATAATAATGACATCTGTATCGGAGCCAAAGGGAATACATTTACCTTTACAACGTATGCACGCAGCATTGATTTCTACTATACCGGAGATATTGAGGTATCCAGTAACAACAGCTTTGGTTACACGACCAAGAAGTACAAAGATGCCGATGGTGTAGAGGAAGGAAAATACTATAAACGTCATACGGTTGACTTTAAAAATACTTCTTTGAAAAAGCATACCGTTACGGTAAAAGTTTTGAGTAATACCGCATCGTTTGACTCTATGATCGAGTACTATGCAGACCGAAGTGCGGGAGATACCGGACGAGAGATCGAAGAGGATGAGACAGCACCGAAGATTGTAATCGGGAAAACACTTCCAACGGATGTTACAAAACTTCAGCCGGGAACGGTGCTTGAAATACCGGTTTATGTATACGATAACGTAATGCTTAACTCCGTCAGCATCGGTGGAAACGGTGCGGATACACAGGTAAACAATCAGTTTGCCAAAGGGATTCTGCGAATAAGCAGAAATGGAACGTATTATGTTATTGCAGAGGATAGTTTTGGAAATATCTCTACGGAAAAAGTGGAGATCAAACAATTTGAGGAAGAAGCAGAAAAGACATCAGAGAAGTCAGATGACTGGCCAAAAGTTTCTCTTAAACTGGTAGATGAAGCCGGCAAAGAGATTACGAAGTTTACGCAGTCAAGTGCATATCTGTCTTATGATATCACGGCAGAGCGTAAGATCAAATCTGTTAAATTGCAGAAAATAGACAATATGACTACGCAGGCGGTAAGTGATATTGGACCGGAGATTACAGTAAGTGAGGAGACAGAATCCTTAGCGGACAAATATCCGGTTAATATTACCCAAAATGGATATTATAAGATGGTTGTGGAAGATATGAAGGGAAATGCGACAACAGAAATCCTATGTGTTGAACTGTTGTCAGGTGGACCAAAAGTATCTTTATATACACCGGATGGCGTTTCCAATCAATTGTTCTATTGTATCGGAGACGAAAAAAATGAAATTCCGTTGAGCCGGATGGCTGTGTACGAAGGAAATATAGCGGAGGATCAGATCAAAGAAAACGCGAATGGAGCGTTTACGGTTTCCGGAAAAACTCCGTTGTGCAGCAAGAGTTACACGACGCAGACAATGGATTCCGGAACGATAGATTTAAAGACCTCTGTTTCCACAAAGCAGTTTACGATTGTGGCAAAAGATGAGACGGGAAAACGTACGGTCTATAATTATTCCGATGCAACCTGTCTGAACAATCTTCTGGTTGGTAATGCGGAAGAACAGAAACTTGGCATTAAATTAAGCGAAGAATTTAAACCATATCAGAGAGATTATACGGTAGAAATACCGTTTGGTTATCCGGAACTTAACTTGCCGGATGTTTATACAGAAGCAGATCGGGGAACAACAGTAAGCAAGAACTGGGATGGTGATGTGCTCACGATCGTGGTAAAGAAAGGCTCAGCACAAAATGTATATACAGTTACCTTAAAACGCCGGATATGTACGTGTAAGATTGCACTGCGTACCTACGATGATCTTGTTCTTGTGCCGTCCACAGGCGAAAAACAGATGCGTCAATTTGATGTACAGTCGGATGTGACGGGGTGTGATGTGCATAAGGATCATACACAGGCGAATGTGCAATATGCATACGAAGTTGTCAGCGCAGATTATGCGGCGGCTGCTGAGAGTGAAAGTACCTCCGTTGAAACTGCCACGGCAGAAAGCCCTGTAATTGAAAACGAAGTGGTTGAAATTCAGGGAGACAAAATCTTCTTCAGCCGCATTCCGAATGGAAAGAGACCGGTTGAGATCAAAGTCAAAGTCACTGCGAAAACAGCTTCCTGCCAGGAATCACAGATAATTACGTATACGGTTCGCAATCAGTATGACATGGAACTGTACGTAACGCAGGGTGGTACGGTACAATGTGGAGAAGATATGCTGACCGCACAAGGAACCTCCGGAATGGTAGAAACTCCTGATACAGGGGATGAAGTTCCGTATCATTATGACACCGATACCGGCTTTGTATTTGATCTTACGGCAGTAGAAAAGCCGGGGTATCAGTTTGTGGGCTGGTATAATTCCGCGAATGAGTTTCTCGGTGATAAGAAGGATTTTCATTATGTGGTATCGAAAGATGAAAAACTGTATGCCCGGTTTAAGGATGTTGTGGATCCGACCGGAAAAATAGAGTTGACAGACCAATCCGGAACCAATAATGTTATGAAATCTGACGAAGGAGATATTCTTGTATCTTCCAAAGGATTTTATGCGAAAATCGATGCACAGGATGATCAGTCCGGCATAAAATCTGTTTGCTACCAGATTGTCAAACAGGGAGAAACCTTTGACGAAAATGACGGATGGATTGACTATAACGGAAAAGAGGTTGAGTTAAACGATGAAATGGATTTTGTCCTATATGCTAAAATCGTTGATAAGCATGATAATGCCATAATCATTCAGAGTTCTCGTGCCATGATCGAGAAAACGGCTGCGAAAGTGATTTTAGCACCAAACTTTACACCGGATATCTTTACGAACAAAAAAGATGCTACCATTGTTGCAATCGTACAGCGTGGAACCGCAGCATTGAAAGAAATTCGTTATATTGTAGACGGAAAGGAAACGAAGTGTGACCAGACGACATTTGGCATTGACAATCTGCCGGATGGTATCTATGAAGTAGAAGTCGTCGCAAAAGATATTTTTGGAAAAGAAATTTCAGAAGTAGTTTCTGTCAAAAAGGATACCGCAAATCCTGTTTTGAACATTGATGGAATACCAACCACCACGGTTGAAAAAGCGACACTTAACATTCATACCGAAGGAGGACTTTCCGGTGTGAAGGAAGTTCGTGTCAACGGAAAGCCATATGCGGAAAAAGCATATGAAGTCGATGAAAACGGAACCTATGTGTTTGAATTGGAAAATAATGCCGGTACGGTTGTGGCAGAGACGGTTTCGATCGAATGTATCGTAAAACCGACGCCAACACCAGTGCCGACGGTGACGCCGACAACAGCACCAACGGCAGTACCAACCACAGTGCCGACGACAGCGCCAACGACAGCGCCAACGACAGCACCGACGACAGTACCGACAACAGCGCCAACGACAGCACCGACGGCAGTACCGACAACAGCGCCGACGACAGCACCGACGGCAGTACCAACGACAGCACCGACAACAGTGCCAACATCAGTACCGACCGCAGTACCAACGACAGCGCCGACCGGAACTCCGGCGCCGACACCGTCATCCACACCGGTGCTGCCTCCAGCCGGTCTGCCAATTGCGAAAGTACCGGAACTGCCGGCAGTCATTCAGCCGAACGAGAACGGCAATACCGTAATGCAGCCGGATATCACAGATACGACCGCTGCCAAAAAAACACTGCCGATCACGCAGTTTGTCCGTAAGAAAAATATTGGCAGACGGGGAATACGCATTACGTGGAAAGGGGTAAAAAGAGCCGTTTCCTATAATGTATACCGCTCCAAAAAAGCCAATGGAGAATACAAACTCGTGGCAAATGTAAAAGAGAGTGCGTATACAAGCATGAAAAAGAATGCAAGAAAGTACTACTACAAAATTGTGGCGGTTGCAAAGAACCACGCCTATAACAGTGAAAAAAGCGCATACGCAATTTCGGTGAATATCGATAAACTGTTAAAAGCAGAGGCAGGTACAGGCACAGCTGCAGATACGGCTGCAGGTGCAGGCGGAAAAACATCTTCTTTCACCAAACGGGTTACCGGAGTGAAAGTAAAAGCCAAAAAAGGTAAGATGAAAGTGACTTGGGAAAAAGTCAAAAAAGCAGACGGTTATATTGTATACCGTGCAGAGAGTAAATATGGTGTTTATGACGAGTTTGCAACGGTGACGACAAATTCGTTCCGGGACATCTATGTTGTAAAGAACAGGAAATTTTACTATAAAATCCGGCCGCTTAAACAAAGCAAAGGGGCTTTGGAACCGGAACTGGGAATTATTTCCAAAAAATCCTATGCGAAAGCAAAGTAGCTTGAACAGGTAAAATAAGGTGTCGGTCCGCGGTGAATGATCCACGGTCCGGCATTTTATATTTTTTGAAAGACTAAATTTCATAATTTAAAAAAGATGAAAATTTAGCTTGCAAAAAAAATAAAAAAAGTACTTGCATTCCCCAAAAACTTAGTGTATAATAGCAATTGCTGTGACATGATAGCGAAGAAGCGTGAGGTTGCCATCCGATGGATGGGTTTTCCGTGGAGCGAATGTCAAG
>DJNB01000093.1 GCA_002435545.1 Lachnoclostridium sp. UBA6475
ATCGGCTGTTCGCTTGCTGCCAGCCCGCTTTCGCAGATTTTCCGCGAAGTCCGTCTTTATGGATTTGCCCTGGTCAAAATGTTTGCGATCCCGATCCTGGCAAGTTTCCTTGTCCGGCTGCTGCCTTTTGACCCGCTGATCCTTACCTTATTTATCATTATGCTCGCCCTTCCTTCCGGCAGTATGGTGGTTCTTATCACGGAAGAATACAAAGGCGATGTCCAGCTTGCCTCCGCCGGCGTGGTTCTGACAACAATCGTGTCTTTATTCTCCATTCCTATCGTGAGTTTATTCGTCGGATAAAATTCTCTTTACCAAATCTTAACTTGCTATTGCACCGCTGCGGCGTTATAATGACGGTGCAAGCAAGTAACATTCTTTTTAGACCCAGTGATTGCATGGGAGGGATTACGATGTGCAGCTCACAGACCAGAAAACACCTTATGGGATTTTTAATCTTAGCCATATTGTTGTGTGAAATGTGTTTCTTTTTACAATCAGCAGACACATCTTCTTTTTGCGTCCAGACTACACAATCCACCAAACATGTCACTCACGCACAGATCAGCGACGGCTCAAAGGTTGTTTATGAGGAACGTATCTCTAAAACTCCGGATGCCGGCGCGGAATCTTTTTGCAAGAGTGAGCAGCGTACCCTGCAGTCTTTTATTCGTCGATTGTCTGCTTGCCTTTCGACGGTGGAATATCTTCCACGCACATTTCATTCCACTCTGTTTTTACAGATTTCCGATGTGACGCATAATACAAGTGGACACATTTCTCTGATTCATTGCGTCTATCTAAAGGACGGAAAAAAACGTTGATTCCCTTTTATTCTATAATTGTAAATTTTTTCCATTTTTAATGGTTTATTATGGTGCGCCGCAGACGCGGCAGAGAGCACAGAAATGAGGGAACATATGTTAGAATATATTATTATTGGATTGGCAGCAATCCTCTTAATCGGCGCTTGTATTTTCAGTTTTCGCATCGACAATTCGGGGAAAGAAGATGCGATCACCGATAATCCAAAAACCAAATAAAATCATAGATTAAATTAAATCAAAAACAACGTTAACGTTTTTCGAAAGGAGCCTTTCATCATGAGTAACATTTTAATGTACATATACTTTATTATCTGCGGTGGGTTGGGAGCTGTTTCCTGTATCTATATGACCGTTTCTGCTTTTGTTGTGATCGGGCAAAAGATCTACGGCCGTGTAGCACATGGAAAGTCATTGTACGATTAATGTAACTTTTAAGGACTTAATACTAAATGGGACACCCCCGCCGGGTTTGTGATGCAGGCACGGCGGGGGTTTGTGTTGTAAGAAGATCATAATGACTTCAAATACTCTTCTACATTTAGATATTCAATTCCATCCATCTCTGCATGTTCTCCACGGTAAATAACATAACGCCCTTCAATCTCTCCATATCTATGGCTTGTCATTTGACATTTTTGTTCGTCTACCAAATGACGGTATTGATTTTTCACCCTTTCCTTGCTGTATTTTACTTCATAGATCTTACAGGTTAAGGTTTTAGGATCAAATACCACCATATCAAACTCGCCGACTGCAAACTGCAGTTTAAATACTTTTTGATCCGGCTTTGCAATCTTTGTCTCCAGAAGAACAATGTCCTCCATCATTCTTCCGCGTATTTCACTCAATAATCTTTCTAAAATGTGCTGTCTTTCCTTTATCGAAAGTTCTTGAAATTTCGCGTCCAGGAGCATGTTTTCAACAATCGCATCTGCCTGGGCATATCGCATTCCCGGCTGTGTAAGCACAGTGATACTGGCTTTTTTCTCCACTTCAGGAAGAGATTCAAGTTCAATCTCCATTATCAGATCCAGCAAGGTTAAATACTCTTTAATTTGAACCATATGACATTCTTCAATATCAACACTCTGTTCTTCTTTATTGAGTAAATCAAGCATTTTCATAATTCCCATCGTCACCTTATCAATGTCTAAATGTTCCTTCACATTGATTGGATTTTCCCTGTCTCTAAGCAAATTTGCCGCTGTCACAGAAATATCATGAGAACGAAACGTGCGTTCCACGACACTACGGGTAAATCTATGATTTATATCTTCCACCACACGATTAATCACATTCGTCAATTCGCGTTTTTCATACAGATCCAAAAGCTGGCGGAAATGTCCTCCATATTCATACATTTTAAGAGAATGCTGAATATTTTTAGCAATGGCAGTATCAATATATTCCCCGGCGTTCTTTGAATTTGCAAAGGGTGCATTCTCGTTGTAATTCACACCTCCCAGACTCATCGTTCCACCATAACGGATATATTCATCAATTCCCGCAATGCCTAAAACCGTCTCGAACTCCCGATATGGAATAAATGTAGTATGAAGCATAATACATCTGTCATACAATTGTTCTTCTTTTGAAAAAGCAAATCCTAACGAATCTGTCCCTGACAAAACAATTTTCATACCGCTGCTTGCATAAATATCTGAAAAAATGGCTGCTCCTTCTACAAAATCTTCCATTAACGTCACTTCATCAAGAAACACATAGCGAAATCCATTTTTTTCCAGTTCTCGGAGATCTTCATCCACATCTGCTAATGTATCTCTCGACGTCACTTGAATAAATGCAGCTTTTTTAAATAATTCGGGCGGCAGTTCTGCCAGTATCTGACGGATCATCGTCGTTTTCCCCGTCCGTCTGAGTCCATATAGAATAAACACTTTCTCCTGTGTTTCGCCCAAAATATAATCACGTAAACTGCGGATACATTCTCTTTTTTTATAATTCCGAGTCAAAGCAATTTGTGCCCGGAGCTGCTTTCCATATCGTACCATTGTTCGAAAATGAAATTCTTCCGCTGTTTTCTTTTTTTCGTCCGTTACCGGAACAAGTAATTTCTTCCGTTCTTTTAATTTCTTTTGCAGTTCTCTTCGTCTGGCAATTTGAGCTTCAAGTTCCGGAACCTCGTCATAACGGATATAATTCTCCACCCTTTTTCCGTTTTGTACAGTGCGGTGGTAATAATATTCCTTATTCTTTATTTTCTTTTTCGTAATGCTGCCCTCTGGCAGAATTGCTATCTGTCTCTCTAACTCCGTGATCTCATCAATCAATTTATCCTGTTCCATTTACCGCACCTCCTTAATATAGTTATACCCATTATACCCCTTTTGCTTTCATTTATCAAGGGTATAACGGGTATAACTCCAATTTCTTAAATTGTATACGCAAATGACGATTCTTCGCGGTACCGCTTGACCATATCCGCGAGCGTGATATGGTCGAGAACCCCGTCAATGGCTTTGTCCACCGACTGTCCGAGGTCGTGTACGATGCTGTTCATCGTCTTGTTATTTTCGCTGATTTTGTAAATGTCAATGTCCACCGCGTTCTGCTGCCCTTCGATCACATCGATGATCTCCGCTGCCGTGTACTGGGCAACCGGCTTCGCAAGATAATAGCCGCCGCGGTTGCCGCGGATCACCTTGACAAGACCCGCATGACGAAGTTTGGAAGCAACCTGCTCAAGGTATTTTTCCGACAGATCATATTCCTTTGCTGCCTGTTTGACCGGAACCGTCTCGCCCGCATGGATCGCCAGATTTATCATAAAAAACAAGGCGTATTGTCCTTTTCTCGTAATATACATTCTTTGCTTCCTCCTTTGCCATATTTTAACAATTAGAATCCTGTTCAATCGATGAGATTGCCGTCGCTCCGTCCGCTACCGCCGTCACCACCTGACGAAGCTGCTTGGTGCGGATGTCCCCGGCAGCGTAGATGCCCGGCCGGCTTGTCCGGCAGTCCTCGCCAGCCATGATGTATCCTGTCGCGTCGAGATCGACAAGTCCTTTGGCGGCTTCATTCTGCGGATCCATTCCGATCGCGATAAAGATACCGGACAATTCCAGCTCTTTCTCTTCGCCCGTTTGATTCTGTTTTAAAATGACGTTCTCCACTTTGCCGTCGCCGCAGATCTCCTGCACCTCGTAAAATGGGAGAAATTCAATGTTTTCCGTCTCCTTGATCTTCTGCTGGAGCACCTTCGCCCCACGAAGTCCGTCGCGCCGGTGAATGAGATAGACTTTTTCGCAGATGTTGGAAAGATACAGGGCATCTTCCAGAGCCACATCGCCGCCGCCCACGACAGCCGTCGTCTTTCCGCGGAAAAAAGCTCCATCGCACGTCGCACAGTACGAAACCCCGGCACCGGCAAGTTCCTTTTCACCCTTCACGGAAAGTGTCTTGTGACGCGCACCCGTCGCAAATAACACCGCTTTTGTCTCTATCGTTTCTCCATTCGCAAGTGTAATCTTCTTCCCTTCGCCATCGTCGGCAATCGCCGTCACTTCGCCTTCTAAAAACGGAACCGAAAGTGCGTCTGCGTGCTCGCGGAATTTCATTGCCAGCTCATAACCGCCCATTCCATAGAGTCCGAGGTAATTGTCAATGCGCTCCGTCGTGATGATCTGGCCGCCGCTAAATGGCTCCTTCTCGATCACAACCTGGTCAAGCATTGCCCGCTGTGCGTAGACCGCCGCCGACAAGCCCGCCGGCCCACTTCCAATAATTACCAAATCTTTTCTATCTGCCATAATATTCCCTCATTTCTTTGCAAGTCTTCTCAATCTCTTCGTCCGTATGTGCGGCAGAGACAAACATTGCCTCAAACTGCGATGGCGCGAGGTAAATGCCCGCGTGCAGCATCGCATTGAAATAAGCCGCATACGCCTCGGTATCGGATGTTTTCGCGCTGTCAAAATCTACCACTTCTTTTGAAGTAAAGAAAATGCTCATCAGGGATCCCACCTGATTTACCCATACTTTGTCACCAAATATTTTTCTTGCGCTGTCGGCAAGCAGCTTTGTCTTTTCTTCCAATTTTTGGTAAATATCCGGGTTTTTCCGTAACAATTTCAAAGTTTCCAGTCCCGCCGTCATTGCGATCGGGTTGCCGGATAACGTACCTGCCTGATAAACCGTTCCGACCGGGGAGACACATTCCATGATCTCGCGGCGTCCACCGTAGGCTCCGACCGGCATGCCGCCACCGATGATCTTGCCAAGCGTCGTAAGATCCGGCGTCACGCCATAATACTCACTCGCGCCGCCCTGTGCCAGACGAAATCCGGTGATGACTTCGTCAAAGATCAGGAGTGCGCCATTGTCCTTCGTAATCTCCCGCAGAAATTCGAGGAATCCGGCTTTC
>DJNB01000142.1 GCA_002435545.1 Lachnoclostridium sp. UBA6475
AAAATAAACAGCGGTGCCGCTTGCTGCCAGAAGGACTGCAATCAGGATGGCAGTGACGGTGAAATGTCTGGTTTTCGAGCGTACTTTTTTGAGGTAATCAATTTCTTTTTCCTGCTGGTCGGCATTGTCCTGATGCGGATCATCGGTTATCATGCTGTTGTATATATCCTGGCAGGATTTGCAGGATTGTAAATGATTGGCAACAGCGGAAGTGCCGGTGTCGCTTAAAATGTCATCCACATAGGAGGGTAAAAGATCCTGCACAATATCGCAGGGAAGAGAGGTGTTATTTGTCATTTTGAAGCTCCTTTCGCAATTGTTCTTTGGCGCGGTAAAATGTCACGCGCGCCCAGTTTTCAGATTTTCCCATGATCTCGCCAATCTCCGCATAGGACAGATTGCCGTACAGGCGGAGATGAATCACTTCGCGTCCGGGTTCTTTCAGACGATGAATTTGTTTTAACAAATCCATTTTATCCAAAGAGGAAATTACTTCTGACTCCGCACTTTTACAAAGCGTGCTGTTTTCATCTAATATTTCTGTCTGAGGATGCTTCCTCAAATAGGCGTAAAATAGATTTTTGGCAATGCCGCAAAGCCACGTAGATACTTTGCTTTCTGCATTGAAATAATCAATTCGCCGGATTGCCTGATAGAAGGTTTCCTGCGTCAGTTCCTCAGCCAGGCCGGCATCATGAGAAAGCGAAAGAAGATATTGGTATACCATATGCGAGTGTTCCCGGTAGACGTCTTCCATAGAAAGCATAATATGATCTCCTTTCGTTGTTCTATCTATTAGTGTCAAAAAAGCAAAATTCGTTACAAAAAATTAATGTTATTTTGCATACTTTTTTCAAAAATGTCAAGTAAATCGCTAAAAATGGTTAAAAGAATTTGTAACTTTATGTGTAAGGTGACTATTCACAAATTCCAAAAGAAATGGTATAATATTACAAAATACAGAAAGGATAAGAAAGTACGAAAGAGGGGCTGATTTATGGTAAAGATAGCAATATGTGATGACGAAAAGCTATTTGTTGGGCGTGTATCAGAGATTGTGAAAGCATTTTTTGCAGAGCAAAAAGTGGATTACCATGTGGATGAATTCTATTCGGGTGAGGAATTTGTGCAGTTGAAAGAAAAAGTAGGGGACTACGATATCGTGTTTTTGGATATGCAGATGAAGGAACTTAATGGCATTGAAACTGCCAGGTATCTTCGCAAATATGGAGAAGATACCTTTTTGGTGTTTGTTACCGCGCATGCAGAATATGCTATGACAGGTTATCAGGTACAAGCAAGCTGGTATGTGATAAAAGATTATAATAAAATGGTAGTAGACTTGCGCGAAGCCTTGAAAAATATCCTGCGACGGATCAAAAAAGATCATAAAGTCATCACTTACAAATTTTCCAAAGTCGGAGACGTGAAAATTCGTGTAAGCAATATCGTATACATAGAATACCGGAATCACCGGGCAGTGTTTCATGTGCTTTCCAAGGGAAAGATAGATGAATACAGTCTTTATAAAAAACTTGATGATATTGAAAACGAAATCGCTTCCGATGATCTGCTGAGGATTCAGAAAAGTTACCTGGTAAATGTGAATCATGTCGAAAAACTGCTGGATCAGGACGTGATACTTATTGATGGAACGATGCTGCATTTCCCCAAATACCTTAAAAATGAAGTGCGGAAAAACTATCTACGCAAAAGAGGTGATTTCTAAATGGATTACATACAGAGTTTCTTTATTATTCTTATGGAAATAATATGCTTTTTTCTGTTTCAGGATACTTTTGTGCCAACGGATAAAAAGCATAAAAATGTGTTTTATATGGCATGGATATTGCTTGTATCACTGATTACACATGTCATATCTTATGTATTTGAAGACAGTTTTATTATAAAAGAAATTGTTATAATAGTATTATTTTTCTGCTCTATTATTGTATTAAAAAGAAGCCAAATAAAAAGAGCTATATTAGTTGCTGTTATGTTCATTTTTCTCCTTGTACTTGCGGATATGATAACGGTATTATTAAATACAAAAGTTTTTACTGTGGAAAATAAAGATGTTGCATTGGTGGATATGCTTGTAATTTTGACAAGTAAATCAATTTTATTGATTATTATCCTATGTTTGCGAAAGTTTACTGCGAGAAAGTGGAATGACTTTCAGGAACAAATGAATTTAATGCGATATGCTATTGTACCATTTATATCTATCTGTTTAATGGCGATTATATTATCTAATGACATGGGGAAGTTGAATGCAAAAATGCGGTATCTTATGTGGGGGTGTTTGTCAATTGTTCTTATAGCCAATATGCTTCTTGTGTTTTTTATGAAAAGTGATGCCGAGAAAAATCAATTACTCTTTGAAAGAAAAGCGCTTGAATTAGTTGCAGAAGGAGAGAAACGGGAATATAAGGTGATGGAAGAAAAACTAGATTTGCAAAAAAGTTTAAATCATGATTTTCGAAATCATCTTAATTGTCTGCAGGCTTTAGTGGAACATCAGAATTATGAAGAAGTAAAAGCATATCTTGCACAGTTAAATCATAAGTATAGTATTGAGACGGAACAGATTGATACTCATAATGTAATCATTAATACAGTATTAAATGAAAAATATAACGAAGCAAAAGAAGCAGGGGCAGGTATTGCGTTGCAAATCGGAGATCTGTCTGATGTCGCTATGAAAGAAATTGACATTATACTACTGCTGTCAAACCTTTTAAATAACGCGATAGAAGCGTTGAAAGAATGTAAAAGAAACAAGGTACTGCGTATAAAACTTCAGTTAGAGCATGGAGAATTTTTGGTTGCGATTCAGAATTCTTTTGAGGGTGAGAGAAGAAAAAATGGAGATTTTTATGATACCACAAAGAAAAAAGATGCGGATTTGCATGGTTATGGATTGAAAAATATTCGGAGTACAGTTGAAAAATACGGAGGTTTCAGCCAATTTGACAGTATAGGCACCGAATTTCATGCGGTAGTCATAATTCCAATGCAAGCGAAAAATTCTGTAGAAAAAAGCAAAATAATGTAAATAGTATTGTCATATTGAAAATCATTTGCTACACTCAAAATGCTTGAGTAAAAAATACTCAAAGACAGAAAGGAGTGTGGCTTTTTATGTTAAAAGAAAAAGCAGTCAAAGTAAGTGGAAAGATGCTGGAGAAATTTGTTCAGAAGGAACAGACAAAGTGGCCTCATTGTGCTGGGATTTTGCATCAGCCAAAGAGACCGGCAGCACAGACAAAAGATAACTAAGGGAAAATATACGTGTTAGAAAAGGTAATTCAAAAGTATGTTTCAGCATTGATAAAAGCCCATGTGATAGCGGATAAAGACAGAGAAGCATATCAATATCACATCACTTGTGCACTTGAAAGTATTTTGGTAGTGTTGTCAATGACAGGTGTTGCATTCTATCTTCATGAAGTGATTCATGTGTGGGCTTTTATCGTTTGCTTCTTTTTGGTCAGAAACAGAACCGGGGGTTTTCATTTTGATTCATTTTGGAAATGTTATCTGGGAACGGTTGGAATGGAAATTTTTGTCATATACTTAGTGCAGTTCTCGGCAAACATTACCGCTGTAATTGATATTTTATGCTTATGCATGTTTTGCGTTATCATCCGAATTGGCGCAATGAATCATATCAATATGAATTATAGTGAAGAGGAATTTATAGCAATAAAGAAAAAGGCAAGGATTGCTTCTAGTGGACTTGTTGCGTTAATTGCCATTCTAAAGATTTCTCGGATCAGTGGGAAAATGGTTCTATACATGGAATATGCAGTAATCCTTTCGGGGTTAATGTTAATTTTAGGGATACTAGCTGGGCAGGAGGCGGAGGAGAGGAGAAAGTTTTTGTGATAAAGAATAACGGTATTCAAAAGATAAAGAGTATGGAACTTCCTATAAGTATTACACCGGAAGTTCGTACGTATTCCTACTATGCTCTGCCGCAGTGTATCATCATGGCAGAGGATAGAATTGGAAAACGGATTGCAGAATTTGAAATTGTTGACACGGATGGGGATAACTGGACTTCAATTGGAATAAAAAAAGACGGCTCACAATGGATTTATGAAAGCGAAGACCAATATAACCGTTTTTGTAATGGCTGTATTTATCGGCCACTATCCTGCAATGAGGGATATGTACATATAAAAATAAATTTTCAGCAGGAATCCGAGCCATGGGCAGCCATTAATGTGTTTTTGACAGATGATGAAGAAAATATATTGTTGGGTGACAATGAGTACATCTGCCGTTTTGGAAACTTTATTCATGATGGAGTGTCATTGTATTATTCGGGAAAAAAGGAAAATCTCAAGGAAAGACAGGATGGAAGAAGCGGTGAATTCGTATTAAGTCTTTCAAAAGGGAAGTTAGAGAGTTTTTTTGGACAGGGAAAACAGATAAAGAAAATTGGAGAGAAAAAAATTAGTACGACGAAAAAGTTATACATCGGAGTGCAGGTGAAACATAACGATAATGCATTTTATCCATGGCTATTTAGCAACTTTATCCAGATAAACTGTAACATAGATTGTATCTATCGAGGGCTGGATTATTATTGCTTTTTTAAGGATGAGCGTCATGATATAGTAAATTATTTTTTGGATTACAGTTATATGACAGCAGAGGACCTGAAGCACTATGGGATTGTGAAGACTTTAAAATGGGAATTGTTTCAGAAACGATATGTTGAGATGAAACTGGATCAGTATTACATTGAAGGACGTGCGGAATATCATAATATACATCTTGAACATCAGACATTGATATATGGATTTGATGACCAAAGAAAGAGTTTTCTTTTAGCCGGATATACCAACGATGGAAAAATACAAAAATTTACAATTAAGTATAATGAGGTAGAGCAGAGTATTATAAGGTATCCGGAAGCAGATGTAAAGCGGATAAAATACTGTCAGGGGATGCGCTGGTATGAATTTATGCCGGAGTACATTCAAAAAGTCTGTAAAGATTATCTGGAAGGGAAAAATACAGAACTTGATGCACAGGCGTATTTTCCAATTGAAAAAGAACGTGTATATGGAATGAAAATTTATGAACAGTTACAGACACACAAAGGAATAAGTGTATTAGTTGCTGATTCCCGTCTTTCTTATCTGCTATATGAACATAAGAAATTAATGGCAGAAAGGCTAGAATATATGAGGGCAAAAGAAATGGTGGATGTGGAATTGTATCTAAAATTGAAGAATATAGCCAATAAGCTTGTGAAAACGTCATTTAACTTAATGCATACTACGCAGAAATATCGGTTTCGACCGGAAAAGCAAAATGATGAACTGCTGAGAAAACAATTGCAGGAGTTGGAAGAAAATGACAAAAAAATGATGTACGGTATGGCTTATGAGTGGAAGATTTGCTGAAAAAGGAGAGATATATGGAAGAGATACGTACGAAATGTCTGGAAATATTGGCTCATTGCAGTGATATGCCGGTAGAAGAGTTAAAGAAGAAGTTTCAAAATGAAAAAATAGAAATGGACTCTTTTGAGCTGTTTGAGTTTGTTGTAGCAATTGAAGAAGAATTTGGAATCGAATATGATGAATTTGATGAACTAACATTTCATATGACAAACTTACAAAATCTTCTGGATTATCTCACAGCCTATATAAAAAATCATTAGGGGAGAAAGGAGAACCGATGAACCAAAGATTGTATGAAATTGCATATCATGCTTATACAACGGTGCCATATTATAAAGAATTAATAAAAGACAGGCCGGAAATACTAGAAAATATTAGAAGTAGCAGGAGATGGGAGCAGCTTCCGGTAATTGAGAAAAACAATATTGTATTGTGTCAGGATAAGTTGGTTTCGGATGACTACTTGGGAGAGCTGGTTATGGGAAGGTTGATTCGTAGTCATACATCCGGGAGTACAGGGACCTATTTGGATATATATTGGAGTGAGGCAGATATGTCTGCTTCGTTGCTGCCATTGTGGATGGAACGTTATCGGTATGCAGGAGTACGTACAAGAGATCACGTATGTCTTTTTAATACTGCGCTGGAAGAAGATTATCAAATCAAGAGCAACAAAATGATATTGTCCAAACAAAGGCTTACACGGAAAAAATTGCAATATTTATATGAAAAAATACGTGAATTTCAGCCTGTGTGGATGCTTTTGCATCCGGGAATCGCAGAAATGCTTCTGCAAATGGTAAAAGAAGGGGAAAGCAAACCAATTCCCAGTCTGCGATACATAGAATTGACAGGGGAAATGGTTTTGGAAGGTTTAATCCCGGAATTGGAAAAAACATTTGGGTGTAAGGTAAGATGTCATTATGGTACGATGGAAGTAAGTACTATCGGATATCAAAAAGGTAAAAATTATAAATTGTTTCCTAATTCTACCTATGTTGAAATACTGGATAAAGAAGGGAATTTAGTAAACGATGGAGAATATGGAAATATCTATGTGACATCATTGCATAACCGGGCTATGCCATTTATAAGATACGGAATTGGTGACATTGGAAGAGTTGTTTCAAGAAAAAATGAAACAATTGAATTAGAATTAAAACAAGCGAGGAAAAATGATCTGCTGGAACTTCCGGATGGAAGTAAAATACCACCAGATGCTTTGCTGGAACCGGTAGAGAGGATAAACGGGGCGATGGAGCGGGTAGTTTATCAGTTTCAGGTATTTCAGCAGAGTCGAAACTCGCTGTTGATAAAAGTAGTCTTAGATCCTGAAGTGGAAGGAGGAAAATTTGAACAATGGTATTGGGAACTTTTTCGGGAGAACTGGAAAGAGGAGTTTTCTTGGGAGTTTCAATATGAAAATGAGGTTCAGGTGAACCAAGCAACTGGAAAAAGCGGCTGGTTTTTCAGCCAGTATAAAGAAAAATAATGGAGGAATATAGGATGAAGAAAAAAATAATTAGTATGATGCTTATTGTAGTTGTTATGTTTACTTACGTAATAAGTGATAATATAACTGTATTGAATGCAAATGAACTGCAAACAGAAACTAAGAAATATGTTATTATGGTACAGGATAATAAAGTTCAAGAAATTGTTGACGATTATTCAGAGAATATTATCGATGTATCAAATGAGTTTTCCACAGAAGAAGATGCAAATTTAGTGAAAGCTGAATTGACGAAGGAACAGGCTGCTAATATAAATAAAGAAGCGGGAGTAGTGGCTGTTGAAGAAAACCAGCAGGTTAAAGCTTTAACAGAGAATAAACCAGAAGTAGAAACTGTAGATATCGAAAAATGGAACTTGTCTATGGTTAATACTCCAAAAAAAATAAAAAATAGAACAAATGTAAAAGTTGCCGTATTGGACTCAGGGATTGATTTTAATGAAAGAGTCAATGTGAAGGGGCGCATAAATTTAGTTGAAGATGATTACAGAGGTACAGCTTTTTTTGAAGATGTAACAAGTCATGGAACAAGTGTGGCAGGAGTTATTGCTAAGATGAATCCGAATGTCGATATATATTCTGTTAAGGTGTTGTCTTCATTAAATAAGGCTGATATAGACACAGTTGTAAAGGGGATTTATTGGTGTATAGAAAATGACATTGATATTATTAACATGAGTTTCGGAACATTAAATAATTCTCAAATTTTAGAACACGCAATAAAGGATGCCTATAGTAAAGGTATTATAATGGTAGGTGCAGTGGGAAATGATGGAGAGGAAGGAAGTGTTCAATATCCAGCTGCATATAAGGAAGTGATTTCAGTAGGTGCTGTTGGTTACGATGGAAAAATGTGGGAAAAAACATCAACGAATGGAGAAATTGATGTATTAGCTCCAGGTGAAAAAATTCTAACAGATGGTGCATTTGCAAGTGAATATATAGCAGGTGGAACTAGTATGGCTGTACCACATGTGGTAGGGGCAATAAGTATCATTATGCAGTATTGTAAGTCAAAAGATACTAAATTAATGAAAAATATATTAAAGTATTCAGCAAAAAAGTTAGATGGTTATAATTCAGGCGTTTTGGATATTGAATATGCAATTAAGGTAGCTAAAAAAGGAATAGAAAAAGTTAACGATCAAAAAGAAGATTTTTACGAGAAAAATCAAGATAAGCTACAAACATTTTCTAAAAAGGATTTTGTGGAGGCACGATGGGACGCTTGCGGTCATCATATTATAACAGAAAATGCTAGTTCATCGTCGTATGAGTTTACTGACATAACAATTATTAAACAAGCATGTATGATGATGGATGGACAAAGTTATGAAGGAAATTCATATACATGGGAGGGATTTACTGATAAACAAAGGGAGGAATATCTTCAGTGTGAAATACAGTTTAAAAGGAGAACTCAGTTGGTTCTTCATGGAAACTTTAATTATGTTGCGACATTAAATTATTTATACACGGTGGCAAAAGAGGTTGATAATACTTCTGATAATGAGACGATAGGAAGTGTGTGTAGAAGAATAAGTTATAATCCGGGAACAGGAGAAGCTGTCTATAATAAATGTATCAAGAATAATTTAGTTGAAGCTATCCAGTTTTTGTGTTCCAAAGATCGAATATTTGGCTTTGGCGCAACGCCTTCAAGACATGAAAAATCTTTACGTATTTTAGGAATGGCAGTTCATTTGGCTGCGGATGTTTTTGCACATAAAACGAGGGTTCCTACAACAGTATCAATACAGAATTACAGAGACACCCAACATAATGTGATGCTTGCCAGTGATTTAAAGTCGGTTAGTGATTTTAGAAGTATGTTAGATAAAAAAATGCCATTTAATAGAATTGTAAATTATATACGAAAAAATAGCGACGGTAATTCAAGACATAATTATGAAGATGATGGAATTTTTTATGCAAAAAGATTTACCGCAGCAACAGGTGCAGTGCAAAAGGTCTTACAGGCATACAAAAGTGGAAATAGCACAATAAAGGCAGATGAGGTGTTTAAAAGAGATACATCTACGGAATGTAAGGTGGCATATTTGGATAAATATGTTAAACAGGTTTATAGTGAAGCAAGAGGGGATGCTTGTAAGGAGTATAAGTTTACCCCTGGGGATATGTTCAAAGATTCTTATGATGCAAGTTGGTCATCACTTAAGTAAAATAATTTTAATTGGAGGTTGAGTGAATGAAAGATTTATTTACAAAATTAGTATTAGCTTTGTTTCTCTGCGCGTCTGCATGGCAGATAAGTTCCGTAGTGCCTGTACAGGCGGAGGAATTATCAATCAATTATGCACAGGCAGACCAGGTGGATAAAACGAAAGTAACGGAACTAATATTTCCTAAAGAAGGAGATATTGGTTTCAGTATTGCTACTATACGAAGGACT
>DJNB01000035.1:0-3268 GCA_002435545.1 Lachnoclostridium sp. UBA6475
GGATGGAAACGCAAACCACCTTTGTAAGGTCCGATTGCACTATTGAACTGTACACGGTATCCGGTATTCACCTGTACGTTACCATTGTCATCTACCCAAGGTACACGGAATTTAATCTGTCTTTCTGGGTTTGTCAAACGCTCCAATAAAGCGTCTTTACGGAATTTTTCTTCGTTTTTCTCAACAACAGGTCTAAGGGATTCCAAAACTTCCTTAGCAGCCTGATGGAATTCTGGCTCTGCAGGATTTTTTTCAATCAACTGCGCCAATACCTCATCTACATATGACATGGGTCATACCTCCTTATAATAATATCAAAAAAATTATATAATATTTTAGGAGTATTTACAAGAGCTTTTTTCTCATTTTTTAATTTTTTGTTGCTAAATATGAATTAGAATAATGATAATCGCCGCTTACATTTTCGCCAAACCAGGAGGGGGGGCAGAAATGGACTGCTTCTTCTGCAGAGGGAAATTCTACTTCCGCAATTTTTAAGGTTTCATAAGGGGCCTCAAACACATCCAGTTCAATGGTATATTTCCGGTAAGGAATGCAGTATCTCGTTTTGCGGACAAGAATTCCGTCGGTCTTTTCTTTCAGATGTTCATAGGCTTCTTTGGAAAGCGGGAACTCTTCTTCTATATTGACACAGGTGTCAATGGCACAGGAATCCTTTTGCCGGGATTTATAGGTCAAAATGTAATCGTTGTTTTTCCGGCGGATGCGAATGGTTGGTTCCGTGCATAAATATCCCTGCTCAATGATAAAATGCGGATAAGTATCCAGATTTTCCGGTAATTGTTTAATTAAATATTTACGTTCAATTTCCATGTTCTCTGCGTCCTTTATTTATTCTAATTTTCCAAAGTGATCAAATGGGAGAACCCGCAACCAGGCTTTGCCGACGATCTGGTCACGTTTGATGACACCAACCGCTTTGTCACGGCTGTCTTTGCTGGCATTGCGGTTATCACCCAGAACAAAATATTCATCTTGTCCGAGTTTGATCGGTTTTTCAGCAATTCCGCCATCTTCCATTTTGGCATTTCCATAGGCATCAAATACGGCCCGCTCGTTGATATAAATTTTACCTTCTGTAATCTGAATGGTTTCGCCCGGCAGCGCGATTACACGCTTGATATAATTGACGGACTCACTTTCACGGAACACAATGATCTCATAACGCTCCGGATCGCCTGTGATATAGGAAAATTTTTCCACAATAATATCATCCCCGTTTTGCAACGTAGATTCCATGGAATTTCCCTCTACTTTGGTATGACTGGCAACAAAATTTGTGATAATCAATGCGATCACAACGGCAATTACAACACAGATTCCGAGTGCGATAAGATTTTTCTTTATATTTGGTTTGTTTTTTTTCTCTTTGTCGTCCGGTTCCGCTGTTTTTGACTCCGTTACAGGCTCAGTCTTCGTTGTGGTTTCCGGTTTTTGCCTTGTTTCCGGTTTTGGTTCGCTTGCCGGTTCCGGTTTTTTCGCAGGCTGCGCTTCCGGCTCCGGTTTAACAACAGGTTTTGCCGCGGGTTCTGCTGCAGGAGCAGCCGCAGGTGCCGGTTTTGCGGGAACTTCCGGTTTTGATTGTGCAGGCTTGCTGGAGTTTACATTTTTTGCTAGTTCCAATGCCTCTACCGGTCTGGGTGCTCTTCTGTTAAAATCCGGATTGTTTTGTAAAAGTTCTTCACAGATACGCAGGCTCTCTTCAATTTCGTTCGTATCAAATTTGTTTTCCATTGTAAACCTCTCTTCTGTCCGTTTATTTCTCTGTTTCGGAAGGTGTCTCTAAGGAGATCAGTCCCAGTTTGCTGCTGCGAAAATCGTCGAGGATAAGGGCGGCAGTTTTTTCATAGTCAATTTCAGTTCCTTTTTTTATGCATTTCCGGACATTTCCGATTTCTTCCAGTATTGTAGAAGAATCCTTTGATTCTTCAATACCATACTGCGCTGTCAGTGTTCCCGGATAGGCCTCTTTCAGGTATTCAATCAGGTCCAGAGAAATTTCTACGCGCTGTAATATTTCGTCTTTAATGGAGCCGATAAAGGCAAGCCGCAGACCGACGGTCTGATCTTCAAATTTCGGCCACAGAATCCCCGGAGTATCCAGTAATTCGACCTGTTTATTGATACGGATCCATTGTTTTCCCTTGGTTACGCCGGGCTTATTTCCTGTTTTTGTACAGGCTTTTCCGGCAAAACTATTGATAAATGTTGATTTTCCGACATTGGGAATGCCGACGATCATAGCGCGGATCGGACGGTTTAAAATACCTCGCTTGCGGTCCCGCTCGATCTTTTCTTTACAGGCCTTCTGAATCAGCTGATTGACGGCTTTTAATTCACTGCGTCTGGTGGAATTGACGGCAAGTACAAAAAAGCCCTGTTTTTCGTAATAGGCCTTCCACCGGGCAGTCTGTGCCGGATCTGCCATGTCGCTTTTATTTAACAGCAAAATGCGGGATTTGCCATTTGCCAAAGCATCGATATCTGGATTTTTGCTGCTTTTTGGAATGCGCGCATCCACGAGTTCTACAATGACATCAATCAGTTTGATGTCTTCCTGCATGGCACGTTTTGCCTTTGTCATATGTCCCGGATACCACTGAAAATGCATGATCAATTCTCCTCTTCTTGTGTTTGTGTTGTTTTCTGCTCTGGTCTTGTGACTCTGGAAAATGGCTTTAACCGGAAAGAAACTTTTCCGATAATTTGTGATTTTTTTACCATTCCAAAGGCAGAATTCCGGCTGTCATCGGTATTGGCGCGGGAATCACAAAGCACAAAATATTCATCGTCCCCCAGTGTCTGCTCCTGTTCGGCAATGCCCCCGGTTGCCATAGCGGAATACGTATATTTGGATTGATATTCTTCTCCATTGATCCATATTTTTCCATCGGAAATCTTAATCTTTTCGCCGGGAAGCCCGATCACGCGGCGAATGCTGATCAATGGTTCCTCCTCTCCCTCCTGTTTTTCCTTTTCATAAAAGGCGATCACGGCTTCGCGTTTGGGGGAAGTAAGAAGATACGCTTTGGTGTTAATAAACACTTCCTGGCCGTTGTAAAGGGTCGGTTCCATCGCAGATCCGATCGTACTCGTCCGGCGGTAACAAAAGTGTACCAGAAAATAGGCGACAGCAATTACGACGACAATTTCTATCAGCCAGATCAAGGAAGTTTTGATCAGTTTTTTCCGTTTTTGTTTTTTGATCTCTTCATCAAAATTTAAATTCAAAACAAATTCCCTTTCT
>DJNB01000035.1:3315-11928 GCA_002435545.1 Lachnoclostridium sp. UBA6475
CTATATAGAAACATAGTGTATGCTACGGCAGAAGCTATAACATACACTATTAACAATAAACATGTTTGTAATTCTTAGCGAACTAATTCTTTTACCTTAGCAGCTTTTCCAACACGATCACGAAGGTAATTCAGTTTTGCACGTCTAACTTTACCAAGACGAACAATCTCAATCTTCTCAACGATTGGAGAATGAAGCGGCCAGGTCTTTTCAACGCCGATACCATTGGAGTTCTTACGAACCGTAAATGTTTCACGGCTGCTTCCGCCCTGTCTCTTCAATACAACACCTTCGAAAACCTGTGTTCTTTCACGGCTTCCCTCGATAACTTTTGCGTATACTTTTACCGTATCGCCAACGTGAAATTCAGGAATTTCACTTTTCATCTGTTCTGCTTCGATTTTCTTAATAATTTCGTTCATTGTTGTTCCTCCTACTTGTTTTTGATGTTCTTAATGCCATTTTTGTTATGCCCTGCATAACGCACCAGAGGACCATCTATTTTTTAACAACATGAAAAATATATCATATATTTTGTTCTTCGTCAAGTATTTTCTTACTTTTTTCGGCTGTTTTTCGTCAGTTTCCGCGTCCTAGGATAAGGGCTTCAAGCTCTTCTACGGTTTCAGCGGTAAAAGCCGGTGCGGCTGCATTGATCCGGTCTTTGTTTCCAAATCCATACAGAACACCGATACAGTCGATGCCGTTGTCTCTTGCGCCATGGATGTCATCCGGATGATCGCCGATCATGACGATCTGATCTTTTGGCAGATCAATCTGCGAAAGAAGCCAGGATAATACCTCGGTCTTTTTGTAGCGTCCCTCTTCCGGGACACTTCCGGCAATTTTTTCAAAATAAGGAAGAAAGCCAAAGTGCTCCAGAATCTCAGTGGCTGTTACAACCGGTTTTGAGGTGGCAACCATTGCCGGTATGCCACGTTCTTTCATATGAACCAGCAATTCTCGGATTCCCGGATACGGGGTATTTTCAAATTTGCCGGTCACATTATAATACGAACGGTAAATCTCGGTAGCACGCGCTGCCTCTTCTTCATTGAATCCATAAAATTTACGGAAGGATTCGGGTAATGGCGGGCCGATAAAACAGCATAATTCCTTCCGGTCTGCGACCTTGATCCCAAAGGATTCCAAAGCATAAGAAACGGCTTTTGTAATTCCTTCGCTGGAATCCGATAACGTACCGTCAAGATCAAACAAAAATAGTTTTTTATCCATGATCACTCCTGATCCTCAAAACGTACCGCAATGGAATTGGCATGTGCTGTCAGGTGTTCGGCGGCAGCAAATTCGATGATATCTTTGTGGATTGGCTCCAACGCTTCTCTCGAATACGAGATCACACTGGATTTTTTGATAAAATCGTCTACATTCAGCGGGGAAAAGAATTTTGCGGTTCCGTTTGTCGGAAGGACGTGGTTTGGTCCGGCAAAATAATCTCCCAAAGGCTCGCTGCTGTATTCTCCAAGGAAAATGGCGCCGGCATTCTGGATGCGGGTCATGGTATCAAATGGATCTTTGGTAATAATTTCCAAATGTTCGGACGCAATTTCATTGGCTGTGTGGATGGCGGATTTCATATCCGGCGCAACCAGAAGATATCCATAATTATCCAGTGATTTGCGGATAATATCAGCACGGCTCAATGTCTGTAAAAAGCCTTCAATCTCTTTTTCTACCTCTTTTGCAAGGGTTTCGCTTGTCGTAACGAGGATGGCAGATGCCAGTTCGTCATGTTCTGCCTGTGACAAAAGATCCGCTGCAACATAGCGTGGATTGGCTGTCTCATCTGCCAGTACAAGAATTTCACTTGGACCTGCGATGGAGTCAATGCTGACATGTCCGTAAACGGCCTTTTTGGCAAGCGCAACAAAAATGTTACCGGGGCCGCAGATCTTACATACTTTTTTGATGGAATCGGTTCCATAAGCAAGCGCTCCGATTGCTTGTGCACCGCCAACTTTATATACTTCGGTGGCACCGGCAAGATGTGCTGCAACCAGTGTGACAGGGGTTACTTTTCCATCTTTTCCCGGAGGTGTCGTCATGACAATACGTTTTACCCCGGCTGTTTTGGCAGGGATAATATTCATCAATACACTGGATGGATACGCTGCTTTTCCGCCGGGAACATAAACACCTACACTTTCCAGAGCCGTGATACGCTGTCCGAGGATAACACCATCTTCTCTTGTCTCAAACCAACTGTTGCGAAACTGCTTTTCGTGAAAATCACGGATGTTTGCCAGCGATTTTTTCATAACTTCGATCAGAGAATCGTCGACCTGGTCGTAAGCTTCTTTGATCTCCTCTTCGGTCACTTTGATCGTATCTTTTGTGATGACCGCTTTATCAAATTTTTCGGTATACGCAAAAAGCGCCTTATCACCGTTTTCTTTCACATCATTTAAAATCTCTGCAACCGTATCCTGATACGTATCGTATTGGTTCGGACTGCGCTTTAAGAGATTTTCCAAAATGTTATCAATGGAAGATTCTTCCAATTTCATGCATTTCATATCATGTCACCTTTCTTTCTTAGTTTTCGGATGTCAATGTATTTTTTAAATCTTTTACAATTTTTGTAATTCGTTCGCGCTGCATTTTCATACTTGCTTCATTTACAACGACGCGCGCGGAAAGCGGACAGATCTCTTCGAGTACTTCCAATCCGTTTTCACGCAGTGTAGAACCTGTCTCTACGATATCTACGATAACTTCAGAAAGTCCTACGATCGGAGCCAGTTCGACCGAGCCGTTTAATTTTACAATTTCTACATTCTGGTGCTTTTTATTGTAAAAATAGTCTTTTGCAATTTTAGGGTACTTGGAAGCCACACGGATGATCTGGTTCGTCTTTAATAACTCTTTGGCACTTGCCGGGCCTGCAACGCACATACGGCATTTTCCAAGGCCAAGATCAAGCACTTCGAGAATCTTTCGGCCCTCTTCCAAAATGGTATCACTTCCAACAACACCAATGTCTGCGGCACCGTATTCTACATATGTAGGCACATCCGAGGTTTTGGAAAGAAAGAATTTTAATTTCAATTCTTCATTGACAAAGATGAGTTTGCGGGTGTCTTTGTCTTTCATCTCTTCACAGGTAATGCCGGTCTGTTCCAGTAATTGTAACGTCTGTTTTGCCAGACGTCCTTTTGCCAGCGCAATCGTTATATATTTCATTTGGTTTCCCTCCAATTGGTATTTTCACGTTCAAATTGTGTGCATTTTCCGGCTTCCACATAGATGATCCGGGAAATCTGATTGCGGACTGCATAGTCTTCATAGAGATCCATCGGAGTGGCAGCATTTTTCCGCATGGTAAGTACACAATGTCCTTTGGTGCGTTCTTCGTTTGCCAGCTGTATTGCTTCTTTGCGGTTGGCAGAACGATACAGAACAAGGATGCCGGACTGGTCGGTCTCAATGTCTACTTCCTGGCTGGCAAGAGCATTCATCAACTGATCCAAAACAATCGCTAAACCGACCGCAGAGGCTTTCTTGCCAAACTGTTCGATCAGGTTGTCGTAGCGGCCGCCGGTCACCAGAGCTTCGCCGGTTCCATAGGTATAGGCTTTGAAAATAATGCCGGTATAGTAATCGTAATGGTTGAGCATACTCAGATCGTAAGTGATATTCTGCTCCAGACCATAACTGACTAAGATATCATATACCGTATCCAGACGGTCAAGGGCTTCAATTGCTTCCTGACGCGTCACACATTTTCTGGCATATTCCAGAACTTCTTTTCCCCCGAAAAGATCCGGAAGACGGATCAGAAATTCTTTCAGATTGGCAGAAATATTCTGTGATTCCATCATCTCTTCTACGGCAAAAATATTTTTATTGGCAACATATTTTTTGTATTCTGCGATTTCGTCTTTATTAAAATGAGCTTCTTCCAAAATTCCCCGAATCAGACCGGCATGTCCGACATCAATCTTAAACTCCTTCAATCCGGATTTTGCCAGACATTCTACGGTAAGTGCGATCATTTCCGCGTCGGCATCGGAACTTCCGTCGTTCATCAATTCCGCGCCGATCTGTGAGATTTCAGACATTTTCCCCTGATATCCGCGGCGGTGGATAAACGTGCTTCCGCAATAGGACAGGCGGATCGGCATCGTCTCCTGCTCATAGTATTTGGCGACGCAGCGCGCAATGGATGGCGTAATATCCGGGCGGAGTACCAAGGTGTTATTGTACTGGTCAAAAAATTTAAACATATCCTTGGAAGCTACGGTTCCGCGCTCTCTATTAAAAATATCGAAAAATTCATAGGTAGGAGTCTGAATGTCCTTAAATCCATAGGATTTCATGATTTTATGGATATCTGCTTCAATTTTTCTGCGTTTTTCACATTCAATTCCGTAAATATCCCGCACTCCTTCGGGAGTAAATAGTAAACTTTGTTCGTAACTCATGATTATTCTCCGTTCTTTTATTGATAAATCGCTGTAGGCATCTGATTTTTTGGACAGTAGCCGGCATCTTTTAATGCCTGGATGATGGATTCCTTGTGTTCATGTCCAAAAGCTTCCATCGTAATCGTAAGCTCTACTGCAGCATTCCGGTTGATGCTGACAAACTGGTTATGCTCCAGACGGATGATATTTCCCTGTGCTTTGGCGATGACTTCCGCGACATGAAGCAGTTCACCCGGACGATCCGGAAGTTCAACGGATACGGTAAATACACGTCCACGCTGGATCAATCCGTGCTGAACGACCGAAGCAATCGTAATAACATCCATATTTCCACCGCTCAGAATGGAAACGACTTTTTTGCCACGGATATCTAATTTTTTCAAGGCAGCCACGGTAAGCAGTCCGGAATTTTCTACGACCATTTTGTGATTTTCCATCATATCCAGGAAGTTTACGATCAGATCATGATCGTCTACGGTGATGATATCGTCAATGTTTTTCTGAATGTATGGGAAAATATTGGATCCCGGTGTTTTTACGGCAGTACCGTCGGCAATCGTACTTACCCCGGGCAGTGAAGTGACTTCCCCATTTTTCAGGGATACCTGCATACAG
Organism: Lachnoclostridium sp. UBA6475; assembly: GCA_002435545.1. GTDB lineage: Bacteria > Bacillota > Clostridia > Lachnospirales > Lachnospiraceae > Eubacterium_F. The sequence goes on from DJNB01000035.1 coordinate 8,379, forward strand.
TTTGCACCTGCCGGCTCTACTCCGATCACAGTAATGTTCGGATTCAATAATTTGGCAAGGGTGGATACCCCGCAGGCAAGTCCGCCGCCACCGATCGGTACGAGAATGATATCGACGGTAGGAAGCTCTTTAAAGATTTCCATTGCGATCGATCCCTGTCCGGTAGCAACGACTTCGTCATCAAATGGATGGACAAATGTATAGCCGTTTTCTTCCGCCAGTTTCATGGCGTGGGCGCAGGCATCATCGTACACATCTCCGTGCAAAACGACTTCGGCGCCGTAACTCTTGGTACGGTTTACTTTAATCAATGGGGTTGTCGTAGGCATGACGATCACGGCTTTTACTCCAAAGATTTTAGCAGCGTAAGCAACTCCCTGTGCATGGTTTCCGGCAGAGGCAGTGATCAGGCCTTTGGCACGTTCTTCTTCGGAAAGGGTGCTGATCTTGTAATAGGCACCACGTACTTTATAGGCACCGGTGTATTGCATGTTTTCCGGTTTAAAGTAAACTTTCGCCCCTGTCTGGGCGCTGTAATACTCGCTGTAGATCAAATTGGTAGGAAGGATGACTTCCTTTACACGTTCGCTTGCTTCTTCAAATTTATCTAGTGTCATCATGGTTGTTATGTCCTCCATTTTTATTCAAATAATGCATCGACAAAAGCGTCAGCATCAAATTTTTGTAAATCTTCAATTCCTTCTCCAATACCAATGTATTTGACAGGAATTCCCAGTTCGGACTGAATGGCGATCGCAATACCGCCCTTTGCAGTTCCGTCGAGTTTGGTTAAGATAACGCCGGTGATATCGGTTACTTCACTAAACTGTCTGGCTTGCACCAAAGCATTTTGTCCGGTCGTTCCATCTACGACAATAAAGGTTTCAAGATGGGCATCGGCGTATTCATTTTCAATGATCTTATATATTTTATGAAGTTCTGCCATCAGGTTCTTTTTGTTATGAAGACGTCCGGCAGTATCGCACAGAAGAAGGTCGGTTTTTCTGGCTTTTGCTGCTGCAACCGCATCGTAAACGATGGAAGCGGGATCGGCTCCTTCCTGTCCGGCGATGATCTCCACTCCGGCACGGTTGGACCATTCTTTTAACTGATCGATCGCTCCGGCACGGAATGTATCGGCAGCGGCTAAAAGAACTTTCTTTCCCGAATCTTTCAACTGATGGGAAAGTTTTCCCACACTGGTTGTCTTTCCGACGCCGTTTACTCCGATAAATAATACAACGGACTTTTTATTTTCAAAATCATAAGCGCCCTCATCAACGCGCATCTGCTCTTTGATGGAATCTTTTAACAATTCCCGGCACAGAGATGCCTCTTTGATCTTCTGTTCTTTTACTTTTTCCTGAAGATCCTCGATGATCCGTGTCGTCGTCTCCATTCCGATATCTGCCATAACGAGCTGCTCTTCCAGCTCTTCATAAAAATCGTCATCAATTTCAGAAAAACCTGAAAAAACCGCATTCATACCGGATACAAAAGAATCTCTGGTCTTTGACAGACCACTTTTCAGTCTTCCAAAAAATCCTTTTTTTTCACTCATGCATGTTCTCCTTTTTATTTTCATTTTTTAACTGCTCTTCAATCAATTTAACGGATACTAATGTCGAAACCCCTTTTTCCTGCATCGTAATACCGTATAACGCATCGGCGGCAGACATCGTACCCTGTCGGTGGGTGATAACGATAAACTGGGTGTTTTTCGTTAACTTATGTAGATATTTAGCATACCTCTTTACGTTCGAATCGTCAAGTGCCGCTTCAATCTCATCAAGCAGACAGAACGGAGATGGTTTCAGATTCTGAATCGCAAATAAAAGCGCAATGGCTGTCAAAGCCTTTTCTCCACCGGATAACTGCATCATGTTTTGTAATTTTTTTCCAGGTGGCTGGGCAATGATACGAATGCCGGCAGTCAGAACATCCTCTTCCTCTACCAGTTCCAACGTACCCTTTCCCCCACCAAACAATTCGCGGAACACTTTGTCAAACTGGGATTTGATCTCCTGAAATTTTTCGGTAAACTGCTTTCGCATTTCCTCATCTAACTCAGCGATGATCTTGGTCAGTTTTTCTTCGGACTCGATCAGATCGTCGTGCTGTGTTTTCAATACCTCATAACGTTCGCTGACACTCTTGTAATCTTCAATGGCATTGACATTGACATCTCCGAGGGAACGGATCTGATTTTTCGTATCTGCCACCTGACTCTTCATGCGTGTGTAGGTAAGTCCGGTATCTTCCGCATTTTCTTTTGCGTTGTGATACGTGATCTCGTATTCTGCCCACATGTAATTGACGCGGGAGTCAAGCTGTTCTTCCAATTTTTCTTTTCTGGATTGAAGTCGGAAACATTCTTTGTCCAAATTTCCAATTTGTTCCATCATGGCGTTACGGCGTTCAAAGAAGTCCTTGCGGGAAACGATCAAACGCTCTTTTTCAGCGGAAGCTTCTTCTACTTCTTTTTCCAGTTCTTCAATTTCCTTCCGGCAGAGAACCATACGTTTTTCAAATTCTTCAATCTGCTTTTTCATCTGTGCTTCCTGCTCATCGGAATCGGTCTGGTTATCGGTATGCGTGGCATACTCTTCTTCCAGTTCTTTGATCCTTGCCTCGATTCGGGACAGGTTTTCCGAAGCAAATGTATTTTTCTGCGTGCAGGATGCTATCTCCAATTTCAATTCGGAAAGTTCGGTCTGACGCTTGTCCAGTGTCTGCTGGCTCTGTTCCAGATCCTTTGCGGCAGATTCCACCAGTTTTTTCGCCTGTTCATTCTGCTCTTCGCTGGATCCCAGTTTTTCATCAATCTGTGCCAGAGTTTCCGCCAGTTCCTGTTTCTGGCTTTCCAGCTCTTTTCCGTCATTGAGGTTCTTACAAAGGACAATCTGGGTACAAAGTGCGATGCCGCCCTCGGCAAGCCTTGGGAGGTACTTCAGGACCTCCCCTGCGCGTTTGTTTTTCATCATTTTGACGCGCAGCTCGGGGTTGGTGGTATGGACCGAGACGTTCACGGGCGAGATGTGCATGGTGAGGAGGCGGTCAATGTCCTCATCGTGCAGGTTGGTCAGGGTGACGTAGTTTCCGTGGAGGAAGGAGAGGCGGTCATCGTCGTCCTTGAAATAGAGGGTTTCCCGCATTCCCTTTGGCATTTGGTCGATGAAGCAAAAGACGCACTTATTTGCGCAGGTATGCTTCTTATCCATGAGCGGAGTCGCAAACTCCATGCCCACGTCGTCGTGCTCGCCTTTATTGATTTTGACTGCGTACTCTTTCCCGTTCCGCGTAAGAATCAGGCGGACGCTTGTATCGGTCATATAAAAGCGGTAATCGAGGACGTCTCTCACGCCATGTCCGTTGATGCTGACCAGCGTGTCCCCTGCCGCGATTCCCGCCGCTGCCGCCGCGCTATGCTTCTCGACCGATTCGACTGTTACCATATGGGTACTCCTCCTTTCTATGGGGTGGGGGGTAAGACCTTGGGGCTCTGCCCCAAGCCCCGCTTAGGGGACTTCTTGAGGAGAAGTCCCCTAAG
>DJNB01000191.1 GCA_002435545.1 Lachnoclostridium sp. UBA6475
AAGTAACTATTCAGATCTCAATGTATGGAACTCAAAGTCTCTTACGTGCAAGCACTACGATTCATTGAGTTCCATACATTGGATCCTGAATAGTTACGATTTACAATAAAAATACAAGGGGAGCGAACAATGAGAATAGAGAATATTGAGATGTTATTGGATACATTGGGGATTTTTGAGCGGGGGTTTTATGAAATCGGCGACAAGCAGATTCCGGTAAAACTTTCGAAGGAAGAACGGGAGAAAATCCGGGTGTTTCTGCCGGAAGAACTGGAAAAACTCCGCGTATCGCCGGACAAAATGAGCCATTTTCATGAAGCGCGGAAAATAGAATTTAAGTGTGTAAATAAAGATTCATTTTCGGTGGCGCGAGAGATGAATGAGCAGAAAGTGCTCGTGTTGAATCTTGCCAATCCGGTACATCCGGGAGGCGGTGTGCGGAAAGGGGCGAGAGCACAGGAAGAAGATCTCTGCCGCAAGAGTTCGCTGCTGTGTTCGCTGGAATCCGAGGGGGCGGCGCCGTATTATATTTATAATAGGGAAAAACAGAGCTATATGGCGACGGATGCGCTGATGATTACCCCGCAGGTGGAAATTATCAAAGATGAGCGGGGACGGCTTCTGCCGGAGAGTACGGTTGTGTCGGTTCTGACGTGTGCGGCACCGATGATCTCGCACGGTGGTGTTACGGTCAGTGCAAAAGAATATGAGGAACTTTTGTATCACCGCATCGAAGGGATGCTTTTGGCAGCGGCGTATGCCGGATATGAAAATCTGGTGCTTGGAGCATTTGGCTGTGGAGCATTTGGAAATGATGCGCGGCTTGTCTCAGACTTGTTTTATAAGGCAGTTACGGAGATGAACATTGCCGGAAAAAGGGCAGAAAATTATTTTAGAAAGATACATTTTGCTGTGTTGTGCCGCTCTTATGAGATGTATAATTTTAACGAATTTAACCGTAATTTTGGCGGGAAGCAGACACAGGGCATGAAACTTACCACGCTCTGTTACATCGAAAAAGATGGAAAATATCTGATGCTTCACCGGACGAAAAAGAAGAAGGACATCAATAAAAATAAATGGATCGGTGTCGGTGGACATGCAGAAGGGACAGAAGGGCCGGAGGACTGCCTGCTGCGCGAAGTAAAGGAAGAGACGGGGCTGACATTGACAAAGTATCGGTTCCGCGGCTTGATCACGTTTGTGTGTGACCGGATGGAGCCGGAGATGATGTGTCTTTTTACGGCGGATGGCTTCGAAGGAGAATTGAAGGAGTGTGCGGAGGGCGATCTTGCCTGGATGGACAAAGAGACGGTGCTGGGACTGCCGACCTGGGAAGGCGATGCGATTTTTCTGAAACTGCTAGTGGAAGATGAAAAGCGGTTCTTTTCGCTGCGTCTGGTCTACGAAGGAGAAAAGCTGGTGGAGCACCAGTTGTATTTTTATTAATTTGGGGCATTACCAAAAATTGGAAGGAGAAAGACGAGTGCGTTTTGTGATACAGAGAGTGCGCCATGCGTCGGTTACGATCGATGGCGGGGTGCGCGGAAAAATAGGAAAAGGTTTTATGGTTCTGATCGGAATCGGAGCAGATGATACGAGGGAAATTGCGGATAAACTCGTAAGAAAACTTGTCAATATGCGGATTTTCGAGGATTCCGAAGGGCGAACCAATCTCGGACTGAAAGATGTGGGAGGAGAACTTTTGCTTATCTCCCAGTTTACCCTTTATGCGGACTGCAAAAAGGGAAACCGTCCGTCGTTTACCAAAGCGGGCGCGCCGGTGATGGCAGAACCGCTGGTAGAGTATATCATTGACGAGTGCAAAAAGGAGATTCCGGTCGTCGAGCAGGGCGAATTCGGCGCGGATATGAAGGTAGAACTTCTGAACGACGGGCCATTTACGGTGATCCTTGACAGCAATGAGATCTGCTGATTTGGGACTGGATTTTTGAAAATAATGGTGGTATAATGAAAGTAATTCATCCGTTCAGAGCGAGTGCGGCATTTGCCGTATTACCCATGACTCTTTTTTCGATTGCGTAGGCGTAGTGGAGCATTCATGCGGTAGCGGATGAGTTTAGGCAGGATTAGTCTATCGGTAGGGCGCCAGCTTCCCAAGCTGGATAGGCGGGTTCGATTCCCGTATCCTGCTTTTTGTTTTTGTATGACAGCCTTGAAACAACACAAAGTGCCGGAACCGCCGTACCAGACACTACAGATGTAGAATGAACGGGGCGAAAGGAGAACTATGCATAAATACGAAGTGATAGAGATCGAAGAGCCGGATTTTGGCTGTGAAGGAAGACCGGACGGAGCGGTGCCGATGGCGAAAGTGACACTGCGGAGTGTGCAGGATGGCACGCGGACGAAAACCGAGATCGCGGATGGTTATCTTTATCAGGAAGACATTGACGAAGGAAGCATAATATATCGGAATGATGCAGGAAAGTGGATCAAATCACAATAAATAGAGGAGAAACATAGAATGAAAATAGCAGTAACGTATGATGAGCAGACGGGGGAAGTGTTTCCGCATTTTGGACACACCGACGCTTTTAAGATTTATGAATTTGGCGAGAGTGGATTGACGGGGGCTATGGTACTTAATACCTCTGCGATCAACGGACATGAGGCGATGGCGTCATTTCTGGCAAAAGGAGATGTCAAAGTGCTGATCTGCGGCGGTGTCGGCGAGGGCGCGATGCTTGCACTCAGTGAAGAAGGAATCCTTGTCGTGCCGGGAGTGAGCGGCGAAGCCGATCTTGCGGTGGCGCAGTTCCTGCAGGGTGTGCTTGCGACGGATAATACGCCAAATTGCGGGCAGGGACAATTTCCCGGCGGCTGTGGTGGAGACTGCGGCGGTTGCAGCGGCTGCCATTGATTAAACGAAATGTATTAATACATTTATAATAAATTTTATATGGAAAAAGGAGGACAACTTATGAGTACAGTCAAAAAGAAGACAAACAAATGTATCGCCTGGCTGATGATGTTAAGTCTGGTAATCGGTATGATTGGTGTGATCGGCGTACCGGATACGGCACAGGCAGCAGAGAAACAGTTGTTTACAGAAGAAAAATCATCCGAGATTTTAAATGATGATGTTTACGAATGGAATGCTAAATTAGAGGATAATAAGCTGACATTTAATATTGCGGATGCGGACGCCGGTATTGGCGCACTTACGGGAAGAAACTGGGTTGCCTATCTGTATATGTATGGCGACAGTAAGAGCGTATTATCTGGTTTTGCTGAGTTTGAAGATACGAAATGTACCGTGACTGCTGACTTTGATACGCCAAATCTTAAAGCGCTTAAAGATGGCCAATATATGGCGTATCTTAATGTAAAGAATGGTATCGGTGTAAGTAATTATACAGAGTGGACCGCAGCGGTTTACGTTACGATTCAGGATGGCGTGCCGTCATTATACACATACTGGGGAAAGGAGAATCAGGATTTCCTCAATAGATTAAATGAGACATGTAACCCGGAGGATTATGTCAATCCTGCGCTGCTTACTGCGATAAGTGCGGATAATTATGTTGACATTGTTAACACGGCAAAGGAAGTAGCCGGAAATGGTTCTGACGAAAAGAAGATTAAAAAAATCCATGACTGGATTTGTGAAAATATTGCGTATGACTACGAACTGTTAAACAGCACCGGGCTTATTAAGATCGATCCGGTAAAGGATACGTTTAACAATAAGAGAAGTGTATGTTCGGGATTTGCAAGACTTGCACAGGTAATGTTCCGTGCAGCCGGGATTCCTTGTATCTCTGTTGAAGGTGTAGCGAAAGTAGATGATGTTCCTTATGATTCAAACGGTAATATGATAACCAACCATGAATGGAATGCCGTATACTACGATGGCAGCTGGCATTACATCGATACCACATGGGACTGCGGCAATACGTATTATGGGGAAGGTTCTGAAAAGAATAAGTCAGGACAAAAGCCATCTTACACCTATTATGGTATCACAGCGACACATCTTGGAATCAGCCACTGTGTTGATCCATCCTGGTCCTCTTTGGTAAATACAGTAGAAAGTATTGAAATTAAAAATGCCAAAACAAAATATGTTCTTGGAGAGGAACTGGACACCAATTATGATCTGTATTATAAATTAAGATTCAAATACACGAATGTTTCCGGCGGCGGTTTTGGCTTTGGTGAATCAACGGCGACGGATCTTTATAATGCAGGAAAAGGACTTGGTACAGCAAGCGGTTATGATCCGAACAAACTTGGTAAACAGACAATAACGGTAGATTATCAGGGATTCCAGACAACGTATGAGGTTGAAGTGATGGAAAAACCGGATATCGAAGGCATTAAGGTCGTTCCAAAGGTAACAACTTATGTACAGGGAAGTGAATTCGACGAGAATAATGAAGTTTATTATATTATGTCGGATGATAGCGAAGTGCTCGTAGAAGATGCGAAGATCACATATAGTGGTTATGACATGAATAAGACCGGAAAACAGACGGTTACGGTGGAATGTAATGGCTACACAACAACCTATGACATAACGGTAAACGAGAACCAGAGTACGCCAAAGCCGGATTGTAAGCATGAATTAACTACTATCAAGAACAGTAAAAAGGCAACTTGTCTGGAAGAAGGATATACCGGCGACAGATACTGTATGATATGTGAAGAAATTGTCAATAAAGGAAGCGTTATTCCGAAGACAGATCATACATGGAATTCCGGAACCATTACAAAGAAGCCGACCAGTACAACAGAGGGAATCAGGACATATAAATGTACGGTATGTAAAACAACGAAAACCGAGACGATTCCTGCAACCGGAAGCACTACAGGCGGCACAACCAAACCAAATGCTACAAGTAAACCAACTGCTGCTCCAACGACTACCAACAAACCGGCTGCTACAAGCAAACCAACCGGAACCACTACAGATAATGGCACAGATACGAATACAGATACCTATGTAAAAGGTGATTACGTAACTGTTCCATCGGGTGTGTATATGGTTACAAAGCCAAGCAGCGGTGCATCAGAGGGCGAGGTAGCATTTGCCGGTGCAGGTTCTGCAAAGGTAACAATTCCGGCAACGGTTACGGTTGATGGAAAGACCTATAAGGTAACCTCCATTGCGGCAAAAGCGTTTTATGGCAACACTACCATCAAGAAAGTGACAATTGGCAGCAACATTGTAAAGATTGGAAAAGCAGCATTTTATAAATGTAAGAACTTGAAGAAAGTAACGATCAAATCCACAAAACTTACGACGAAGTCCGTAGGTGCAAAGGCGTTCAAAGGCATTTATAAAAAAGCACAGTTTAAGGTTCCAAAGAAACTGCTTAAGACATATAAGAAAATGTTGATTAAGAAGGGTGCCAATAAAAAGTCAAAATTCAAATAATCATCAGGCAGAAATGAAATAAAAGCCTTGAAAGGGCAGGAAATTAACCGTTTTGTTAGTTCCCTGCCCCTTTTTAATGACGGTTTTTCTCAAAAAATTTTACTTTTTCCATAATTCCTATTGACTTAGTAGGATAAAGATGATATGATAGTTTCAGCAAATAAGTGAAGCGTGCTGACCTGCGCATGCATCAGCATGTTGCATATCGCAATATGAAAACCAGAGGAAGGGCGGTAACGATTATGGAAAAGATTGCAAAGCAGTTGACAGAGTTGATTGGAAACACTCCATTGCTGGAGCTGACAAATTATGAAAAAGAGAATGAATTAAAAGCGAAAGTGATCGCAAAATTGGAATATTTTAATCCGCTGGGAAGCGTGAAAGACCGTGTGGCAGGCGCGATGATCGAGCAGGGGATCAAAGATGGCAAGATCAACGCCGACACCGTTATTATCGAGCCGACAAGCGGAAATACAGGAATCGGACTTGCGTTTGTGGCAGCAGCCAAAGGACTGCATTTGATTCTTACGATGCCGGATACGATGAGTGTGGAGAGACGTAAGATCGTATCGGCGCTGGGGGCAGAAATCGTGCTCACACCGGGACGCGAAGGGATGAAAGGCGCGATCGCAAAAGCAGAAGCATTAAAGGAAGAATATGGAAATGCCTTTATTCCACAGCAGTTTGAAAATGAGGCGAATCCGGAAATCCACAAAAAGACGACCGGACAGGAGATCTGGAGAGATACCGATGGAAAGGTAGACATCTTCGTATCGGCAGTCGGAACCGGCGGAACCGTAACCGGAACCGGACTGGCATTGAAAGAGAAAAATCCGGACGTCAAAGTCGTAGCCGTAGAGCCGGCAAGTTCACCGGTGCTTTCCGGAGGAAAACCGGGACCACATAAAATTCAGGGAATCGGCGCCGGTTTCGTGCCGGGTGTACTGGAAATGAAAGTGTTGGATGAGATCATAAAAGTGGAAAATGACGATGCATTCGAGACAGCAAGAAAGATTGCAAGAACCGACGGTGTGCTTGTGGGAATTTCTTCCGGCGCAGCATTGTACGCGGCGACAGAACTTGCCAAACGTCCGGAAAATGAGGGCAAGAACATCGTGGTACTGCTCCCGGATACCGGCGAGAGATATCTTTCTACTTCCTTATTTATCGTATAAAGGCAGAGGATTTTATGCAGAAAAGAAAACACAGAATATTGTCCGCGGTGCTTATCGTGGCAATGACAGCCGGAATGGTAGTCGGACTTGGTGGCTGCGGAAAAAAGAACGGCGATGAGCTGACGATCACCAACGTTTCCTACGATCCGACGAGAGAATTTTACGAAAAATACAATGTGTTATTTGAACAATATTATGAAAAGAATTTCGGAAAGAAAGTGCGGGTCATACAGTCGCACGGAGGTTCCGGAAGCCAGGCAAGATCCGTCGTGGAAGGATGTAATGCCGATGTCGTTACGCTGGCACTTGAGCATGACATCACATTGATTGAAAAAACGGGGCTGATCGATGCCGGATGGCAGAAAGAATTTGACAAAGACAGTGCTCCTTACACATCGACGATCGTATTTTTGGTACGAAAAGGAAATCCGAAGCAGATTCAAGACTGGCAGGATTTGGTAAAAGATGGTGTGGAAGTCATTACACCGGATCCAAAGAGCAGCGGCGGAGCGTGCTGGAATTTCCTGGCGGCTCTCAGTTATGCGAAGACGACGTGGAACGATGCGGCGAAAGAAAAGCAGTTTATGAAAGCGCTGTATCAAAATGTGTCCGTCATGGATTCGGGCGCAAGAGGAGCGACTACTACATTTGTAGAAAACAAAAAGGGCGACGTGCTGATCGCCTGGGAAAATGAGGCATTGGCGACATTGGACTCTTATCCGGGCGAATACGAGATGATCAATCCTTCGGTCAGCATACTGGCGCAGCCGAGTGTGGCGGTGGTCGATGACAATGCCAGAATGAATCAGAGCGAGGAAGTAAGTACCAGATATTTACAATATTTGTACAGCGACGAAGCCCAGCGGCTCATTGGGGAAAATGGCTACCGTCCCTCCAATGAAGCAGTCTTACAGGAATTTTCAGACAAATACGACCTGTCGATCAAGATGTGGAACATCGGAGATTACGGCGGCTGGGACAAAGCCTACGAGACATATTTTGACGATGGTGCCATGTTTGATGAGATTTACGAATACTAGAATAACAGGAGCGAGAGAAGATGAAACAGGCAGATATACCAAAAAAAGTGAAAAAAGCCAGAGTCATACCGGGTTATCGATGCACTTTGGGAATTGTCGTAACGATGCTTTCGCTCATTGTGCTCATTCCGCTGGCATCCGTGCTTGTGCATTCGCTTCAGATTTCCCCGCGTGAGTTTTTCGCGCTGCTCTGGAAACCGAATGTGCGGAATGCGTTTCTTACCAGCATCGGCTGTTCGTTTGTGGCAGCGGTGCTCAATGCGGTGTTTGGACTGATCGTAGCGTGGACGTTAGTCAAATACGATTTTCCGGGAAAACGGATCTTAGATGGATTCATTGAACTTCCATTTGCCCTGCCGACCGCAGTTGCCGGCATTACGCTTTCGAAATTGTATTCGGAAAGCGGCTGGCTTGGAAGCGGACTGGAAAAAATTGGAATTAAAGTAACCTATACCCATCTCGGACTTGTGATCGCGTTGATCTTTGTCGGACTGCCATTTGTCATAAGAGCGGTTCAGCCGGTTCTTGAAAAAATGGACGGCCAGTACGAAGAGGCGGCATATATGCTTGGCGCGACACCGAGAAAGACGTTCTTTTCCGTTATTTTGCCGGAGTTACGGCCGGCACTGCTGACCGGATTTGGCCTTGCTTTTGCCAGAGGAATCGGCGAATACGGCAGTGTCATTTACATTTCCGGAAACAGCGCAAAGGAAAAGACGCAGGTGATTTCTTATGTTATTATGCAAAAATTAAGTTATATTGATTATGCAAGTGCGACGGCGATCGCATTTGTCATGCTGATCCTGTCATTCCTGCTTTTGCTTTTTGTCAATATCGTGCAGGCGAGACAGTCAGCGAGAACAAATTTGTTGTAGGAGAGGATAGCCATGAGCGAACAGGAAAAACTCGAACGCGGAAAGCGGCGGACAAAACGGCTGATGATTACCATAACGGTGGCATTTCTCGTATTGATGCTTGTGATCCCATTGGCTTCGGTGATCGCCAGTTCCCTGAAAGAGGGAATCGGTTTTTATCTGGAGGCGATTTCAACGGAATATGTGCGAAGCGCTCTTGGCGTAACGATTCTGGCGACGGTGATCGCGGTCATCGTAAATACGTTTTTTGGAATCTGCGCCGCATGGCTTTTGACAAAATTTTCCTTTCGCGGGAAGCAGATCCTGGCGACGCTCATTGACATTCCGTTTTCGATATCGCCGGTTATTGTAGGACTTGCCTATCTGATGACGTTTGGGCGGCTCGGATGGTTTTATCCCGCGATCCGCGCAGTGAACCAATGGCTCGGAACGGACATCCGCATTACTTTTGCGATTCCGGGTGTCGTGCTGGCGACGATCTTTGTTACCTTCCCATTTGTATCAAGGGAATTGATCCCGATTCTCAATGCACAGGGAAAGGATGAAGAAGAGGCGGCGGCTCTGATGGGAGCGAGCGGATATAAAATTTTTCGAAAAATTACGCTTCCACAGATGAAATGGGGACTGATTTATGGTATTATCTTATGTACAGCGAGAGCGTTAGGCGAATTTGGCGCCGTCAATGCCCTGTCAAAGACAAGGGGCGAGACATTTACACTTCCGCTGGAAATTGATGCATTATATATGTCAGGAACGGATACTTCGATCACGGCGGCATTTGCCGTATCTTCGATCTTGGTGATCCTGGCGGTGATCTTACTGATCGCAAGAAATATTCTCGAACACCGGGACAAAGGAAAGGAAGGGCGGTAAGCAATGTACGTAGAAATGAAGAACATATACAAGCGATACGGCGATTTCCTTGCCTCCGACAATGTGAGTTTCGGCATTGAAAAGGGAAAACTGGTTGCGCTTCTCGGACCTTCCGGAAGCGGAAAAACGACACTTCTGCGAATGATCGCAGGGCTGGAAAATCCAAATTCCGGAGATATCTTCATCGACGGAAAACGGGTCAATGACATTCCGGCATCAAAGCGGGGCATCGGATTTGTATTTCAAAATTATGCATTGTTCCGATATATGACGGTTTTTGACAATGTGGCGTTTGGTCTGGAATTGCAGAAGATGCCGAAAAAACAGATTAAAGAGAGAGTCAAAGAACTTCTCGAATTAACCGGACTTTCGGGGATGGAAAAACGGTATCCGAATCAGTTGTCCGGCGGGCAGCGCCAGAGAGTGGCATTTGCGAGAGCGTTGGCGCCAAATCCACAGGTACTTTTGCTGGATGAACCGTTTGCGGCGATCGATGCCAAAGTAAGAACGGAGCTGCGGAGCTGGCTCAAAGAAATGGTAGAAAAACTTGGAATTACGAGTATTTTCGTCACTCACGATCAGGATGAGGCGGTGGAAGTAGCCGATGAGATCATCATTACGAACCACGGAACCATCGAGCAGATGGGAACGCCGGTAGAAATTTACAAATCACCGGGAACCCCGTTTGTCGCCAAATTCATCGGCAGATCTTCGGTGGTGGAAGAATATGGAAAATTAAAAGGGTTCGACCGGGTCGAGGGGGCAGACAGAGCCGTCATCCGGCCGGAATTTATAAAAATATCAAAGAGTGGAAAACTGGATCAGTACATCAGTGCAGCAGAAACGGGCGTCGTAAAAGACGTGGTATTCCGCGGAAACCGCATCGACATCACCGTTGATATTAACGGAATTGAGGTTGTCGGCGAGCGATCGCTGGAAAAAGATCTAGTGGCTGTCGGCGAGACGGTACATGTGCTGATCTACCGATTGTATGTATTTGACGAGGCACAGACGTATCTGCTCGAAAACAAAGAAATGCAGGAACAGGATGTATTCTACATTTAGCTGCCCAAGGGTCTCAAAGTTTTCATTTTCCATGCTTGCATGGAAAAAATGAAAACCTTGAGACCCGCACAAAAACGAGAAGGGAGCGGCAGAGCCGCGGAGTTCGAGTTTTTGTAGGGATGCGGGAGCAGCGTAAGCTGCGGAGCATCCCGTAGGGAAGCTAATAAGCCAGCAAATTGCCAACACAAAAAGAACAGCAAAAACAAGGAGGAGCTGCGATGCAGATTGAAAATAAAAAAATACTTCACACGGACATTTTGATCGTTGGTGGAGGAACGGCAGGATGTTACGCCGCATTGACGATCCGCGAAAAATCCGATTATTCGATCATTATTGCGGAAAAAGCAAATATTAAGCGGAGCGGCTGCCTGGCTGCCGGTGTCAACGCGATCAACGCGTATATCGTAAAGGGCAGAAAGCCGGAAGATTATGTGGAATATGCGAAAAAAGACGCGGATGGCATCGTGAGAGAAGATCTGCTCATGACAATGTCAGAGGGACTCAACCGGGTAACGGAAAAAATGGAACAACTCGGACTTGTCATTTTGAAAGATGAAAAGGGAGAATACGTCGCACGCGGAAATCGCAATATAAAGATCAACGGCGAAAATATGAAACCGCTGCTGGCTTCGGCAGTTGAGAGCCTTCCGAATGTGACCGTATTAAACCGGATCAATATAACCGATTACATTGTGGAGGATAATACGATCCGCGGAGCGTTTGGATTTTCGATGGAAGAAAACACCGCTTACGAGATCCGTGCAAAGAAAGTACTTTGTGCGACCGGCGGAGCGGCAGGGCTTTACCGTCCGAACAATCCGGGATTTTCGAGACATAAAATGTGGTATCCGCCATTTAACACCGGCGCAGGATATGCGATGGGGATTCGGAGCGGAGCCGAGATGACAACCTTTGAGATGCGCTTTATCGCCCTCCGGTGCAAAGATACGATCGCACCGACCGGAACGATCGCACAGGGCGTCGGCGCAAAGCAGGTCAACGCAAAAGGCGAAGTTTACGAAGATAAATACGGTCTGACGACGTCAGAGCGGGTGTATGGAACCGTGATGGAAAATCTGGAAGGAAGAGGCCCTTGCTACCTGCGGACCGAAGGAATCAGCGACGAGCAGGACGAGTCGTTGAAAAAAGCCTACCTCAACATGGCACCAAGCCAGACACTCAAATGGATCGAATCCGGTAAGAAACCGAGCGAGCAGAATGTTGAGATCGAGGGAACGGAACCTTATATCGTGGGCGGACATACCGCCAGCGGATACTGGGTGGACACCGACCGCCAGACGACGATCCACGGACTGTATGCGGCAGGAGATGTCGCCGGAGGATGTCCGCAGAAATACGTGACCGGCGCAATGGTCGAAGGCGAGATCGCGGCACTTCATATGGTAAAAGAACTGGATGCCGGACAGGAACTGCCGGTAAATGAGGCAGAAGAAGAAACGGCATTGGAAGAAAAGATAAAAGAATATAACCATTATTTGACAGGAAGCAACGATATGTTTACCGTCGAAGCCTTAGAAGAGGCGATGCAGAAAGTCATGGACAATTACGCCGGAGGAATTTCGACGCATTACCAGTTTAATGAAAAGCAGCTGGCACTTGCGAAGGACAAGATCAAACAGCTGATCGAACTCAGCGAGGATGTTGCGGCGGAAGATATGCACGAACTGATGTTCGTATACGAACTGAAAGAACGGCTTACCGTGTGTCTTGCCGTTATTGCACATTTGGAAGCAAGAAAAGAGACAAGATGGCACAGTTTTGCCGAAAATTTAGATTATCCTAAAAAAGACCAGAGTTGGTTAAAATATGTAAATTCCAGAATGGAAGATGGCGAGATCGTCATCCGCTTCCGAGAACTGGTTGGAAGGGAGGAGCATTATGAGCATAGCAATTAACAAGGCATTGTGCAAGGGCTGTACCGCCTGCGCGAAAGTTTGTCCGGGAAGTCTGATCAAGATGGACGACGACAAAAAGGCCTATATCAAGTACCCGAAAGACTGCTGGGGATGCTCATCCTGTATCAAAGAGTGCTGGTTTGGCGCAATCGCTCTTTACCTGGGAGCAGATATTGGAGGTATGGGAAGCAAGATGACTGTACTTTCTGAAGAAAATCAGTTATACTGGAATATATTGCGAAGAGATGGCAGCAAAGAACAGGTTATCATCAACAAAAAAGAATCAAACAAGTACTAGAGAAAGGAAGGACACAGATATGAGTGAGTTTTCACATCTTGACGAATTGGAGGCAGAAGCAATCTACATCATCCGTGAAGTGGCTGCAGAATGC
>DJNB01000047.1:0-2625 GCA_002435545.1 Lachnoclostridium sp. UBA6475
AAGACGGTGAGATCTTTGTTACGACACCCTATCATGTGGAGGGAACTTTGTGCCCTTTTAGTCTGAACGATCTGGGGCATATGGATAAGGAGGGAAATCTGTATTTTGATGGAAGAAAAGACGATATCGTCAGCATACGGGGACGGAAGGTGTCGCTTCTTAAGATAGAAAGAGCCTTGGAAGACATTCCGTTTATCGAGGAGGCAATTGCCGCGGTTGTAGAAAAGGATGGCGAAATGCGGGCAGCGGCATGGGTGACAGTATGTGACAGAGAGGCTTTGTGTTTGCCGGAAAGCGAGAAAAAAATTTATGCGCATTTGAAACAAACCCTTGCGAATTATGAACTGCCGTATTGCTGCCAGATTGTGGAAAAACTTCCGCATACAGAAAGTGGAAAAAAAGACAGAAAAGTACTTGACAAAGTGCGATAGTTCTGCTATGATTGCTATCACAGTACGGGCTTGTACTGGTTTCGACAGGCCGGCTGAAGATGGAGAAGCTATCCGTGGACCGTGACCACGTTAAAACATGGATTAAAATTAAACGCTGAAGATAATTTAGCATACGCTGCCTAATGGCAGCTGTCTGACTTAAGGCACCTACACTTTAAGACCCAGGCATCAACGATGTAGGAAACGACATGCATTAAGCTTTGCGTGCATGGGCGTATCATGAAGCTACTAAAACCTGAAGGGTGTTCATTCTCGTCAGGCGGAGGGAATGTAAAAAAATGAACTATGATAGTAGAAGTACATGGGATTCCGGTTTGGACGCGGGTTCGATTCCCGCCAGGTCCATGTTTTGTCATGAGGAGGGACCCGCCGCAGGTGGGAGGAGTCCTGATGACCAATTGTGGTAAGGAGGGACCCATCGAAGATGGGAGGATTCCTTATCACGCAGGCAGACGCCCACGAACGAAGTTCGTATATTATGGCGCCTGCTACTTATATAGTGGTGAGGAGGGACCCGCCGCAGGTGGGAGGAGTCCTGATGACCAATTGTGGTAAGGAGGGACCCAGCGAAGCTGGGAGGATTCCTTATCACACAGGCAGACGCCCACGAACGAAGTTCGTATATTATGGCGCCTGCTATTTTTGTATAAGGAGACCATAGGATGAATTATGCAGTAACATTGAAATTTGATAAAGAGACCGAAAAAACAATTCAGAATCTTATTGATGAAGTGGCAGAGAAAACAGGCTGTGATTACATGAAACAGATAAATATTCCACCGCATGTAACAGTTTGTGCTCTTGTAAGTGATAAGGAAGAAGCGTTACTTACAGAGATGGAAAATATTGTAAAAATAATAAACAAAGATGTGATCTGGTTTGCCAATATTGGCGTGTTCAATCCACTTGTAATTTATCTTGGTCCGGTTTTGAATCAATATTTACAGAATACGTGCAGTCTGGTAAATGAACGGTTATTAAAGTATGCTGATGTTGGCAATAGAGGGCAGTATCTGCCAAACCAGTGGGTTCCCCATGCAGCAATTGCCGTAAAACTGACTCCGCCTGCCTTACAAGAAGCATTTGCTATTGTACAGGAAAAGTTTACAGCATTTGAAGCAACCGTTGAAAAAATTGTGTTAGCAAGAGTAAATCCATATGAAGAACTTTATTCATGGAAATTAAAATAGAAATTATTTGTTATGAGGGGGGATATACTATGTTTTTCAAAAAAAGATAAGTCACGAGTTGTTGATAAGAATCCGGATGAATTACCGGGGGGTAAGGAAAAATCATTTATTCTTCCGTTTGCAGGTGGAGAAATATGGTTTGAACACTTGGATGGGATCTATCAATATATCGAGCTTGCCATTGAAAAACTACGCAACGATACGGAGACATTCCGCCGCCCGTTCTCTTTGGGATATATTAAATGGGTTTTGGACTTTAACCAAATGAAAAGAGGGTTATTGCAGGAATTGAGCATTTTTGGTGAGAAGGTAAAAATATTTAAATATTCAAAAGAAGCTTATGAATTTGTTATGAAAAGTTTTCCACAGGTTTAGTTTAATAGAGGTAGTGATCATGATAAGAAAATTACAAAAAACAGATGTAATTAAAGTAGCAGATATTTGGCTGGATTCTAATATAAAAGCACATGATTTTATCCCTGCACAATATTGGAAAAGTAATTTTGAATTAGTAAAACAACTGCTATTACAGGCAACGGTCTATGTTTATGAGGATAATCAAAAAATACAGGGCTTTATAGGAATGAATGAGGAATATATTGAGGGCATTTTTGTTTCGGATGAAATGCAATCGCAGGGGATAGGTAAAATTCTGCTGAATTATGCAAAGGGTAAAAGAAACAAATTATTTTTGAACGTATACCAAAAAAACACACGGGCAATATCCTTTTATCAAAGAGAAGGATTTGAGGTTCAGTATAGTGGTTTGGATGAAGCTACTGGGGAAAAGGATTATGTAATGACATGGCAGCAGAAATAGAAGTTTCAGTTTTTTTATCCGTGATGTGTTTCTATTTCAAAATAAGAGAATAGCTGATTATGCTGGAGGTGAATTTTATGTGGTTTTGGTGGTTTATGTTAATATGCGATATGATAATTCCTGTTTTTATGGTTATTGCAGGAAGAATGATGTGGAAACATTG